>NZXA02000040.1 GCA_002697665.2 bacterium
ATAAATGCCACTAATCTTTTTGATAATGAATTTTTTGATTGGNTCTATATTGATACTGATCATTCATACNAAACAACTTACAAAGAATTAAATTCTTGGTCCTCGTAAAGTAAAACAAGAGGGAGTTATTGCAGGACATGATTATATGATGGGCAATTGGTTAAANACTCAAAGGTATGGAGTTATTGAAGCGGTTCATCANTTTTGTGTTGAGNATAATTGGCAAATTATATATNTAACTGCNGATCAAACTGAAAATATCAGCTTTGCTATTAAAAGAATTTAGATTCTTTCNAAAATCCATTTGATTCTATCTGATATGATTCGATCTATATCATAAGGTGCCCGATACACATGATTGTAATTTTTTTTACTATTAATTATGGATATTTTTTCATATAGTGCATTGTTTTCATTCGAATACGTATATGTAAATTTAAATATATTAAAATCAAAATGTACTGACTCAGTATTTTTTAAATTTTTTTCTAAAACTTTTAAATTCTTATTGAATTTTATATAGATTTCTTGCTCTAGATATTTTGATTTTATTTCATCTAATTCATCCTTATTCATTCCCATGCAAATATTTTATTTAAAATAAAAGGGTAAGCAAAATAATTATTATAATATTAAGTAAGCATCCAAAGGGGATGCCAGGAAGATACAACTATTTTTTCTCCTTATTATTATAATGAATTACCAAGGCTAAAATTATTATTAAAATACCAATTACTGCTGGAATTTTAAAAATAGAAACTATAAAGCCAAAAACCGCTCCCAATAGTCCACCTTGTCCTAATATTAGAACTATAATTCCAAAAATTATAAGATATTTAGTTAATTTATTCATTGCTATATAATTATCAAGAAATATTATATATCAAATGAAACAATTAATTGAACTTATAAAATCAAAGCCTTATTCATTTATAATGATTTTAATCGGTATGATCTTAGTGTACTTTGGAGTCTAATAATCAGTCATCTAAGAATTCTTCTAGCTCACTCGCTAATTCTGAATCTATCCTTTCAACATCTTCTAAAGAGTAAAATTTGTTTTTTATGTTAGTAGCTATATTTTGGAGATGAGCGTTATATATATTTTTTGAACCTTCAAATTCTTCTCTTATATCTTCGCTATTTTCGTCAGATGGTTTTATATTTTCATATTTGATTCTCAAAGATTCTTTAGATTCTTTTAACTTTAACCATCCATCTCTAAGGCTATTAATAATTGCATCTGCTTGACTCATATTTTTTATATTATTTTTTTAAGAAAGAATTTGCCATTAAGTACAAATATTAATTCCCAACCATCTTTTCCTAGTAGATTAAGTTTTTTTATAAGTTCTTCATCAGTACTAATTTTTTTTTCATTTTCATATATGTCTAAATCATGTGACTTTGGTTGATTTAAATCTTCAAATTTTACTATTTTATATTCAAAGCCCATTTTATGCCTCTGGCTCATCAGATTGAATATCTTCTGATATTTGAATATCAACTTCCTCAATATTATCTGATAAATCATCAAGTGATTTAATATGAGCATCATATTCTTCTTTAGTGATTTTATTCTCTTTTAAATACAAATTTAACATCCTTAAATCATAAGGATTTATTGATCTGTTATCCATAATAGCCTCTAAGTTAAATAATTAGTCTACTTTGCAGCACCAATTGATTGGTCTTTACAAGTTTGACAATCACAACCAATCATCCAGCCAAAAACTTGCGACTCTTTCTTACATTGTTTACATGCAATAGTAAATAGACAACCTTCTCTTCTATTTTGATTTTTTTTGATTTCCCAGGTTTCTACAGGTTCGCCAGGGCAATCCCAGCAAATTCTTTTTAGTTCTTTCATGATAGAACCTCCAACGATATATAATTTTTACAAAATATAAGCTTTTGTCAATAATGATATACTATTTAAATGAAATTAATTCTTGAAATAGGAAATTCATCTACCAAATTGGCGGTTTGTAATGGATTTAAGATTTCAAATATTAATTATTTAGAAAATATAGATAATTCTAGATTTTTAGTAAATTTGAACAATATTATAAAAAATCTAGTCCTTAAAAAGCCAAATATTAATCAAATTGTAATTTCTTACGTTAACAGAAAAATTATGTCAAAAATTAAAAAAAATATAATAAATAAATTTCCAAATTTGAAATTAAACATATTAAAAGAGAAAAAATATAAAAATTTTAAAATTAAATATAAAAATATTGATAGTTTTGGATCAGATCGTTTTTTCAATTGTTTAGGGGCAAGGACTCTGAATAATAAGACTGGTAGCATAGTGGTTGATATTGGAACTGCAACTACATTTGATGTTATTTCAAGTGACTTTGAATATTTGGGTGGCTTAATAATTCCTGGGCCGCTAACATCGTTTTCCTCTCTACTTTCGAATACGTCTATGATCGGGAAATATGAGCCCAACTATAAATCAGGAATTCTTGGTAAGTCTACTCATGATTGTTTATCAATTGGCTTTACCCAGGGAAATTCTAAAATGATTGAATCATTAGTTTTAAATATAGTTAATAAATACGGCAAAAGTTATCAAACTTTTATAACTGGTGGCTTGACAGATATTTTTAAAAAATACCTACCAAAAAAATATATATTTGATAAATTACTAACTTTGAAAGGCATAGCTTTATATATAAAAAATTATGATGATTTTTAACTTTTACGTTTTTAAAAAATTGTTATTAACCGAAATATCTAATGTAGGCAAAAATATACGTAAATTTGTTGTTTATGGGTTATTCAATCCTATGAAAGATGGCTCATATATCTCAATAGAATTAGATATAAAAAAATTAAAATTTTATTCAGATTTACAAAAACATGAAACTAAGACATTCGAAATAAGTAACTACAAAATCATTTCTGAGAGCGATAAAAAGCTTAAAATACAATATTTTATCAATAACAATTCCTACATTATGAATTCTCATGTCCCATTTTATGGAAAAACATCGGAAAATAAAATTTTTATAAATAATATTAAAAAAATTCCTTAGTTTTTGTAAAATAAAACTCAAGAGGTAATAATAATAAGGATGAAAACAATATCTTTGCATGACTTAATTGTTAAATTGCAAGAAAAAAAAATAGCGTTGGGTCCTGACCCTAAAGCCACTGTTAGCATGTACTCNGAGCTTGGCTTAATACCATCGCCTAGAATCAAAGCTCATGAATCTGGAGAACTTCCTCCAGAAATTTCATATCCAATAGATACAATTAAGAAAATAATAGAAATTAAAGATTTAAAGAAAAAAGGTTTAAGGCTCGAAGAGATTCGTGATNCTTATGCATTGGATTATGTAAAAGATGCTATTCAAGACATTATGACCAGTGATGATGATAATAAGATTAAAGAAATGGCCGTTCTTTTATTTGAACAAGATGATAAATTATCGGGTGTACTTGAAGCACCTATCCTCAAGGTGATTGAAACTAAAAATCCTAAAGAGCTTAACAAGTTGTTGTCACTATTTGCAACACAAAGTTTATTTTCAATGAACGATGCAAATGCTCTTCTAGAAAAATATAATGTAAATGATGCAAAGAGATCTCTTTTTAAATCAATATTTTATTTGTCTGTTATATGTCTAAGGTTAGCTAGAAATAATAAAGATAAAGCCTTAGAGGATCTTGCTTTTGAAATATATAATAAAATGGTTCTTTTACCTATTGAAAGAGCTAGCAAAAAAGTTCAAGAGGAATTTAAAAATTCTTTTGAAAAACATATAAAATCTAAGAAGTTAGGATCATAAGTTTATACTCAAAGCTATCAATTAAAGCTTTCCAACTCGCTTCGACAATATCACTAGAAACACCTATTGTTGACCAAGAAGTTTTTTTATCACTTGATTCAATTATGACTCTAACTAAGGACTCAGTTCCTTTACTACCGGATACAACTCTGACTCTGTAGTCTTTTAATTCAACTTCCTTCAGTGCTGGATATTCATTTATCAAAGTTTTTCGTAATGCATTATCTAATGCATTTACAGGACCTGTGCCAGATGATTGGTTTTCTTTAACCTGGTTATTAATCCTGACTTTTACTTTAGCAAATGAATCAGATGAAGGAATAATTTGTCTTGTATTAATTTCGGTTTCAATTAATTCAATTTTTGGAACATAGTTGCCTGAAAATTTTTTTACAAAAAGTTCAAATGATGCATCAACATTTTCAAATTCATAACCATTATTCTCTAATTTTTTTAATTCCTGTAAGATTATGGATAAATTATCATCATCAACATTTGTAATCCCAAGTTCATTTAGTTTGTATGTGATATTACTTCTCCCTGATAAATCTGAAACTAGAACTCTCCTTTTATTTCCAACAAGCTCGGGCTCTATATGTTCATAAGTAGAGGTATCTCTCATCACTGCGCTAACGTGAATACCACCCTTATGCGCAAAAGCACTCTTCCCTACAAAAGGTAATTTATTGTTAATTGGNAGATTGGCAAGTTCATTTATAAAGTTTGATACCTCTGATAATTTTTTCAGATTTTCTTTTTTGATACATTGAATGTTCATTTTTAGATTAAGATTTGCAATAATTGAACAAAGATTAGCATTACCACATCTTTCGCCATATCCATTTATTGTACCTTGTATTTGATTTGCACCTGCTAAAACTGCTTGAAGTGCATTAGCAACCCCCAAATCAGAGTCATTATGCGAATGAATTCCNAGTATCTTATTTTTTGAAATTTTTTTAATTACTTTNACAGCTTTATCTATTTCCCATGGTGTTGAACCACCATTTGTATCGCAAAGAATGACCCCATCAGCACCGGCGTCAATTGCAGATATTATAGTAGATATGGAATATTCTTCATTAGCTTTATAACCATCAAAGAAATGTTCAGCATCAAAAAAAACTTCATCAGTTCTTTTCTTTAAATATTCTATGGTATCAGAAATAAGTTCTAAGTTTTCTTCATTTGATATTTTTAAAGCTTTTTTTACATGGAAATCCCACGTTTTTCCAACAATCGTTATAACATCAGTTTCTGCTTTTAAAAGTGATTGCACATTGGCATCATTATCACAATTATTATTAGCCCTTCTAGTGCTTCCAAATGCTGTAAGTTTTGAATTTATTAATCTTTCNTTTTTAATTTTTTTAAAAAAAGCTTCATCTCTATCATTGGATCCAGGCCATCCACCTTCGATATATTTTATTCCAAGCTCATCTATTTTAAGAGCTACCCTTATCTTATCTTCAACAGAGAATGAAACTCCTTCACCCTGCGTTCCGTCTCTTAATGTTACATCNTATGCATCTATATTATTCATGATTATCCTAATCCAAACTCTTTATGAAGGGAAGATATTGCTTTTTTGCATGAATTTTTATTAATNACACANGAAATTTTGATNTCAGAAGTACTNATCATACTTATGTTTATTTTGGATTTTGCTAATGATGTAAACATTCGGGTTGCGATTCCGGTATGAGTTTTCATTCCAGCTCCTACAATTGAAATTAATGCGATCTTCTCATCTTTAATCAATTTATAATAAGAGAGCTTTGACTTGTTTTCTCTCAATATTTTAAAAGTTTTGTTTAAGTCTTCTTTGGGTATCGTAAAAGTGAGATCAGTTTCGCCCTCGGTACTTATATTTTGAACAATCATATCAACGATAATACCAGATTCACTTATAGGTTTAAAAATTTTACTAGCTATGCCAGGAGTATCTTTAATTCCTATGATTGAAATTTTTGCTTGTCTTAGATCATGTGTTATTCCAGATACAACCTTTTTTTCTCTAAGGGGTATTTTTTTTTCACTCATAACAATTGTTCCTTTTTTTTTATTATCAAATGTAGATTTAACATGAATTTTTGTATTTAATTGATTTGCCATTTCTACAGCTTTGGATTGTAAGACTTTAGACCCCAAGCTGGACATTTCAAGCATTTCTTGATATGAAATATAATTAATTTTTTTTGCTTTTTTATATAATTTGGGATCTGTNGTATAGATCCCATCCACGTCATCTTTAAGAAGCTCACATCTTTCCGCTTTTAAAGCTCCAGCTATGGCGACTGCTGATAAATCTGAACCACCTCTACCCAAAGTTGTTATATCATTATTTGAATTAATTCCTTGAAAGCCTGGAATCACAACAACAAATCCTTTTGATAAATATTTTTTAATTTCTTTTGTACCTATCGAAANGATTGAGGCCTTACTATGAATATTATCTGTCAAAATATTTGCTTTTGATGCATCTAAGCTTAGAGCCTTTACATTTATTTCATTTAATGCCATGACCAACAAGCTCGAGGATACTTTTTCACCTGTAGAAATAATTTGATCATATTCTCTTTCGTTGGGCAAAGATGAAATTGAATTAACTAATTTTATTAATTTATTAGTCTCGCCTGCCATCGCTGATACAATAATTACAGGCGCGGTTTTTTTATTTTTAAGTTTTTTTATATTTAGAGCAATTTTTTTTATTTTAGCTATGCTTCCAACGCTTGTACCGCCATATTTTTGAACAATAATTTCCATAATTTTAAATCTCGATTCTAACTTCTCTTTGATTAATATTATCTCTTATAAAATTAAAATAAATACTACATGACTTTTCTTTATAAATTTTTAATTCCTCTGAAAATTTATCTGGCCATTCAATAAATGTTAAAGAATTGTTTTCATTTAAAATTTCGTATAAACCTATCATCTCTAATTCTGAAATATCTTCAACACGATAAAAATCAAAATGGTTGACACGCATATTATTCAGGGAGTTATAACTATTTAAAATTAAGAAACTAGGACTCGAAACCTGATTTATGATATTAATTTTTTCACAATATTTCCTTACAAAAGTAGTCTTGCCTGATCCAAGATCACCATGGAGTAATATTATATTTTTATTACCTTGATTAGCTTTTACATAGTCTATTAATTGATCAAGTTCATTTATATGCCAAATTCTATTCATTTACAATTATTTTTTTATCTTGATTCCTCGTATTTTTATTTGAAGACCAAAAACATTCAGGGATATGTTTTATTATATCTCTGGCTAATATACCTCTATTATATTTTTTACTCCAAAGAATATCGCCAGCTTTACCGTGGGCATATACGCCCAAAATTGCAGAATTTATTGTTGTATAATTTTGAGCTGCAAGACTTCCAATGATACCAGATAAAGAATCCCCCATACCTCCCGTTGCCATACCCTCATTTCCTGATCCGTTTATGTATATTTTTCCTTTTATACTTGAAGTTGTGGTTCGAAATCCCTTCAATACAGTTACTACATCGTTTTTTTTTGAAAATGATCTTGCAACTTCGACTCTATTATTCTGAATTTCAGAAATCTTTGAATTCATTAATCTACTCATTTCACCTGGATGAGGAGTAATTATAATATTTTTTTTAAGTTTTTTTAAAAGCTGTATATCTTCACCCAAACTGTTCAAAGCATCTGCATCTATAATAAATTTACAATCATAATTTTTAACTAATTCAAAAATGAGTTTTTTAAATTTTTTTGAATTTCCCATGCCAGGCCCTATTACAATAGATGTTGGTTTTTTTGTTAATTTATTATTTAAATTTTCAATAAAATTATTATCATCAAAAGTTTTACCATCTTTTTTATTAGGCATATCAATTATTATTGCTTCTGGAACACTCTTTTTTAAAACGGATGATATACATTCGGGCGCGCAAATGCTAACAAGTCCACACCCAGACCTATATGCGGAAAGTCCTGCAATAGTTACAGCGCCAGGCATATTCTTAGAACCCCCAATAATTAATAGATGTCCGTGACTTCCTTTATTCGATGATTTTTTTCTGTTTAATAAATTTATTGAAAAAAAATCTTCATCGACATAGNGGTGATTTGTTTTTAAAAATATTTCTTTTGGTGTTCCAAGATTTAAAATATGAATTTTTTTTGATTTTTCGTACCCCGGATCATTAATTAAGCCAACCTTTGCAATATCATAAGTAATCGTTAGGTCAGACTTTACACAAATACCTAATTCCATACCCGAGGTTGCACATTGACCTGATGGAATATCTAAAGAACATATTTGTCTTTTTGAATTATTTAAAATTTTAATTATTTTGAATATATTTGAATTTGGTTTAATTTTTCTATTTAGTCCAATACCAAAAATTCCATCCACTATCAAATCGTAATTCTGAAGTACTGAATTAGAGATTTTTTTAATAAAATTAGTTTGGATTTTTCTTAAAACTTTTAAATTTATATCCAGTTCAGCTGAATTGCTTTTGTGATTATTTGCTAAAAAAATATCAACCTTTATTCCACTAATTTGTAAATGTCTNGCTACAACTGCAGCNTCACCTCCATTNTTTCCATTTCCAATAATTATTAATGCANTTGATAATTCAAAGTTTTCTTTGATGATTTCAGATGATTTAAGNCCAGCAATTTCCATTCTTATCAATGGACTTATTTCATATTTTGAACTGATATNATTATCTATCGTTTTNGCTTCTTTTGAATCAGCAATATTCATATTCAAATCATAAACCATTGAAAATTGCATTCCAATAGCAAAAATTAAAGAATTAACTTAAAAATTATTAAAAAATTAAATAGGATAGTTATTAGTAAATTTTATTTAATATAGTAGTATTCAATATATTAGATANTNATATGTTGGATAGAAANAAAACATTTTTAGAATCNTTAAACTTTTCTGCNTTAGGTTTTTCAAAATTCCTAAAGACTAAAATAAGTGGTGCACCCAAATTAGTTAATTTAGAAGTTACAAAGCTATGTAATGCAAGATGTGATTTTTGTGATTATTGGCAAACAAGAAATGAAGAAAGGNTAAAAGATTATTCNGATTTAATTAGAAAAATAGACCCTCTTGTCGTNATGGTTACAGGTGGTGAACCTATGNTNAGAAAAGATATTGTTGAAATTATAAGTCAAATTAAATCAGCATCTTTTTTCACATACACTGGAATTATAACAAAGGGGGATTTNTTAAACATAGATAAAGCAAAAAAACTTTATAATGCAAAAATTGATCAAATTGCAATTTCTTTAGACTTTCTAGGAGATAGGCACTCTGAAAATCGTGGTGTCAAAGGATTGTGGAACCATATCTCAGAATTGATTCCAGAAATTTCTAAAAAATTAAAAAAAACAATTTCAATCAATTCAATAATTATGGATGATAATCTTGATGAAATTGTCGCTATGGCAAAACAAGCTAAAGATTGGGGTGCAAATATTTCTTTTAGCTCNTACTCGGTNATGAAATCTAATAATGATANCCATTTTGTCAAAGAAGAAANCAAAAGGGTAAAAAATGTTATCAACGAATTGATTTCTCTCAANCGTGAATGGAAGGATACTATTGTTTCTAGTGAATATTACTTAAAGCAAATTCCAGAGTTTTTTGAAAAAGGTTACGGACCAAGTTGTAATGCTGGGCATTCTTTCTTAACCGTTACACCAGATGGATATATCAAGAGGTGTTCTGAGATGCCCGCAGTTTGCCATTATAAAGACTTTAGCCCAGGTTTTTTTAATAAAACTAATTGTAATACTTGTTGGTTCGGATGTAGAGGTGAAACTCAAGCCCCGATATTAGAAAAAGGTAAAGAGCTTATTGGTCTTTAGGCTCCCAAGTAGTAGAATCTTTTTTATCAACTAAGATAAAACCTAAACTTTCAGCTTTATCTCTAAGTTCGTCNGCAAGTTTCCAATTTTTCTCTTTTCTAGCCAAATTTCTTTTATCTATAATTTCCATTATTATTTCGTCATCCTTAGATTTTTCTTTAGGCTTAAAAAGGTTTAGCCATCCATTTATACCCATAACATTTTCAAACTCTGCTATTTCATTAATATTATCTCTACTTATCTCTCCATCATTAACACACTTAAAGAAAACCCCGAATGCTTTTGCTGAATTAAAATCGTCAAGCATAGCCTCTTTCCATAATGAATTAAACTTTTTAGTATTATTTTTACTTGCTGAATTTGTATTAATTTTTTTTATAATTTTTTTTATACTCTTTTCAATTTCTATTAGTCTTTCTTCAGAGAGATCAACTGGTGTTCTGTAATGATGAGAAAGAAAAAAAATTCTTAACAAATTAAAGTCCCATTTTTCAAGAGCATCTCTAATATTTATAATATTGCCAATTGATTTAGACATTTTCTCTTGATTTATGTTTATTAAACCATTATGAAGCCAATAGTTTGCAAAATTACCCTCATTAATACATTCGGATTGGGCTATCTCGTTTTCATGATGTGGAAAAATTAAATCTTTACCACCACCGTGTATATCAAAGTTTGAACCTAAATGATTACAGCTCATTACAGAACATTCAATGTGCCAACCTGGCCTGCCTCTACCCCAAGGACTATCCCAGTATGGCTCATTATCTTTAGCTTTTTTCCATAATGCAAAATCTAAATCATTTTTTTTATTTGGGTTAAGCTCTACTCTATGATTTGCCAGCATTGAATCAGTACTTTGGTTAGATAATTTTCCGTAGTTTTCAAATTTACTAATATTAAAATAAACATCTCCATTAGCCTCATAAGCGAAGCCCTTATCGATNATCGATAATATTAAATTAATTATTCCATCAATATTGTCCGAAACGCAGGGTTGAAAATCTGGTTCAATACAACCCAAGTCTTTCATATCTTTTATATATTCTTGTTTATATTTTTCCGCTATTTCGTTAGAATCAACNCCAAATTCCAAAGCNTTCCCAATTATTTTATCATCTATATCAGTAAAATTTTTAACGTAAGTTACCTCATATCCNATATTCCTNAAAAATTTAACAATGACATCAAATACAATTGCAGATCTTGCATGGCCCATATGACTACTCGAATATACTGTGGGCCCGCATACATATATGCCAACTTTTCCATCTATTATTGGTTTAAATATTTCTTTTTTATTTGTTAAAGAATTATAGAGACTNAGTTTCTTTTCCATTTATGAAAGCTCTTCTCCACCGTCAATTCTTATGACATTTCCAGTTATCCAATTGGCNCCTGGATGGGAGAGTGCAACAATACTCCCAGAAATATCTTCAGGAAGTGTTAATCTTTTACTCGGATTTGCCTTTATAGCCCCATCAACAATTTCTTTATTNCCTGGTATTTTTTCTAATGCAGGTGTAAGAGTCACTCCTGCACATAAAGAATTTGCGGTTATTCCTTCAGGAGCTAATTCAACAGCTATCTGTCTAATATGAGATTCAAGTGCAGATTTTGCTGCTGAAACTGGTCCATAGGTAGGCCAAATTTTTCTACTGCCCGCACTAGACATTGCATAAATTCTCGCATTTTTACTAAATAATCCTCTCGAATATANATCTTGGGTCCAGTAAACTAAGGAATTAGCCATTACATCTAAGGTCATTTCCATATTTTTCTGAGTTACATTTTGTAGAGGATCATTCGAAACATAAGGCTTTAACGATCCAAAAGCTAAAGAATGTAGTAGAATTTTAATTTTTTTATCATCCATACCTATTAATTCATGTATTTCGTCAAGACAATCTTTTCTTTTTAATTCATCCGCAGCATTTATATTATAGAATTTAGCTTTTGAGCCGTTTTTTTCTATATGCTGAATAATTTCTTCAACGTTCTGCATTGTTCCTTTTCTATCAAGATGAATGCCAATAATATTGACGCCATATTCAGATAATTTTTTTGAAACNTCTCCACCGAATCCACTTGATGAACCTAATATCAAAGCCCACTCATTTTTAAGCCAATTATTTATTTCCATTTTACCTTCCTTAAAACATTTTATAGAAAGTTTACGCATTAGGAGATCATATTCAAGGTATTATAAGTTACATAAATGAGAAATATAATTGAGATAATAACAACAGGCGAAGAAATATTATCAGGAATTACTCAGGATACAAATTTTTCCTGGTTATGTGACTCAATATTTAACTACGGACTTAAGGTGAATTATCACCAATGTGTTGGGGACAACCTTGAGCATTTAATAAATTCTCTTGAATTGGCATCGTCCAGATCTAATATAGTAATTTTCACCGGTGGACTAGGACCTACTGATGATGATCTAACTAGATTAGCTGCATCTAAATTTTTTAATGCTAAGCTTATACAAAATAAAAATATAGAAGAAAAAATAAAGAATATTTTTAAAAAAAGAAAGCGAAAATACTCCAATATAAACAGAAGACAGTCCTTTTTTCCTGAGGGAAGTAAAATAATAGATAATCCTTTTGGTACAGCAGATGGTTTTTTAATTAAGAAAAAAAATACTTCTTTTTATTTTTTTCCAGGTGTACCCAAGGAATTAAAAATTATGATTGAAAAATCATTATTTAAAAATTTTTATAAGCTNATAAAGTCTTCAAAAAATTTTATGAAATCCGAAATGCTTAAGGTTTACGGATTGCCTGAATCAGAGGTTGCAGAAATAATTAATGGAATTAGTTCTGCTAATACTGAACTTGGCTATAGACCAAGTAATTTTGAAATACATCTCAGACTCACTTCATTTGGAAATACAAGTAAAGATGCAGCNTCAGAGTCAAAAAGATTCAAGAGTAGAATTGAAAAGAGNCTNAAAAACTTTATTTTTTCTGATCAAGATGAAACATTAGCTGAGGTAGTTTTTAAAAAATTATTGAGTAATAAAATGTCAATATCTTTTGCTGAATCATGCACCGGTGGAATGATCTCAAATACTTTGACTGATATTCCTGGCTCATCACAAGTGTATGGTCTAGGGATAAATACATATAGTAACATTGCAAAAAATAAAATTTTAAATGTCCCTTTTAAATTGATTAATAAGTATGGAGCGGTTAGTAGAGAGGTTGTAAAGTCTATGGTTAAAAATTTGATATCATTATCAGGTTCTGATGTAGGAGTTGCAATATCAGGAGTTGCCGGGCCAGGNGGCGGAACAAAAGATAAACCTGTNGGAACNGTATTTGTTGCTTATATGATAAATAACAANGTANTAACAAGGAAATATTTTTTAACNGGGNCACGTAAGACAGTCAAGTTGAGAACTACTCTNGAAGTTTTTGATTTTTTGAGAAAAAACCTATNATAAAATAATATGGAAACAATCACTTAAATCCTGTATATTACAAAAATAGGAGAATTATGGCCGAAACTAAAAAAACCACTGATCAACTAGATGATTCTAAAGATAAGTTAAAAGCAATAGAATCGACAATATCCTCAATTGAAAAACAATTTGGAAAAGGATCGATTATGAGATTAGATGGTGATACAGTCAAGGACGTCGTGTCAATTTCAACGGGTTCAATATGTATCGATAGTGCACTTGGGGTAGGTGGATTTCCAAGAGGAAGAATTATTGAGATATATGGCCCTGAGGCCTCGGGAAAAACAACNTTAGCTTTACANGCGATAGCCGAGACCCAGGAAAATGGTGGNGTAACAGCTTTTGTTGACGCNGAGCATGCATTTGATCCATCATATGCAAAAGGTATAGGTATAAAAAATGAGGAACTATTAATTTCTCAACCTGATTATGGTGAACAGGCACTCGAGATAGTTGACCAANTAGTTCGAAGTTCTGCTGTTGATATGGTTGTAGTTGACTCTGTAGCTGCACTAACGCCAAAATCTGAGTTAGATGGGGAAATGGGTGATACTCATGTTGGTTTGCAAGCCAGATTGATGTCTCAAGCTTTAAGAAAAATCACTGCTACTGTTTCAAGATCAAAATGTACTGTAATATTTATAAACCAACTCAGAATGAAAATCGGCGTTCCTTCGTATATGAGCCCAGAAACGACTACTGGAGGTAATGCTTTAAAATTTTATTCTTCAGTGAGACTTGATGTTAGAAGAATAGCATCNATTAAAACTCCTGATAGCGTTGTTGGAAATAGGGTTAGAGTTAAAGTGGTTAAAAATAAAGTTGCACCGCCATTCAAAGAAGCTGAAGTTGATATAATTTTTGGTAAAGGCATTTCTAAGTTAGGAGAGCTCATTGATCTTGGAGTTGAGTTAGGGTTCGTTGAAAAAGCAGGTGCTTGGTATTCATATTCAGGTGAAAGAATCGGACAAGGTCGTGAAAATTCACAAAAGTTTTTAAATGAAAATCCCGATATGAAAAATAAATTAGAAAAAGAGATTAAATCTACCATTAANATATAAATGATTTCTTTATCATTAGATACATCTAATAAAAAAACAAGTATATGTCTTAAGAAAAACGATTCTTATTTNACAGAAACTATAGACTCTAATACTCCTAATCATTGTGAAGTATTGATACCTGCGATTCAAAATATNTTACAATCTAATAAAAATAATATTTCTGATATAGATGAGGTGAGGGTAAACACGGGCCCTGGTAATTTAGTTTCACTAAGAGTAGGTATCACGGCTGCTAATACTCTATCAAAATCTTTGAAAATCCCAATCATAGGGATTCCTTCGTTTTATGCACATAATAGTTGTGATGATATTTTTAGTCAATCTGTAATAATAGCAATTAATATCAGGAATGGATTATATTCATATGCTGAATTTGATTCCAACTCTATGGAAATTTTAGACTTCAACTTTAAATCAGATAAAAACAAAATAAATCAGATAATATCTAAGAATCATAAATTAATTTCTGATTCATTAATTGATGATTTCTTAATCTCAAAAGGCTTTTCTCATAATGATATTTCGGCATATAATATTGCAAAGCTTGAAATATCAAATTTGATGAATTTTCTACAAAAAAATATTCCCATAAAACCAATTAATGAATATTCGTTTGTAGTTAATAATTGATTTTAATATATAATAAAACGAATGAAAAAGTTTCTTGGCGCAGAATTATTTTTTGAGACTTTGCANAAGCTGGGAATTAAAACTATTTTTGGCTTACCTGGAGGTTATGTCTTAAAGATTTATGATGTAATGCCATCATATGCAAAAAAAATTAATCATATATTAACAAGACATGAACAAGCCGCAACCCATATGGCAGATGGTTTTTCTAGAGCAAGCGGATTGCCTGGGATTATTTTATGTACATCCGGTCCGGCCGCGACTAATACAGTAACAGGAATTTCAACAGCTTATGCTGATTCAGTACCTGTTCTAATTTTTACTGGTCAAGTTCCCACACCTTTTTTGGGTAGCGATGCATTTCAGGAAGCTGATCATATTGGAATAACTAGAACTTGCACTAAGCATAATACCCTCGTTAGAAAAACAATAGANTTACCCAAAGCTATTGCAGAAGCATTATANATATCAAATACTGGAAGAAAAGGACCAGTTTTGGTTGATATGCCCAAAGATGTACTAATTGGTGAAAGTGTTTTTAATTTTCCAAAAAATGTAAAGATNAGNAGTTATGAAGATAGNGTAAATTTGAAAAGNACTGAATACAAGAATTTTATGAATGCTTTTAAAAACTCAAAAAAGCCGTTATTCATTTTAGGAAGAGGCGCATGTTCATCTGGCTCCAAAAAATATATCATAAAATTGCTTAAAAAATTCAAATCTCCCGCGCTAACATCAATACTTGCGCTTGGGTTGATAAGTGAATCTCAATACAACTGCGGAGTTTTAGATTACAGTAGTTCTAAAATATCAAAAAACCTTATTGATGAAGCAGATTTAATTGTTTCAATCGGTTGTGATTTACCAAAAATTATCAACATAGAAAAATTACAAAATAAATTAGTAGCTAATATCAATATCGATAAAGTTGATTTAAATGTTGTAAATCGTAATGATATTAACTTACATTCTGATTCTACCGAATTCATGAAAGTGCTTTCTGATGAAAATATAATAGATTTTCATTGGACTGATGAAGAAATAGGCCAGATTCAAAAAAATTACAAAATAAATATTAAGAAAGAAATTAATTTAAACAAAAAAGCAAAGATATTTTCATTGATTTCTGAAATTTGTCCAAAAGATACAATTTATTGTTCTGATTTTAGTTATGATGATGTTAATTTACAGAAGTTTTTAAAAATTTCTGACTATAAGAACAATTTAATGTCCGGTGGAAATGGTACACCAGGATATGGCTTTCCAGCTGCAATTGGTGCAACATTTTCAAGGCCAAAATCTAAAGTTGTATCGATTTCATCAGGTAAAAATTTCCAATTTAATATGCAAGAAATGATAGTAGCTGTTGAGCAGAAAATTAACTTATCAATAGTTGTAATAAATGACTCCACTCATGAAAAATATCCTGGGCCTAATTATAAACTTTTAGCGGAATCATTTAATGTTAGAGCGACTAGGATAAAAATATCATCCCTCTCAAAGAAATATATGAAAAAGTTTCTTGACTATAAAGGTGTAACTTTAATCGAAATTCTAATCTGATTCATATATAATGATTAAATTAGATTAGTTTATTCAATGGAGTTGAAATATTGAGACATGTAATATCAATACTAGTAGATAATGAGCCAGGTGTTTTAGCCCGTATAGCAGGATTATTTACTGCCAGAGGATTTAACATTGAAAGCCTTTGTGTTGCTGAAACAGAAAAGAAATCATTATCCAGACTTACATTAGTAACATCTGGTGATGATTGGATAATCGAACAAATAATTAAACGTTTTGAGAATATGATTAACGTTATCAAAGTTGATGATTTTAAACAATCTGAAAGTTTGCAAAGGGAACTTTTGATTGCTAGGATAACTCCGACCTCAAAAACTAGATCAGAGGTTTTAAGAGTAGCTGATATATTCCGCGCTAAAGTTGTTGATGTGGGAACAAAATCATATGCACTTGAAATTACTGGAAGTAAAGATAAGTTAGAGGCTTTTGTAGAAATACTCAGGCCACTTGGTTTAAAAGAGATTAATAGAACAGGCTTAATAGCTTTAAAAAGAGAAAAAAATTAATTTTATGGAGTAATATATGAAAGTTTTCTATGAAAAAGATTGTGATTTAAATTTAATTAAAAATTTACATGTAGGCATTGTAGGGTTTGGAAGCCAAGGTCACGCTCATGCCTTAAATTTAAGAGATTCTGAGATAAATGTATCTGTTGGCTTGAGAAAAGAAGGCGAAAGTTGGTCTAAAGCCGTTAATGCAGGCTTAGATGTTTTAGAAGTTTCCGAATTGGTCAAAAAATCCGATATTATTATGATCCTCGCGCCAGATACCAGTCAGAAAGACATATATGATGAACAAATAAAAAATAATTTAACACCTGGAAAATANCTGGCTTTTGGTCACGGATTTAATATCCACTATAATCAAATAGTTCCTGATAGTGATATTAATGTTTTTATGGTAGCTCCAAAGGCTCCGGGTCATACTGTCAGAGGAACATATGAAGAGGGTGCAGGAGTTCCAGGGTTAATAGCAGTTAACCAAGACCCTGGCGGCAATACTAAAAACATAGCCTTAGCATATGCAGCCGGAATTGGCTCGGCAAGAGTTGGAATTATAGAGACAACATTTAAAGATGAAACAGAAACAGATTTATTTGGTGAGCAATCAGTTCTTTGTGGCGGTCTTTCAAGCCTAATTCTTGCGGGATTTGAAACATTAATTGAAGCAGGCTATCCACCAGAGATGGCTTATTTTGAGTGTTTACATGAAGTAAAACTCATTGTCGATTTAGTTTATCAAGGTGGAATATCTAATATGAGATACTCAATTAGTGATACTGCTAAATATGGGGATATAACAAGAGGACCACGNCTGATTGATGANTCTGTTAAAAAAAGAATGAANAATATTTTAGATGAAATTCAAAGTGGGCAATTCGCNGATGAATGGATCAAAGAGAATAAGTCAGGTAGACCAAATTACAATAAACTTCTTAAAGACGGCGAGACTCACCCAATTGAAGACATAGGTCAAACACTTAGATCAATGATGACACCTTTATTCAAGAAAAAACTTGTAGATAAAGATAAAAATTAACAATGAAAATAGATTATGAATGGACAATTGCAAAAGAAGGCTATATTCCTATTTTGGTTTCNATATTTATTACTTGGCTCTCCACTGCATTCTTAGGTGTTTCTTTTTTTTCCTTAATTATTTTTATAATTTTATTATTGGTGATTTATTTTTTTAGAGATCCAGATCGTATTTTATCTAATAAAAATGGATTAATTTCACCAGCAGATGGAAAAATAATATCCGTAGACTCGTTCAAAGAAACTGAGTTTTTAAATAAAGAAATGAAAAGAGTTTGCATATTTCTATCAATATTTGATTGTCATATAAATAGAGCCCCTACTAAAGTAGAGGTTGTTGAAACTAGATATTATCCTGGCGCTTTTTTCTTTGCTAATTCTTCAAGATGCATAGAAAATGAGAGATTATATATTCATCTAAGAGATGAGAACAATGATGATATTGTTTTAATACTCTATGCTGGNTTTATAGCAAGAAGGATTNTTCCATANATTAAAAATGGNGATTTTTTGAATAAGGCTGATAGACTGGGAATCATAAAATTCGGATCTAGAGTAGATATTTATGTTTCAAATGATTATTCTTGTAAATTTAAAGAAGGAGATAGTGTTGTAGCCGTAGAATCGTTATTGTTTGAAAAAAATGAAAAATAAAAAATTAATTTCTCTAATTCCAAATCTTTTAACATCATTAGCTTTGTTAATGGGATTATTAGCTATTTTTAATTTAATAAATACTAGTTTTAATTATAAAACCTTTTTAGGTTTTGAGAAACCGCTATGGTGGACATGTATATTTATATATACCGCTGCTTTTATAGATTTTCTTGATGGGAAAATTGCTCGACTGCTTAATAAAGATTCCGTTTTTGGCATGCACTATGATTCTTTATGTGATTTAATTTCCTTTGGTTTGGCTCCTTCGATTCTGGCTTATTCAACATATCTTTATCAATTTGAAAAATTTGGTCTTATAACTTGTATTTTTTATGTGTTATGTGTTTCCTTAAGACTTGCTAGGTTTAATACTTTGTCGCATGATGAAAAAGAAAGTTTTTTTATNGGCCTTCCAAGCCCAATGGCCGCGGGACTAATAGTCTCGGTAGTTATGCTAAATTTAAAATTTAATATATTTTCTGTAATTAATGTTAGTTATTTATTTCTATTCTTAATACCTTTTGTTGGCTTACTTATGGTCAGTAATACTATTTTTATTAAAAAATTAAAAATAAAAGGGATGACCAAATTTAATTCGCTAATATTTATATCGATTCTTTCATTAGCTTTACTGACAAATATCGAACTGGGATCATTTATTTTCTTCTACTTTTATTTGTTTTTTTCACTATTTAAGTATTTTTTATTTAAACTAAGAAAAAGAATTAGTGAGACTAAAGAAAGTTTTTAATTAAAATTTAAAAATGATAAATACTCAAGAATATTTTTTAGCAAACGGATTGAAAGTCATATTAAAAGACGTTCCAAATTCTACTGTTTCCTCAGTTTTTATTTGGGTGAAAACCGGAAGTGCNTATGAAAATGATTATGAAAGAGGACTTGCTCATGTTCATGAACATATGATCTTTAAAGGAACATCTCAATTAGGCGTGGGCGAGATATCAAAAAAAATTGAGTCTTATGGTGGAGATGTTAATGCTTTTACATCTTTTGATGAAACCGCATATTATGCNACTGTATCAAATGATTTTGTCCCACAAGTGTTAGATATTTTTTCTCAATGTATGTACGATGCAACATTTGATAGTGAAGAATTATCTAAAGAGCTGGAAGTTATCCTAGAAGAAATAAAAAGAGGGAATGATTCACCCTCTAATAGACTATGGGATATGGTGTTTGAGTCAGTATTTGATGGAAATGATTATAGCTTACCAATAATTGGTACACCTAAATCTGTATCAAGCTATAAGCAAAATGATATAAAAAATTTCTATAATAAGTGGTATGTTGCCAAAAATATGTCTGTAATTGTTGTTGGGTCAATTAATAAAAAAAACATTGAAAAAAATATCGAAAAATACTTTTCACCACTTAGAAATCATGAAGTGCCTGAGATATCTAAAAGTTTTAAAATATCCGATGATCAAAGAATCCTAAGTAATTTTCAAGAGATGGATATTAATGAAACTTATTTTAATATATCGTTTTCTACTCCTGATGCTAATGACTTAAAATATGCATCATTCGACTTATTATCAGCAATATTGGGGTCTGGNGAAAGCTCTATATTATATAAAAAAATAAAGGAAGAACTTGGCCTAGTAACAACAATATCGTCTGGAAATTACACACTCAGGCATAGTGGCTTGTTTTATATTCAAGGAACTACAGTAAATAGCNACATATACGAAGTGATTTATAAAATAATAGACTGCTTTGTTGATTTAGTGAATGGAAATTTTGATCAAGACCAACTACAAAGGGTTAAGACTGAAATATTACTTAATGATATTTACAGCCAGGAAACTGTACAGAGCCAAGCACGAACAATTGGAAATTTATTTTCCAATAANCAAGAACTAAGCTTTATAGATGATTATAAAAAAGTNATTATTTCTCTTAATAAAAAAGATNTATTNAATAATGTTNNAGAAANTTTTAANGTNAAAAANTTAAAGTTTAATTTTTTATCTCCTCTTAANACNAATCTTNNTAAACCCAAGGATTTTGAAAAAAACATAATAGATAAAATTAAATTTAATAAAAAAATGGATAACGACTTAAAGGACTTTAAGAGTATTAATTATTCACTCAAAAAAATAAAATCACCTGATATTAAAGTTTATGATTTAGATTCAAATATCAAACTTTTATGCATGCAAAATAATAAAACCCCGCTTATATCCTTAAGGGCGGCATCTCTAGGAGGTTCAAATTATGAAAATAAGAATACTAATGGTTCTTTTGGACTCTTGAGCGAGATTTTTTTGAGAGGTTCTGAAAAATTTACTAAGAATGAAATTGCTATGAAAACAGAAATTTTAGGTTCAGAATTTAGCGGCTTTTCTGGCAGAAATTCTTTCGGAATTAAGATGATNGGTCCCTCTGATCATATTGATAAATTAATACCTATATTTTCNGATGTTTTATTAAATCCGAGATTTCTTGANAGTGAATTTGAGATTGCTANATCTGATACCTTNTCATATATNTCAAAACTTTCNAAGAATTCATCAGNAGTTGCAAGTGATATTTTTTTTAAAAATCTTTTNAAAAATCACTCNTATGGATTGANTCAAATAGGCACGCAAGAATCAGTNAANAATATTNCTNTATCTGAAATAANNAAAATTCATGATAATTATATAAATAATAATAATTTAATTCTATGTGCAGTTGGAAATTTCGATGTTTCAGAATTAAAGGATAATTTGAATCAATATTTTAAAATAAAATCTAATAATTTTGAACTTCCTAAGATGATGCCCCTTAAAAAAATTGAAGAAGATGTTCATGAGAATCTCAAATTAGGTGATAAACAGCAATCTCATATTATTGTTGGCACATATGCTCCTAATATGAAATCTGATGAAAGATACATATTTAATATTATTAATAGTGTTTTATCCGGAATGGGAGGTAGATTATTTATAGAATTAAGAGACAAAAAAAGTCTAGCTTATTCAGTAACATCTTTTTTTACTCCTGGTCTTGATTATGGTTATTTTGGAATATATATTGGATGTTCACCTTCAAAAAAATTAGAAAGTATTAATTCAATCAATACCGAATTAGAAAAACTTTTAAATAATGGTATTTCCGAAAGCGAGATAGAAAATGCTAAAAATTCATTGATTGGCAAGAACGATATATCTCTTCAAAGAAATGCTGCAATTAATTCTAGAATATCTATTCCATATTTATACGGGCTTGATCCAAACGAGCCATTTTCATTTGCAAATAAAATTAGATCTATTAATAAAGCGGAAGTAGATTTTGTTATCCAAAAATTTTTAGATAAAACAAACTTTGTCACTGTATCCGTTGATCCAAATTGATTTTAATATATAGAATCAGTATATTAATACATTCATTTTAATAATGAATGGGAGCGTGGCGAAATTGGTAGACGCACTAGATTTAGGATCTAGCGCCTTCGGGTGTGGGGGTTCGAGTCCCCCCGCTCCCAAGATGGAGAAATTATATGAGTTTTGAAATTATTGATATAAGCAAAACAGAGAAGCAGGCAAAATTTAATATTAACGAGAAAGAAGTATCTGATGGTTTTATGGAAGTTGCTAAGCTGTACCAAAAAGATGCAGATGAAAAAGGATTTAGAAAAGGGAAAGTTCCATTAAATATAATTGAATCCAAATATTCTAAACAGATTTTAGAGGAATTAAAAAGTAGATTAATTAATTTATATGTAAATAAATTATCGGTTGAAAACAAGCTCAATGTGGTAAGAACATCAAAATTAAAAGATGAAGGAATTAGTAAGAGTGCTGATTTTAAATTTGAAATTAATGTTGAAATAATTCCAGAATTTAAACTTAAGGATTACAAAGAAATAAGTATTGAAAAAGAAGTATTTAAGTTAACTAAAAAACAAATAAGTGAAGCAAAATCAAATGTAATGAATAATTTTGCTACTAATGAAGAAATTTTAAAAAGAAAAAAATTAAAAAAAGGTGATTTAGCGGATATAAATTTTTCTGGCTTTATCGAGGGTCAAGAAATTGAAAAGTTAAAAAGACAAAATGCTATAGTTGAAATTGGAAATGGTTCTTTAATTCCTGAAATTGAAAATGAGATTATTAATACTGAAAAAAATAAGGAAGTTGAATTTTTTGTTACATACCCAAAAGATTTTCCAATCGAAGAAGCCGCATCAAAGAAAGTAAAATGCTTATTGAAGATAAATAAAATTTTAAAAAAAGTGATACCAAAAATAGATCAAGATTTTTTGGAAAAGATAGGTTTTAAAACTGAAGATGATTTTGANAAAAGGATTTCTGAAGATCTNAATGCATCCTTAGAGCAAAAGTCCCAGTCATCTATTAGAAAAAATTTATTTGATAAATTAATTGACCAAAATGAATTTGATTTTCCTCAATCTTTTGTAAATGATGAAAAGATAAGATTGATGCAAGATTATAAAAACAAAATGGCACAACAAGGTATTAAGGTTGAAGATCTTGATGATAAAACACTTAAAGTTATAGATGATTCTGCATTCCGAAATGTTAAAATTGCATTGATTTTTGCAGAGATTTCAAAATTGGAAAATATTTTTGCTGAAGATAAAGAAGTTGGTGAATATTTAGCTGCTTTTGCTTCATCCCAAAAAGTACCTGTAGATAAAGTATTAAAATATTATAAAGATAACAATTTGCTGAACGATGTTAAAGTTAAGCTCACAGATGAAAAAGTTATTCAATTTTTAATTTCAAATGCAAAGATTAATGAAGTTAAACCTAAAGAGGAAAAGAAAAAGCAAAAAAAAGATAAAAGTTAATAAAATTGCTTAATTGACTATAGTTTTTACTTAATTACAATCAACATAATGACAGATTCATTTTTTGTACCCATGGTTGTTGAGCAAAGCTCTAGAGGCGAAAGGGCTTTTGATATTTATTCAAGACTTTTGAATGAAAGGATTGTCTTTCTTGGTGGACCAATTGATGACAATTTAGCAAATATCATAGTCGCACAAATTCTATTTCTCGAGTCGGTCGATAAGGAAAAGGATATAAACTTATATATTAATTCCCCTGGGGGCAGCGTTACTGCTGGATTAGCAATTTATGATGCTATGCAATATGTTTCTAACAATGTTTCTACAATGTGTTTTGGGATGGCAGCAAGTATGGGAGCTGTTATATTGGCAAGTGGTTTTGAAGGAAAAAGATTCTCTTTGCCCAATTCTACAATAATGCTTCATTCAGTAGGGACACAACTTGGTGGACAATATTATGATTTAGAAAAAGAGATGGAAGAGACAAAGAGAAAGCAAAAAGTGATATCAGAAATTTTATCAAAACATCTGAAAAAGAAAATTGATCAAATTACGGCTGATATTCAAAGAAATTTTTATCAGACGGCTGAAGAAGCTTTGAAATATGGACTTATTGATACTATCATTAGTAATAAAGAGGATAAAAATGGGAACTGATAATAAGGATAATCTACATTGCTCTTTCTGTGGTAAAGCACAAAAAGAGGTAAAGAAATTAATTGCNGGACCAACCGTATATATTTGTAATGAATGTGTTGACTTGTGNAATGAAATCATTGANGACGAAGATGTAAAAGATATTGAATCTGAATTAGAAGAGGAAATNCCAAAGCCTTTTGAAATTAGAGAACATTTAGATTCTTATGTCATAGGTCAAGAAGAAGCAAAAAAATATCTTTCAGTAGCTGTTTANAATCATTATAAAAGAATTTCNTTTAATTCGTTACCAAAGAAGAGGAATGACCCCTTGTCTGATGTAGAGATACAAAAAAGTAATATTATGTTAATAGGACCCACAGGCTCTGGAAAAACTTTATTNGCGCAAAGCTTAGCAAAATATTTGAACGTTCCTTTTACNATTGTTGATGCAACATGTTATACCGAGGCAGGCTATGTTGGTGAAGATGTTGAAAGTATGCTTGTAAGTCTACTTCAAGCTGCAGATTTTGATGTTAGACAAGCCGAGAAAGGAATAATCTATCTTGATGAAGTTGATAAATTAGCTCGTAAAAGTGGCGATAGTCCATCCATAACACGAGATGTTTCTGGAGAAGGCGTACAGCAGGCTTTATTAAAAATTATTGAAGGATCTATTGTTAATGTACCTCCAAAAGGAGGAAGAAAGCATCCACAACAAGAATTTATTCCAATTGATACTAGTAATATTTTATTTATTTTGGGTGGATCTTTTAGTGGACTTGAAAAAATAATTTCCGAGAGAACCGGAAAAAATATTATAGGTTTTTCATCTAAAAAAATTGAAGAAGAAGATAATGCAATTGATGTTAGGTCTGAAGATTTAGTAAAGTTCGGTTTTATTCCAGAATTCATAGGTAGGATTCCTGTAGTCACATCTTTGAATCAACTTGACCAGGAAGCGCTAGTAAAAATTCTTACAGAACCGAAAAATGCTTTAATTAAGCAATATCAAAAATTAGTCAGTTTGAATGATAATGTTAAATTAGAATTTACAAATGATGCTTTAATTTCAATTGCATCAGAGGCTTTGAAGAGGGGCACTGGAGCCAGAGGTTTAAGATCAATTATTGAAAATTCTATTTTGGATATCATNTATGATTTACCAAANCANCCTGGTGTTACGAAATGTTTAGTAACTGATGAGGTAATAANCGATAANAAGAAACCNCTATTATCCTTTGAAAATAGTAAAAAAACTACCACTAATCCTTAAAAAATAGTNAATTTTTTGTTATTTTTGTCTTATATTTGTATTTTTCTTGCATAAAACATATAAATGGTTATTTTGATTGTATAGAGTAACTTTCAAACTCTGGAGGTTTTTTATGAGTAACCCTGTCTATACTATCCCATTATTACCGTTAAGAGATGTTGTTATTTTTCCGCACATGGTAGCCCCTCTTTTTGTAGGAAGAGAGAAATCAATTAGGGCTCTTGAAGAGGCTATGAAAAATGATAAAAAGATTTTACTTTCTGCACAAAAAGATGCAAAAACTAATGATCCTGGACCCGAGGATATTTACTCGGTTGGTACCGTCGGCACCATTGTTCAAATGCTCAGACTTCCTGACGGAACAGTTAAAGTTTTAGTTGAAGGTAAGAACAGAGCAAGTTTAAAAAGTTTTAATGATGAAAATAAGTTTTTTTCAGTAGAGGCTGAGGACTTAAATGAAATTGTAGAAACTGATTCTGAAACTAATGCAATAATGAGAACACTTATCGAATCTTTTGAAGATTATATTAAACTAAACAAAAGAGTTCCTAGTGAGACGCTCGCCACTATTACGGCTATTGATGACCCAAGTAAACTTTCGGATACCGTCGCTTCTCACTTATCATTCAAATTATCCGATAAACAAGAAATATTAGAAAATCTTGATTCATCAAAAAGACTTGAAGCTATATATGAAAAAATACAATCTGAACTTGAGATTTTACAAGTAGAAAAGAAAATCCGTAACAGAGTTAAAAAACAAATGGAAAAAGCCCAAAAAGAATATTATTTAACCGAGCAAATGAAGGCGATTCAAAAAGAACTTGGAGACAAAGATGATTTCAAAAGTGAAATTTTAGAATTTGAGGAACAACTCAAAAAGAAAGATATCCCGGANGATATTAAGACTAGGATTGAAAAAGAAATTAAAAAGCTCAAAGGGATGTCTTCCATGTCCGCAGAAGCTACCGTTGTTAGAAATTATATTGATTGGCTAGTTAATCTTCCTTGGAATTCTGATCTTACTGAGGATGAAATATCTATTGATAACGCNCAAAAAGTTTTAGACAATGATCACTTTGGNTTGGAAAAACCNAAAGANAGAATTACNGAGTATTTAGCGGTCAGGGCTTTGACCTCAAAACAANGAGGNCCAATTTTNTGCTTAGTGGGACCCCCNGGTGTTGGTAAAACCTCATTAGCNAAGTCCGTGGCAAATGCTATGGGTAGGAAGTTTGTTAGAATNTCGCTTGGTGGAGTNAGAGATGAGGCNGAAATTCGAGGACACAGAAGAACATACATTGGTGCTCTGCCTGGAAAGATTATTCAGGGAATGAAAAAAGCNGGAACCAAAAATCCTGTTTTTCTTTTAGATGAAATNGATAAAATAGGTGCNGACTTTAGGGGNGATCCTGCGTCTGCTCTNCTGGANGCGTTAGANCCNGAGCAAAACTCAACATTNAATGATCATTACCTTGAAGTTGACTATGATTTATCNCAAGTTTTATTTATNACAACNGCTAATGTTTTACANACNATACCGTGGGCATTGCAGGATAGAATGGAAATTATNAAACTTTCAGGTTATACAGAGCTGGAGAAGAAAAAGATTGCGGAAAAATATTTAGTGCCAAANCAGCTTGAAAANAATGGTTTNACTGATAAAAATGCNTCAATTACTGAAAAAGCATTGGACTTTTTAATCCAAAGATATACAAGAGAAGCTGGTGTNAGAACCCTTGAAAGAGAGATCGGTAGTGTTTGNAGAAAAACTGCAAAAGAAGTAGTCCAAAATGGNAAAGANTTTTCTCAAAAAATTACACCNAAAATAGTTCAAAAATATTTNGGTGTACCAAAGTTTAAGCATGGAGAAATCGAAGATAAAAGCCAAATCGGNATGTCTACAGGTNTAGCATGGACTGAGGTTGGGGGAGAGCTNTTGAATGTTGAAGTTTCAGTAGTTCCCGGAAAAGGNTCTTTTACTGTGACCGGNAAGTTGGGTGAAGTCATGCAAGAATCTACCAAGGCNGCCATGAGTTATGTAAGATCNAGAGCAAAAAGACTCGGTCTTGATAGGAATTTTTATCAAAAAATNGATATTCATGTTCANGTTCCTGAGGGAGCACAACCTAAAGATGGACCTTCNGCAGGAATAGCAATATCAACTGCAATTATATCTGCACTNGTTCAGAAAGAGGTTAAAAAGGATGTTGCAATGACAGGNGAAATTACNTTAAGAGGGAGAATTCTTCCTATTGGTGGTCTTAAAGAAAAGATATTGGCTGCACATAGGGGCGGTGTTAATACAGTTCTCATTCCAGATGAAAACGAAAAAGACTTAAATGATATCCCAAAAGAGATCAAAAAAGATATTGATATAGTAAGCGTTAAGCACATGGATGAAGTAATATCCCATGCAATCAAATCCAAGGATGAGATTCTAAAAGATCTCGTGCTTCCTGATATGCCTGTAGATGTTGATATTGATGATGAAAAGCCTCTAAACTTGTCTTGACATTTATCTCTCCCGAGATAGTATAAAAATCTTATCGGGCGCTTAGCTCAGCGGGAGAGCGCTTCCCTTACAAGGAAGATGTCACAGGTTCAAATCCTGTAGCGCCCATTGATTTTAATGGGGTCGTAGTTCAGCTGGTTAGAATGCCGGCCTGTCACGCCGGAGGTCGCGGGTTCGAATCCCGTCGGCCCCGTTAAGGATTTTGAAAATTGTCGAAGTCAATAAAAGTTCCAAGTTATATTCCAAAAGAATCATTCGATTATCAAATATCTATACTAAATAATGAAATTCCTATTAAAAAACTCAAAATAATAAGACCTTGTAATATAAACGATGGAATATTAAAGGTCAGTTCTTTTTACAAAAGTCTATCAAAATATAATAAAAATAACTTTGAAGATGGATCATCTTTTATTCCAGCCTCCGGTTCTGCAACCAGGATGTTTAATATTGATAAAAAAGAGGAAGAAATATTAGAAAATATTAAAAAACTCCCTTTCTTTAATCATTTTGAAGGAGATTATAGCCAATCCAAGGACATGATGAATCAATTTAAGGATAAAAAAGATTTAATTCAACTAAATCAATTATTATCTAATCTATTTAAAAAATTTAATAAAAAACCAAAAGCTTTAATACCTTTTCATTTATTAGATGAATACGAAGTCTCGCCTATAGAAGAAATTATTTTATATAATGAAAAAATTTCAAAAAANAGAAATATATATTTTTCTGTTCAAGATGAGCATAAAGAAGAAATAAATTATAAAATTAATAATTCTGGAATATTGAAAAAAAATAATATATCAATTGATAACAAAGTCTTTTTCTCTTCGCAGGAAAAATCCACAAATAGTATTTGTATNAAATCAAATGGTCATCTACTTGAAGACACTAATGGCAACATTTATACCCAGCCGTCTGGGCATGGTGCTTTAATTGATAATATTAACGATATCAAAGAAAATGTTTTCTATATTCACAACATAGATAATATATCGCCAAAAAATATTAATATGAGACTCTTAAATCATAATAGGATGTGCGCAATTCTTAAATACGTACATGAGAACATAAAAATTATACTGCTGGATTGTATTGAAAATAATATAAAACCGATTCAAGAAAATAATTTCTACAATGAATTTATTAAAAAAAATCTACCACATTTATATATAGAAAATATTGATACTGGAAAAATCGAAAATTTGTATTCTCTTTTGCATAGACCCATAAGAATATGTGGCGTTGTCAAGGATATTGGCTCAAAAGGAGGCAAGCCTTTTTGGGTTGATGATAATCATAACTTATCCTTGCAACTAGTTGAAGAATCACAAGTATCATTAAATGATCCTGAAACTTTAAAAATATGGAATTCCTCAAATTATTTTAACCCCGTAGAAATGGTTTGTTTGAATAAAGATATTTACAATAATAAATTTAATTTACATAAATATAAAAATGAAGCACTCAACATGATAGTAAATAANAAAATTTTTNATCAAGANGTTAAGTTTATAGAGAAGGCTGGTCTTTGGAATGGAGGNATGCACTATTGGATAACAATTTTCGTTGAAATTGAAGAAGAACTTTTTACACCAGTTAAGAATATTTGTGATTTATTTTTAGANATTCATCAGCCATAATTAAATATAATTTTTTGCAGGAGAGGTGGGTGAGTGGCTTAAACCAGCGGATTGCTAATCCGCCGTACGGAGTAAATCCGTACCGGGGGTTCGAATCCCCCTCTCTCCGATATGCGCCTGTAGCTCAGTTGGATTAGAGTGCCAGATTACGGCTCTGGAGGTCGAGGGTTCGAGTCCTTCCAGGCGCGTTTTTTTTCTATATTTTTTAATATTAAATTTGAATTTTTGATAGAATTCTTTATCCATTCATTTCTTATTTCTTCTTTTTCATTCTTCGATAAAAAAATAGATTTTTTTGATTTTCTAATTTTAAATATTATATTGCTCAAAACTATTGCGCATGAGACAGAAATATTATAACTTTGCGCAAAACCATACATCGGTATTGAAATAATATGATCACATTGTTTTATAAAATCTTTAGATAATCCTTTTTCTTCATTTCCGAATGCAAATATCAGTTTTTCGTCTAATTTCAAATCAGTTATGTCACAACTTATATTATTTTTAACTGTTGATGTTCCTACTATCTTATAGCCGTTTTTTTTAATTTTATTTAGATAGTCAAATAATTTTTCATCTTTATCTTTTGATTTAATGCTAACCCATTTTTCTGCGCCAAGGGATACATTTTTACCGGAATTTTTAATTTTTTCGGACTTAATTGTATAAATATCTTGTATGCCGAGATTGTCACATGTTCTTATTACAGCACTTAAATTATGCGATTGATAAATATTTTCTAATAAAACTGCTATATACCTCGTTCGTCTTGATAGAACCTTATCAATCTTTTCTTTCCTACTTTTAGATATTAATTTTTCTAAAAATTCATAATAAATTTTATTCATTTTATTTTCCAAATATGAATCCTAGGATATCATATTAATTAATAAAAAATGGAAAAAAAAGATATTTTAGTCACGGGCGATAGGCCTACAGGGAATCTTCATTTAGGTCATTATGTCGGTACATTAGAAAATAGAATTAAGTTACAGAATCAATTTGATTGCTTCTTTTTAATTGCTGATTTACATATGCTTACTACCCATAATGAAAGAGTCGATGAATTGAGACCAAATATTGAATCGCTAGTAATTGATTGGATTTCAGTTGGATTAGATCCAAATAATTCATGTTTTTATTTACAATCACTAGTGCCTGAAATAAATGAGCTAACACTACTTTTATCAATGATATGCTCTGTCCCCAGAGTTCAAAGAATCCCAACTTTAAAAGAAAAAACATCTCAGCTAGGAGATAAAGAAAACTATTCTGTAGGACTACTATCATATCCAATTTTAATGTCTGCAGATATTTTAATCTTTAATGCAAAAAAAGTCCCAGTCGGTGAAGACCAACTCTCTCATGTGGAACTTGCTAGAGAATTATCAAGAAGGTTCAATTCCTTATACGGTCATACTATCACAGAGCCTGAGCCATTAATAAGTGAATTTTCAAGGCTAGTGGGAATAGATGGTAAAAGTAAGATGAGCAAATCTTTAAATAATTGTATCTACTTGATTGATAATCAGGAAGTGGTCAGCAAAAAAGTTATGAAAATGTTTACTGATCCAAATAGAACAAGTCCTGACATCCCTGGAAAAGTTGAAGGAAACCCAGTATTTATATATCATGATATTTTTAATCAGGATAAATCTGAGGTTGATGAATTTAAAGATAGGTATAAAAAAGGTAAAATCGGAGATGTAGAGATTAAAAAATCTTTAGCTAAATCTTTAAATCTTTTTCTTGAACCTATTAGGGAAAGAAGATCACAGCTAAAGAAGAATAGAAGCGAAATCTTTGATATAATAATAGATGGTTCGACAAGAGCCAGAAAATTAGCAAAAGAAAATATAGATAGAATTAAAGATTCTATGAAAATTAATTTTAAGGAGATTTAAATGTCAAAAGAATCATATTCAGATCCACTACCGGTAGGAGTAATTCCCGACTTAGATTATACGCCAAAGCAAATGCGTGCATGGGTTATCAGAAAAGAGAGACATGGTGAGCCAACTAAATCATTCCAAGAAGAAATAATGCCAGTTCCAGAGTGTGGTCCAAATGATGTATTAGTTTTAGTTGTTGCAACCGGAATTAATTTTAATGGAGTATGGGCAGGACTTGGAGAACCAATATCTGTACTAGATGTTCATAAAGGTGATTTTCATATTGCAGGGAGTGATTGTTCAGGGATTGTATGGGATGTTGGATCAAATGTTAAAAGTTGGAAAAAAGGTGATGAGGTTATTATTCATTGTGGTGTTGAAAGCGAAGAGCCGCATTCTAATATGACACAAAGTAATGCTGATTTTATCAGCTATGACCCAATGGTTAGTAAACAGGCTCAAATATGGGGTTATGAGACTCCAAATGGGTGTTTTGCTCAATTTACTAGGGTACAAGCACAGCAAATATTAAAAAAACCGAAGCACTTATCATGGGAGGATGCTGCATCCTATGCCCTCTGTTATTTTACCGCTTATAGAATGTTAATAACAAAAGCAAATATTCAACCCGGAGAAGTTGTTCTAGTATGGGGGGCCGCTGGAGGTTTAGGTGTTTTTGCTCTACAAATTTGCAAAATGATGGGTGCTAAAGCAATTGCTGTTGTATCATCAAATGATAAATTTAAAATGTGTGAAGATCTTGGAGCTGTAGGTGTAATAAATAGAAAAGATTTTCCAAACTTACCATATAAGAAAAATGAAACTGAGGAAGAGTCAAAATTAAGATTCAAGGAAATGAAGAATTTTGGAAAAAAGATATGGGAAATCCTCGGTGAAAGAAAAAGCCCTAATGTTATTTTCGAACATCCTGGAGAAACAACTTTCCCAACAAGTGTATTTGTATGTGAAAGATTTGGAAGAGTTGTTATATGCGCAGGAACTACAGGCTATGACTGTATGTTTGATGTCAGATATCTTTGGATGTTACAAAAAGATGTAATNGGGTCNCATTTTGCAAATGCATTAGAATGTGTTCGAGCAAATGAACTTGTTCATCAAGGACTTATTAATCCNGTTGTGTCTGAAATATTTAATTATGATGAAATACCNAAAGCNCATCAATTAATGTATGAAAATAAACATTCAGGCAAGATGGTTTGNATGGTTCAAGGAACTAAATCTTAAGATTTTCATATACATAATTAGGTTTAAAAATAAAATTCTTAATTGANCTTTTATTTGTTTTTCCTGTAAGTATAAGAGCTGAATCAACACCATTTCTTCTGGCACCTTGAATATCTGTNACTAAATTATCCCCTAAGGTAATAGTTTCAGNCTTATTAGTTCCNANNTCTTTNAAAGCTAATGAAAAAATTGATTTAGANGGCTTACCNAGATTTATNACNTTAGTATTGAATGTTTTAAGGATTGCNGCAATTATAGANCCTGTAGCAGGNACATTTCCCATTTTNGTNGGGTAAGANTTNTCNGTACTGGTAGCAAACAGTTTTGCACCATTTTGGACACAGAGNGAAGCNTACATTAAATCTTTATATGAAAAATTAANGTTACCNGAAACAATNATNCTCTCAGCCNTTTTATAGTCCTCATATTTTTCTAAAATATTAATATCTGATTTTANAAGATAATTTTTTAANTTAGTACTAGCAAAAACCATAATATTTTTATTTANAATTTTTCCTATCTTAATCANGTTGATAAAGTTNTTTATTGGGTTAATAACTTGACCTTTTTTNCATTGTATATCTTNAGAACTCAAAAGCNTACTNTATTCATCTGGCGATAANCTAGAATCATTAGTTAAAAAAACATANTTTTTGTNTAATGTTANTAATTTANTAATAAATTTTTTAGAATNAGGNAATGGCTTTTTATCTAAATAAACAACTCCATCTAAATCAATAATAAATCCTTTGTATTTTTCTAAAACTTTTTTCATCCCCAAATTTCTTTAGCAAGTTTTTGATCTCTTACTCTTGTAGATTCTTTTGAAGTGATTTTTATAATTTTTTGCTCTGGTTCTTCCGCGATTAATATTTCTAGTAAGTCTAAAACTTGTAATGAGGCTTTTTTAAATCCTTCATAATAATCAGTAGACTCACCTGAAGCTTTAGCTGTTTTATTGTCTAGAAAAAGCGCAATTGCTGCATGGTCTTTATTGATGTTATCATCGATTTCAATTTTCCAATCGGCGTAATCTCCAACCAGATAAACTTTACTCCATTCAGCTAATATTTGGTCAAAATCAAGGTTTCCCATTATATATTTAAATCTCCAGCAACTATTATATTATCCTTACAGGAATTAACAATTATTTTAACTGCTTCTTGAAAATTATCATTAATTTCAATTGTTGATGCTTTGAGCAACATTGGCAGGTTGACTCCAGATATTATTTCTATGTATCCCTTTTTATAATATGGCAGGCTTATATTTGAAGGAGTTCCGCCAAACATATCAGTAAAAATTATATTATGCTCAGATTCAATTAAACTATTTGAAATTTTATTTGAATACGTTTCAAATTCCCTTGAATTTTCATCAATACTTATTGTGAAAATCTTTCTATTTATTACTTTATCAAGAATAAATTCAACAGATGATTTTAATTCAATACATAAGTTTCCGTGAGTGATAATAAGTATATTGAACATTCATGAATTTTAATCATATATTTAATAATTTACAATTTACCTTCTGAATTCAACTTTTTTACCGCAATTTCAATTAGAGTCGAAATATTTCTGCCCGGGCTGACGGGTATCTCTATATTAGGAATCTTTATTCCTAAAATTTCCTCCTCTTTTGTATCATAACCTAACCTTTCATATTTATTTTCTTTATTAAATTCAATAAGATCAACAATTAAATTGATCGTAGATTCGTCTAGAATCGAAGAATTCCCAAATACATTTTTAACATTTATAATTCCAATTCCTCTAATCTCAATTAGATTTTTTATATTTTCTGGTGGGTAACCCAAAATTTTATTTTTTCTCTTATCTACTAAAACTAAATCGTCAGCGACGAGTTGAGCACCTTTATTTAAAAGCTCCGCCGCACACTCGCTCTTACCGATTCCACTTTTACCTCTTATAAGTATTCCAAAACCACTAATATTGAGTAGGACGCCATGAATATTAAATTTATTTGCTCTCATACTTTTTAATTATATTAAATATATCAAAAGAATCTTTTGAATCTATTATTTGTAAAATTAGTTCTTTAATAGAAAATAAATTGGCAATATTTTTTAAAACTAGTAAATGATTTTTAGTATCAGATTCGGGATGAAGCAACATTATAATAATTTTTGTTTTTTGACCGTCCACTGATCCAAAATCAATACCATTTTTACTTATGGCTAAAGCACAATAACTTTTTGTTAGCCCAGGAATTTTGGCATGTGGTATGGCAATATAATTATCTAATGCTGTACTACATAGTTTTTCCCTTTCAAAAACTAGCTTTTGTGTTAATTCATAATTTAGAGATTTATCAAAACTACAGATATTTTTTATAATTTCATCGAGACATAAGTCTTTCTGATTAGATTTTATATTATTAAATATTAAACCTGGCGTTAGGATATCAGATAATTTCATTGTGCTTTTCTTCTACTCGAGGATGATGGTATTTTAAGTAAATTTCTATATTTCGCAATAGTTCTTCTTGCAATATTTATCCCTTTTGTTTTAAGTATTTCTTTTATATTTTCGTCAGATAAAGGATTTAGGCTGTCTTCATTCTCAATTATTTCTTCAATCAAAAATCTTATCGAAACCGAAGATGCATCATTATCAGAATCAATTTTATTACTAAAAAATTCTTTTAAATTGATAATGCCTCTTTTTGTAAGAATATATTTGTTACTGGTTATTCTGCTAATAGTTGATTCATGTACGTTTAGTTTGCTAGATATATCAGATAATTTTAAAGGCTTAAGATATTTATTTCCATGTTTTAAAAATTTAGTTTGAATTTCACACAATAACTTAATTGTTTTTTCATACATCAGATTTCTTTCTCTTATTGTTTTGATAAGCAAACTGGCATTAGATATCTTGGTATCTAAAAAATCATGAACCTCTTTACTCAGACTAGATTTATCTTCCAAAAGCTTTTGATAATATTCTGATATTTTAATTTCTTTATAAACTTTGTTGGGCTGATATATAAGCTTTCCATTGTCGAAATATACATAAGCTTCATAGTCATTACTGTATGAGCCTATATTTTTATCATCAAATTGCTCTCCAGGCTTTGGATTTAAATTTTTGATTTCTTCAAATAATGAATTTAGGAATTCATGGCTTAACCCATATTTAGCGCTTAATTTTTCAAATTCGGAATTTCCAAGCATTTCTATATCATTTAAAATTATTTTTTCTTTGAGTACCATATTTTCCGAGTTGTTAAATCTTAATTGTAATAATAAACATTCTGAAAGATTTCTTGCAAAAATTCCTGGGGGGTCAAATTTTTCTTGGCAGAAATTTATTGCTTCTTCTATCTGGATATTAGAATAATTATTTTTAGTATTTTTTTTTAAAAGATCTAAAATTTCTTTATTCTCTAGCCTTAAATATCCTGAGTCATTAATGGAAAATATTATTACCTCGATAATTTTTTTATAATTTTTATCTATTTTCATAGTTCTTAATTGTTCTACCAAATATTCAGTAAGTGTTAATGGCTCGTTTTCAATTTGAATCAAATTTTCATCATAGTTTGGATTAAAGTCATTTTTTGAAATTACACTGCTTATAACTTCCTCAACACAGGGATTTTCTTCTAACTCACTTGATATTAATTTATCTAACTTGAAATTTCCCAAAGATATAAGTTTTATAAAAAGTTTAGACTGAGGACTAAGTCCAGTTCTCTGTTTTGTAACAACTGATATTTTATTTGTAATTTTATTCATTTTATTAATAGTTTAAAATGTTTATATGACTTTTGGCAAATTAATAATTTTATTAGGAGCCCTCATAATTTTAATCGGTATTATCTATGAATTTACATCTTTTTTTTCAATATTTAAAAATAATCCTTTAGATTTTAAATTTAACATAGGAAATACTAATATTTATATACCTCTAGGGACGTGTTTAATAATTAGTATATTTTTAACGATCTTAATGAAATTGTTTTAAGTATTTTTAAAATATTCTTTTTCAAAAGTATCAATTTTATCAGAGTGAATCATAGTTAATGCTATGTCATCTAATCCTTCTAACAAACATTTTTTTCTAAAAGGGTCAAGTTCAAAAGAATATTCATTATCTAAATCTTTCATCTTTTGATTAGTAAGATCTATATAAAGTTCATAGGAGGAGTCATTAACTGAAAATTTAAAAAAATTACTTAGCAGATCAGGTTCAACAACTATAGGTAGGATGCCATTCTTAAATGAATTATTATAGAAAATATCTGCAAATGATGAAGAAATAATAACTTTGAAACCATAATCCCTTAAAGCCCAAGGGGCATGCTCACGTGAACTACCACATCCGAAGTTGTCCTGTGCAAGTAATATTTTTGATCCCTTATATTCATCCTTATTTAATACAAAATTCTTGTTAGGCGAGCCATCGTCGTTGAATCTCCAATCAAAAAACAAAAATTCACCAAATCCAGTCCTTTCGATTCTTTTTAAAAATTGTTTTGGAATAATTTGATCTGTATCAACATTTGCAGAATCTAATGGCATTACTTTACTACTAAAATTTATAAATTGTTCCATCTTAATAATCTTCCCAATCTATATCGTATTCTCTAACATCAATAAATCTTCCATTTATTGCAGCGGCAGCAGCCATAATTGGGCTTACAAGGTGAGTCCTTCCGCCTTTACCTTGTCTACCTTCAAAATTTCTATTTGACGTGCTAGCACACCTTTCTCCTGGAGAAAGCTTATCAGGATTCATTGCTAAACACATACTACATCCAGACTCTCTCCATTCGCAGCCAGCATCTTTAAATATTTTATCTAGACCAAGTTTCTCAGCTTGATATTTAACTAATTGTGAACCGGGAACTACAATGGCATTTATATTGCTCGCAACTTTCTTTCCTTTGAAAATTTTACTTGCTGCTACTAGATCCTCAATCCTTGAATTTGTACAAGAGCCAATAAATACGGTATCTAATTTAATATCACTAATACTCATATCAGCTTTGATACCCATATATTTAAGAGCATCTTCAATAGATTTTCTTTTGACAGGATCTTCTATATTTTTTGGATTAGGAACTTTATTATCTATACCCGATACCATTCCTGGACTTGTTCCCCAACTTACTTGTGGAGACATTTTACTCGCATCTAGTCTTAAGGATCTATCAAATACCGCTTCATCATCACTTTTTAGTTTTTTCCATTCTTCAATTTCATTATCGATATTTTCCATATTCGGTTTATTTCTAAGGTATTCGAATGTAGTGTTATCAGGGCTGATCATTCCTGCCCTAGCTCCACCTTCAATAGACATATTACATATTGTCATTCTTTGCTCCATAGACAGACTTGAAATCGCATCTCCTCTATACTCTATTACATGCCCAGTCGCACCTGCTGTTCCAATATTTCCAATAATACTTAGAATAATATCTTTAGCTGTTACGCCTTTAGGTCTCATTCCATCAACTTTTACTTCAAAAGTTTTTGGTTTAACCTGCCATAAACATTGTGTAGCCAGGACGTGTTCAACCTCGCTAGTACCAATACCAAATGCTAAAGATCCAAAGGCACCATGTGTTGAGGTATGGCTGTCTCCGCAAACAATCGTCATTCCAGGTTTTGTAAGACCCTGTTCTGGTCCTATAACGTGAACAATTCCTTGATATGGGCTATTTAAATCAAACAATTTAATTCCAAATTGCTCACAATTCTTGACCAAAGTATCAATTTGTTGTGCTGATATAGGGTCATCGATGTTATGTCTGTTTATTGTTGGAACATTATGATCCATTGTTGCAAATGTAAGATTAGGTTTCCTAACCATTCTTTTAGATTCTCTCAATCCCTCAAATGCTTGTGGTGATGTGACCTCATGTATTAAATGTAAGTCAATGTACAAAAGAGTAGGTTTACCTTCCTCCTCATGTACCAAGTGTTTTTCCCAAATTTTATCAAATAGAGTTTTTTTTTCCATAATCGAGATAATATAATACCAATTAAGATGATATTTTAAAAGTCGAAAGACCAGCAAAGTCACATTTACCTTTTAATTGATCTTCAATTCTTAATAGTTGATTGTATTTAGCCGTTCTATCTGATCTGGAACACGAACCAGTCTTTATTTGTCCAGATTTTGTACCTACTGCAATATCTGCAATAGATGAATCTTCAGTTTCACCAGACCTATGAGAAATTATATATGAATAATTATTATTTTTTGCCATATTAATCGTGTCTAGTGTCTCAGATATTGAACCAATTTGATTGATTTTTACTAAAATACTGTTTGCTGCATTTGTATCTATTCCCATTTGTAGCTTTGATTTATTGGTCACAAAAAGATCATCGCCTACAAGCTGTATACTATTCCCAAGGCTTTTAGTTATTGATTTCCATGATTCCCAATCATCCTCGTCTAACGGGTCTTCAATTGAAATGATTGGAAATTTAGAGGTTAAATCTTTATAAACACCTATTAATTCGGAAGAACTTAAAAGTTCATTATCGTAGGAGTACTTGCCTTGGTTATATAATTCTGAAGACGCTACATCTAAAGCTAGAAAAATATTTTTTCCAGGCTCATACCCTGCTAAAGTAATTGAGTCTAATATTAAATTTAATGCTTCTTCATTAGTTTTCAGATCAGGCGCAAATCCTCCCTCATCGCCGACAGCTGTAGAATAAGATTTTTTGTTTAGCAATTCTTTTAGTTTTAAAAATGTTTCAACTCCTGCCTGGAGAGAATCAGAGAAAGATTTAAAACCAGCTGGTATAATCATAAATTCTTGTATATCTAAACCGTTATTAGCATGTGCACCTCCATTGATTATATTCATAAGAGGACACGGTAAAATGTATTCTTGATCGGTTAAAAGAAATTCATATAAACTCTGATTACTATTGTTTGCTAAACATTTCATAAAACTTAACGAACAAGCTAATATGGCGTTCGCACCTAAATTTGATTTATTAGCAGTATTATCTAAATTTAAAATTTCATTATCAAATTCATAAATACTATTAAAATTTTTATTTATTATTTTATTTTTAATTAAATCATTAACGTTTGAAACAGCATTATGAACAGATTTTCCATTATAATTATCATTATTATCTCTTAATTCAACTGCTTCATATTTACCTGTAGAAGCTCCAGATGGTACCGATGCTCTGAATATCTCTCCATCATCAATTGACATGTCTACTTCAACAGTGGGGGATCCTCTAGAATCTAAAATCTGTCTTGCTTTTAAATATTTTATTTTTGGCATAAGAATAAATATTCATATTATATTAAAGATTTTTGTTTTTCAATTGAAATCAAAAATTTTGAAAAAAAATATCAATCGTATAATGTATTTAATTAATTATGGATAAAAGAATTCCAAACTCTATTAGATTTTTATCTATGGATGCAGTTCAAAAAGCTAAGTCCGGCCATCCTGGGATGCCCATGGGAATGGCGGACATTGCTTCGGTTCTATTTACAGAGTTCATTAAAATTAATCCTAATGATCCTGAATGGGCAAATCGAGATAGATTTGTATTGTCAAATGGACATGGATCTATGCTTATTTATTCCCTATTGTATCTAATGGGATATAAAGAACCTACATTGAATGATATAAAAAAATTCAGAAAAGTTAAATCAAAGACCCCTGGTCACCCAGAATATAGGCACACCAAAGGTATTGAGACAACGACTGGACCTTTAGGCCAAGGGCTTGGAAATGCTGTTGGTATGGCGTTAGCTGAAAAAATATTAAATAAAAAATTCGGGTCATCACTTATAGATCATTTTACTTATGTTTTTGTGGGTGATGGGTGCATGATGGAAGGTATAAGTCATGAAGTCCTTAGCTTTTCAGGTCATTTAAAATTAAATAAATTAATTGTATTCTATGACGATAACGACATATCAATTGATGGACCAACATCTTTGACTTTCACTGACAATTCAAAATTGAGACTAGAAGCATATGGTTGGAATTATATAAAAATTAATGGACATGATCATAATCAAATCAGAAATGCTATTAAAAAAGCTAGAAAATCAACAAAGCCAACTATGATAGCCTGTAAAACCAAAATTGGTTATGGCTCCCCAAATAAACAAGGAAGTCATGAATCACATGGAGCTGCCTTAGGCGATGAAGAAATTAAATTAACCAGAGAAAAGCTAAATTGGCCCTACAAGCCCTTTGAAATTCCTAAAGATGTTCTTAATTATTGGAGAAAGGCAGGCAAAAAATCTCAAAAAAAATACAATATATGGAAGAAAAAAGTAAATGAATCTAATAATTCAAATCAATTTAAATCTTTTATCTCAAAAAAAATTGATAAAAGAAAAATAAATAAAATAGTCAATAATTTTAATGAAAAAACGGACGGCCTATTGAAGGCTTCTACTCGGAAAGCAAGCCAGCTTTGTTTGGATAGCATTAATAAATTTTTGGATTCTACCATTGGTGGATCTGCGGACTTAACACCTTCAAATAATACAAAATCTAAAGATTTAAAGATTTTAAATAAAGATAATATGAATGGCAGATATATTCATTACGGTGTTAGAGAACATGGTATGGCTTCGATTATGAATGGCATATCTTTACATTCAGGATTTATACCTTATGGAGGAACTTTTTTGGTTTTTTCTGACTATTGTAGACCTTCGATTCGTCTTTCGGCAATGATGAATACAAAAGTCATCTATGTTATGACACATGATTCAATTGGTCTGGGAGAAGATGGCCCAACACATCAACCTGTTGAGCATCTTACATCTCTAAGGCTCATACCTAATTTAAAAGTTTTTAGGCCATGTGATCTTAATGAAACTTTGGATTGTTGGATAAGTGCTTTAAATTATGACGGAGCTTCAGTTTTAGCATTATCTAGGCAAGATCTTCCGATTCTCAATCAGAGAACTAAAAAAAGAAATGAATTTTTTAATAAATATAGTTCAAATTTAATATTTGGTAGTCTTTTAAAGAGAGATATTACTTTTATTGCCACTGGTAGTGAGGTTGAGATTGCGCATAAAGCTGCAAGGTCACTAGAAGATGATAATATTTCGGCTACCGTAGTATCAATACCGTGTATAGAAAATTTTATGGAAATTAGAAAATCTGATAGAGAAAAGATTTTAGGAAATGGGCATAAAATATATGTCGAAGCAGGAGTATCAACAGGTTGGAAATCTTTTTTTGATGAATCTTTAAATTTTGTCGGAGTTAATAGGTTCGGGGCTAGTGGACCAAAGGATGAGGTTTATCAAGAGCTTAATATTTCTGTTGAAAATTTAATTAAGACTACAAAAGCACTACTTAGATAATTTACTATTGACATATTAATATCATTCATTTATTTTTTACGCTTATAGATATGCCAGGAATTTATGTAGGAAATAATGAAAATTTAGAAAATGCTCTCAGACGTTTTAAACGTCAAATTGAAAAAGGCGGCGTTCTCTCAGATTTTAAAAAGAAAGAATTTTTTGAAAAGCCAAGCGAAATTAAGAAGAAGAAACTTTTTGCTGCAAAAAAAAGGCAAAATAAAAAAAATAGAAAATTCAGATAAACAATGCCTTCCAATCCGGAATATGATTCTTTAGAAGATGTACTTAAAAAAGTATCTTTAGCTAAGTATATTCAACATCATTGGCAGCCTCTCAAGAAAATAGGTTCAGAATATAAAACAATATGTCCTTTTCATGATGATAAAAATCCATCTCTCTCTGTTAATGACGAAAAAGGTTTATATTATTGTTACTCTTGTAAAGCAGGAGGAAATTTAATAACTTTTATTAAGGATTTTAAAAATCTTAATTCACAGGAAGCGATTAAAGAAATTGAAGATTTCTTTAATATTAAGATATCCACCACAAATTATAATATTCCAGATGATTCTAACAAAAAAAATAAACTCTTCTCGATAAATAATTTAATAGCTGAATTATATAATAAGTTTTTATCAACAAACAAGAGTGGGGCTAAGGCTATTAGTTACTTAAAATCAAGAGGTTTTGACGATGAAGATATAAAAGAAAACATGATAGGATTTGCTCCTGATTCATGGAATTTTTTAAGCTCTTTTGTTAAAAATAAAATAGAAAAACTTGATGTTCTAGAAGACCTTGGATTAGTAAAGAAGAAAGAGGACTCCAATAATTTTTTTGATTTTTTTAGGAATAGAATAATTTTCCCAATTAAAAATAGACAAGGAATGATTGTGGGTTTTGCAGGAAGATCAATTGATAACTCCAATCCAAAATATTTGAATTCAAAAGAATCAATAATTTTTTCAAAAAGGAAAGTCCTTTTTGGAATTGATAAATTTGATAAATTGAAAGGAAAAAAACCAAAATTTGTTTTGTTAGTTGAAGGATATACTGATGTTCTAATGTTAAATAAAATTGGTTTTTATAATGTGGTTGCATCTATGGGAACGTCATTAACACTTGAGCATTCTAATGAAATTAAAAAATTTTCTGACAAAATAATTATTAACTTTGACTCGGATAAGGCAGGGATTGATGCAGCTTTCAAGAGTATCGAGCCACTTTTTGAAAATAATTTTGATGTGTATAAATTAGATCTGCCTCATGGACAAGACCCTTGTGAATATATTCAAAAAAATGGCAGTGATGCCTTCTTAAATTTATTAAATACTTCAGTTTCAATAATTGATTCTTTTATTGATTATTCTAAACAGCAGTATCTTAACAAAGAAAAAAGTTTGAATTATATAATTTCAGATTTTACAACCAAAGTATCTTTAGTTAGAGACATATTTAATAGGGACCTAATGATTAATAAATTCATATCAGCTTTCAGTCTTTCTAAGAGAGAATTGGAAAATAAAATTTATATTCAAGAGAATCAGCCGATAGATAGTAAATTTAATGATGAAAAAAATATTAATGATCCTAATGATATTGCATTAAAAATACTTTTAGAAAATGTAGAATTAAGAAGTAAATATTTTTTAGAATGTATAAAAGATAATTCAGATAAAAGATATGAAAAAATAATTAGATTGCTAGAAAATAATATCAATATGGATCCTTCAGGCTTAATTAGTGTTGGAAGTAGTGAAGAATCAAATATTATTTCCAATTTGTTATTTGCTAAAATCACAATAGACGGTGACCCAATAAAAAAAGAAAAAACTTTGCATGACTGTATAAAGAAAATTAAGATTGAATCTTTAAAAGAGAAGAAAAGAAGAATTAATATGAAGCTTAATCATCAATCAGAAATCACCTCAGATGAAGAACATAAATTATTAATGATGCTCCAAGAAATAATTGAAGAAGAGAAAAATTTAAAAAATTAGGTTAATATTATTTGATGAATTTTTCTCAAGTCGAGACTGTCAATGAAGCCATTTCTTTTTTACCGGACTTTGTCAAGAAGGTGCTTCCCAAGATTGAATTTGATTTTAAAAAAATAAATGATTTAAGTATAAACATTCCCGATTCAACATCAGAACCAATAGATGATCCTATAAAAAGTTATTTGAATACTATCGCCTATCATTCTTTATTAAATAAATATGAAGAAATTAGTGTTGCTAAAGGTTTTCAGGAATCTAAAAATAAAATATCAAAATTTATTTCTAATGATTACGACATTGCCCAATTATTACATTCACACTTAAGTGATGACCTTGTGTTAGATACAAATGAAGATGAAGATTTTAATTTAAATGATATTGATCTAAGTAGTTCATCGTATAAATCTACTCGAAGGGTAATAAGTCTCCGAGATTTAATATCATCTATGATTGAAAATAAATCATTAACAAAAAGTATCTCCTCTCAAATTCAAAAAATAATGATGCAGATTGAATTACCATCTGAATTTCTTGAGTCCATATTCGATCATGTAAAGAAAAGTAAATTAAACAGAAAAGAAATTGAAGACTTTAGAAAAGCAAAAATTTCATATTTAAACAATAAACAGAAATTAGTAGAATCTAATTTGAGACTAGTAGTTAGTATTGCAAGAAAATATATTAACAAGGGCCTTCCTTTTTTAGATTTGATTCAAGAAGGAAATATAGGATTAATCAGGGCAGTTGAAAAATTCGAATATCAGAGAGGATATAAATTTTCTACTTATGCCACTTGGTGGATAAGACAGGCAATAACAAGATCCCTAGCAGATCAAGCAAGGATTATAAGAATACCTGTTCATATGACTGAGCAGATAACCAGAATAAATAGCGTTACTCGAAAATTAGTTCAGAAGCTTGGAAGAGAGCCATCAAATTCAGAAATAGCATCTGAATCAAGCTTTTCAGAGGATAAAGTTGATAGTATTCAAAGAGTAACTAAAGATCCAATCGCGCTTGATGCCCCAATCAATGAGGAGGAATCGGGACAAACACTTCTAGATTCAATAAGTGATAATAATCCGAATCAACAAGACTACTTAGAAACAAGTGAGCTTAAAGATTTAATTAACAACTCTTTGCTTAAAGTTCTTAATGATAGAGAGAAAGATGTTATAAAAAAAAGATTCGGAATCGATGAAGATCAAGCATTTACATTAGAGGAGATTGGAAAAGAATTTAATGTTACTAGAGAGAGAATTAGACAGATTGAACTCAAAGCATTGAAGAAATTGAAAAAAATTAAGAAGTCACCCGTACTCAATTATCTTGGAAATGCAAAATATTGACAAGAATTTTTTTTTGTATAAGATTAAAGTTTCTAGGCAGCCATACTGGAGGGGGTACACCCGGATCCATTCCGAACCCGGCAGTTAAGCCCTCAGAGGCCGATGATACTTGTACCTATTGGTTCTGGGAAAGTAGGTAGCTGCCTAGTTATATTTCTTATGTCGAATAATTTTAAAATTGCAATTTTTTCTTCAGGCAGTGGCTCGAACTTCGAAGCAATCGTTAAAGCTAAGATACCGAACGTGGAAATTTCATTTCTCTTCTGTAATGTTGAAGATGCATTTGTATTAGAAAGAGCTAAAAATCTTGGAATAGAATCTATAATTCTTTCGCATAAAGGATATAAATTACGAAAAGAATATGAAGAAAAAATAATATCAATAATAGAAAAATATAATTTAGACCTTATTGTCCTAGCAGGTTTTAAAAGAATTTTATCACCTTTTTTTACATCAAAATTTCCTTTGAAGATTATTAATTTACATCCCTCAATACTTCCTGCTTTTACTGGTCTTCATGCTCCTAGACAAGCTCTTGAATATGGATCTAAATTTACAGGTTGTACTGTACATTTTGTAGATGAAGGAATAGATACAGGGCCAATAATTTTACAAGGGGTAGTGCCAATTAGTGAAGATGATAGTGAAGAGACACTACTTAATAAAATTAATGCTAAAGAGCACGAAATACTCCCAGAATCAATTAAATTGATTTCTGATGATAAATTAATTATTGAAGGTAGAAAGGTATCAATTAAAGATTAAATATCTCTACCTATTGAATTTGCAATTATTCTGGACTTTTCTACCATTATATTAAATTTTTTTGGCTTAAGAGATTGGCCACCATCACTTAAAGCAATCTCAGGCTTATCATGAACTTCAATAGCTAACCCATCAGCTCCTGCAGCTATTGCAGCATATGCAATAGGAGAAACATATTGCCAATATCCTGTTCCATGTGCAGGATCAGCAATTATTGGTAGATGAGTTTTTTCTTTTAATACTGGGATAGCGTTAATATCAAAAGTATTTCTGGTGGCAGTTTCAAATGTTCTAATTCCTCTTTCACATAGTGCGACTGCCATGTTCCCCTCAGCTAATAGATACTCTGCACAAAGTAAAAATTCATTTAATGAAGTAGACATACCCCTTTTCAAGAGAACTGGTTTTTTTGATTTTCCGGCTTCTTTCAGTAGAGCATAGTTTTGGCAATTTCTAGCTCCAATTTGTAACATATCTGCATATTTACAAATAAGATCTAAATCTTTGACATCTAGAACTTCAGTAACTATTGGCAGACCCACTTCATCGCCAGCATTTTTCAATAATTTAAGTCCTTCCTCACCAAGACCTTGAAAGGTATATGGAGAGGTTCTAGGTTTAAAAGCGCCACCCCTTAAAATTGTTGCACCACCCGATTTAACAGCTTTTGCAATTTCATTAATTTGATTTTCATTCTCAACAGAGCATGGACCAGCTATTAATGTTAGGTTTTTACCACCAATTGTAGAATTACCTACGTTAAATGATGTATCCTCATTTTTAAATTCCCTACTTCCCAGTTTATTAGGCTGCATTATTGGAACAACAGCTTCCACACCTGGCAATTGCCCCAAGAGATTCATATGCTGTTGTTTCTCCTTCTGATTACCAACTGCTCCTATGATCGTTCTTGCCTCTCCTTTTACCATTTCAGCTTTATATCCGAATTCCTTGATTGATTTCTCAATTCTTAAGATTTCGTCCTCAGAAACCGAGGGCTTTAAAACAACTATCATTTAATTCCTCCAAATGTTATCTATAGTATTTTATTGAAAAAAAGTTCTATATCAAATAAATTGAAATAAATTTCAATTAAATTAAGCTTTTCCAATGATATTATCCTATATAAAATGGGCTCTAATTGCTATATTGACAGTATTCTTTGCATTTATAACAATACTGATTTCTTTAATATCTCCAAAATTTGCTGCTTTAAGTTCTGTAAAGATATGGGGAAAATTAATTTTAACAATATCTGGAGTCAGACTTAAGATTAATGGATTACAAAATATAAAGAATAAGCCAACTATAGTTATGTATAACCATAAAAGCTATTATGATATTTTTTCATTTGCCTCTTTTATGAATTACGATTGGAGAGCAATGATGAAAAAAGAATTACTTAATATACCCTTTTTTGGAACCGCAGTTAAGATAATGGATCATTATTTTGTTTCAAGAGATGGTTCATTCTCAGATAGAAGAGAGGTTGTTAAAATTATTAAAAAAATAAAAAAAGGAAAAATTATTTTTATTGCTCCTGAGGGAACCAGAAATCCTGAAAAAGGACTATTAGATTTTAAAGATGGAGGTTTTTATATTTCTTTAAAGACAAAAGTGAACATTGTTCCAATGATTATAAAAAATGCTGATGAGATCACTAAAAAAGGAAGTTTGAGAATTAATCCGGGAAAGATTGAAATTACAATTTTACCAGAAATAAATGTTAGTGAATATCAAAAATTTGATGACCCAGTTATTAAATTAAGGAATGATGTAAAAGAGATATTTAATTCTTATTTATAACAATTGCATAAATTTTATTATAATTTTTTTGAAATTTGCTGAGAGGCAGCATAAGCTCTTCATTTTTTTTCCATATTTTGAATTTTGAATTATTAATTTCCTCTTTTATGAAATTTAAATAATCCTGAGAGTCAGTTTTAATAATTACTTTTCCTTTTCTTTTTAGGACTTTATATAATTTATTAAGAAAATCAGTTTTTATAATTCTTTTGTTAATATGTTTATCTTTTGGCCATGGGTCTGGATTATTAATAAATATTTTTCTTATATTCTTTGAAAATAAGATAGTACCTGGCATGTGATTAATATCGCCGTGAATAAATTTAATATTTCTCAAGCCTAAATTGTGAACTTTCTTCAAACTTTTTAATAT
>NZXA02000038.1 GCA_002697665.2 bacterium
TGAACAGAGAAAAAAGATCTGTGAAGAAATAACCAAAACAATGGAAACAGTTGCGGGCAAGCCACCTTCATCAACATATGTTCAAATTGACGAAATACCCAGAAACCAGTGGTCTGTTGGTGGCAAAATGCTATCTGAAAAATAATTGACTATTCATATAGCATGCTGTTTTATCATGTGATCAAATATGAATAATGTGGAACTGATTTTCTGACTTAATATCTCCCAATGTCATTTAAAAAATATCCTTTGAGAGTAATCTATCGGCATATACAGCGGTAATATTACCAAGTTACTATAAACTTCATTCAAATACTAATATTGACACGATTAACCATTTCTATAGTTTTTTAATTTAGCCCNTAAAGTTGTGGTGGTAATAAGTCTGAGATAAGTGTTATATGTTATTAAAAGTATCTTAAAAGGCTAAAAGCATGCCCATAAAGGGCATGCTTTTTGGCCTACCAAGGAGATATAGGCTAGGTATTAATTATTTAAAATAAGGATAAGACTCAACACCTACTTCAGATGCATCTGATCCTAATTCTTCTTCTTCTGCTGATGGTCTTAAACCTACTGTTGCTTTAAGTNCCAAAAATACTATTGCAGATAGAACAAATACAAACACAATTACTGATACAGTACCAATTAATTGTGTTACAGCTGAAACATCTGTTGATATTGCGACTGCTACTGTGCCCCAAATACCCGCTAATAAGTGAACAGGTAAAGCACCAACAACATCATCAACTTGAATGCTTTCGAAAAACTTAGTTCCGAATACAGCTATTACTCCACCAACACCACCTATCATCATTGACATTGTGGCACTTGGNGCGAGAGGCTCGGCCGTAATAGATACAAGACCAGCCAGGGCTCCATTAAGAGCAAAGGTAACATCACATTTACCAAACATTGTTTGAGCAACTATTATTGCAACCAATAAACCTGCACAAGCTGCTAAGTTTGTATTAACAAAAATGTCTGAAACAGCTGCTGCATCATCAAGAGATCCAATAGCAAGTTGAGACCCACCATTAAAACCAAACCAACCAAGCCATAAAATAAATGTACCTAGAGTTGCAAGAGGAATACTAGAAGCAGGGATTGGAATTGCTTTGCCATCTACAAAACGACCAATTCTCGGTCCAATGATAATTGCACCTGCTAAACCTGCTGCACCACCTGCTGCATGAACAAGTGTTGAACCAGCAAAGTCAGAGAATCCCATGGATGATAACCATCCACCACCCCATTGCCAACCCATTTCGATTGGATAAATAACGCCAGCTAAAATTGCTGCGAAAATGAAAAAACTCCATACTTTGATTCTTTCTGCAATAGTCCCTGAAACAATAGAGACAGTTGTTGCACAAAAAACCATCTGGAAGAACCAGTCTGAATGAGAAGCATAGCCTGTAGCTATATCTTCACCAGGGGCAAACATAGTGAATGATCCCATGTAGCCACCTTCAGCGATTCCGTAGGCTAAATTGTAGCCAACTAAATAAAACATTATGCCAGAAATTGCATATAAACCCACATTTTTAAGACAAATTGTGGAAACGTTCTTAGATCTAACCATTCCGGATTCTAACATTGCAAATCCTGCTGCCATCCACATGACTAAAAAACCGCAAATAAGAAATAATAAAGTGTTAAAAATAAATGCAGTTTCATCAGGACTGCTTGATGCTGACGCTGAGCCAGTCAAAAATACAGTTAGAAAACCTAATGATAGAAATACGAAAAAATTTTTATAATTAAATTTACTCATATTTCCCTCCTTTTAAGATTTTTATTTTTCTTTGGCAACCATCGTGCCAAAATATGATAAAATTATGTTTTTCATGAAATAAAATTATAAAGTAGTTATAAATATGGTCACAATACCTAATATTCTAAAACATAATGATCAATCAAATACTGCATTTACCCAGTTAAATAAAGGAAAATTAGAAAAATTCACTTACTTCGAAATAGATAGATACTCAGATAATTTAGCGCATAAATTAACTAAAATTGGTATAAAACCTGAATCAAGAATAGCTATTAAGGCTAAAAATTCAGTTCAATGGGTAGTAAGTTTTTTTTCAATACTTAAATTGGGCTGTATTTGCGTCCCGATAGATATAAAAATGAATGATTTTGCTACTGAGAAAATCATAAAATTATCTGGAGCAGAATTATTAATTAGTGAAAAAGATGCAAAATTTGAAGTAAAAGAATTAAATATTTATGATTTTTTTAATTCCTCAATAAATGAAAATCATAAGAAAATAGATAAATCATCAGAAGATTGCAAAGATAAGATTGCAATAATCTTATATACATCGGGAACTACAGGCGACCCTAAAGGAGCTATGCTTTCAAACAAAAACATTCTTTCAAATATCAATGAAATATCAAAAATGCTTCAAGAAGAGGGAAAATTAAAAAGTTTCTCAGTTCTACCTATGAGTCATGTTTACGAACTTACATGTAATATTTTAGTAAGCTTGAATTTGATGAATACTGTTCACTTTTGTTCTGGGCTAGATATTAAAACACTATCAAAAGAATTAAAACTAATAAGGCCTAATATATTTCCAGTAGTACCACTGCTATTGGAAAAAATTTATAATGGAATTTCAAAAAAGCAGATTAAATCAAATATCTTAAAAAATATTATAAGATTTTTTCCTAAATTATTTGGTTATATTTTTAGAAAAAGTATCGGACTGGATAAGTTAAAATTTTTTTTCTGCGGTGGGGCGCCATTGAGCTTTGAAATTGAATCTTTTTTCGACAGAATTGGTCTGAAAGTAATTCAGGGTTATGGATTAACTGAAGCATCACCACTAGTTTCTGTTAACCCTCTTAAAAGTAAGAAAATTGGTTCAGTTGGTAAAGTAATAAATAGTTGTGATTTGAAAATTTTAGATAAAGATTCATCTGGTAATGGCGTTATTCATGTTAAAGGTCCAAATATTTTTCAAGGCTATTATAATAATATTGATGCCACTGAAGAGTCTTTAATAGATAATTATTTAAATACTGGCGATATTGGAAGAAAAGATGATGAAGGCTATCTTTTTATCAGTGGTAGAAAAAAATTTGTAATAATTGGTCCGAGTGGAGAAAATATTTATCCTGAAGAAATTGAAGAATTGTTAAACAATTTTATAGAGATTCAAGAATCCGTTATCTTCAGTTTGGATCAAAAACAAATTTCTGTATTAATAAAATTAAATGATGANTATAGAGATATTAGCTTTGATAAAATTAAAAAAATAATAAATTATATAAATAATAAAATTGAAAGATATAAAAGAATTTCAAAAATTTATCTATCAGATATAGAATTTGAGAAGACATCAACTCAAAAGATTAAAAGAGAATTTTTAAAGAATATCAATGTTTCAGAATATAAATCCATTATGTAACAAAATAGATTTTTCTGAATTTAAATTCGGATTCAATATATTTTTTTTTAAGTTTTTTTGGTTCCATTAGTAAATCTAATTCAATTTGCTTATATGGTATCTCAAATAAATTTTCTTTTTTTGAAAATAATTCTGAACTAACTTTATAAACGGATTTATCTATTTTTTTAAGTTTATAATCAATCATACTGGTGTTACCTAAAAATAATGGTGGGTTTTTGCCTCCCAATTCTTTTTCTCTACAAATTACTAAGGAAATTAAATCACATACTTGTAGGCAACTTAACTCAAATTTAAATTCATCAGTTTTTCTTATTTCATCTAAATCATATGGAAGTAATTTTTTAATTAATGATTCACTTTTATTTATAAAATCATTAGCAAATGAATTTTCCCTGGATGAAATGAGTGATAAATATTTAAAATGTTCATAAATCAATAATGATGAATATGGATTTATTGATGAGTTTATACTTTTAAACCATAATTCATTTTGAAGTTCCTGATTTAGATCTTGAAAAGAATATGCTTTATTATCATTTGAAATTTTTGGATAATTATCAAACTCTATCCATCCACTATCATGATTTCTGATAGAGTATTTTAAAGCATCTAGATTATTAGTTTTTTGTTTTAAATTTTCATTAAAACAATTGAAAATATCAAGAGATATTCTTGCGTGATCATGTTGTGTTACAAAACAAATAAACTCTTCAAAAAATCTTGTAATCATAATTTAAAAAAACCTATTGAAAATCCTCTTCAAACAAGATACCTTAAAACTGTGGCAAAAGTAGCAATTATAGTTGGTAGTGACTCTGATTTGGAAAAAGCTTCAGATGCTTGCACAGTTCTTGAGGAACTTGGTGTTGAATATGATCTCAGAGTAGCTTCAGCNCATAGAACACCTGAACTTTTGGCAGAATACATGGGTCAAATTGAAGAAAGAGGTGTTGAAGTCATTATTGCCGCAGCTGGTTGGGCTGCTCACTTGCCTGGAGTGGTAGCATCTTATACGACATTGCCTGTTGTTGGAATTCCAATTGATTCATCTTGTCTAAATGGTCTCGACTCTTTGTTATCGATTGTTCAAATGCCTCCAGGGATTCCTGTAGCAACAATGTCAATTGGTAAAGGTGGTGCCAGAAATGCTGGAATATATGCTGCTTCAATTTTATCAATAAAATATCCTGAGGTTAAAGAATCACTTAGTACCTTTAGACAAAACTTAAAGAAAAAAGTTATGAAAGCTGCAGAAAAACATAACAAATAAGTTTTGATAATAAATAAANATAATATAGATTTTGATAAAATTTCTAACTTGATTGTAGAAGGGTCCACATTTTGCTATCCAACTGATACGCTGTATGGACTTGGCTGTAAATATGACAATAAAGCTTCTATAGAAAAAATAATTTCATTAAAGGGTAGAAATAAAAACCATTTCTTTTCTCTTTTATTTAAAGATCTAGATATGCTTGATTACTTTTTTTCAATATCTGAACTTGAAAAGAAGATTATTGATAAATTTTTACCTGGGAAATTATCGATTTTACTTCTACCTAAAAATAAGAATATGTTTTACAATAATTTTATAGGCATAGATGATAAAATTAGTTGTAGGATATCATCTGATAATTTTAATAAAGAAATTTATAAAAAAATTGATTTTCCAATTGTGTCAACGAGTGCTAATATTTCAGGGAATAAAAATTTGTTCAATATTTCAGATATTATTGATACGTTTGAAGAATCTTTGGATTTTATAGTAGATTATGGAGACATTGGATATTCTAAAGGTTCAACTATTTTGAATGTGAACAATGATGTTTTGAATTTAATTAGAGATGGAGATATTCAATTTGAAACAATTATTAAGGAGCTAAATTATGGCAAAAGTTAAGGCTTTTAGGGGCCTAAGGTATAATCAAGAAAAAATTAAAAAGATTTCTGATGTAATAGCGCCTCCATATGATGTAATAAATTCTGAACAGCAAAAGGAATTAATGAATTCAAGTCAATATAATGTTGTACATATCGATTTTAATGACGGTAAAGGTGACGAAAAATATAAAATTTCTATGAATACATTAAATCATTGGATAGAAAATAATATTTTGGCTCTTGATGAAAAAGAATCTCTTTATCCATACCTACAAGAATTTAAATATAAAGGAAAAGACTACAAAAGGATGGGTTTGATTGGACTTGTTAAGATTCACGAATTTAAAGATAAAATAATCTTACCCCATGAAGAAACTTTCAGTGGGCCTAAAGAGGATCGATTAAAATTATTGAGAGCATGTAAAACCAATCTAAGCCCTATATTTGGTGTTTATGATAATAATGATAAAAAAATTGATAACATAATAAATGAATTTTTAAAAAGTAATCAGCCTATAGTTGAGGCAAGATCTTCTGATGGAATTTTGAACAAAATATGGCAAATTTCAGATAGTGAAATTATTAATAAGATAGAAGAGAATTTTAATGATAAAGAAATTTTAATTGCTGACGGTCATCATAGATATGAAACTTCTTTAAACTACATG
>NZXA02000029.1 GCA_002697665.2 bacterium
CGATATTTTCATTTCTATCATTTATTTCAACAGAAATATCAGCAATTTGATCAATTGCGTCATTTGAAAAAGTTAATGAAACTCCTTCGGTTTTTAGGAGCTCTGTATATTGTTTTAATAAAGCATTATCAGGTTCAGTTAGAATTTTCTTAAAATCTTCACTATCTAATGATTTCAATTCCACCCTAATTGGAAATCTTCCTTGTAATTCGGGAATCAAATCAGATGGTTTAGATGTATGAAAGGCCCCCGCTCCAATAAAGAGAATATGGTCTGTCTTTATTATTCCATATTTTGTTTTAACTGTTGAGCCTTCTATAATAGGTAGCATGTCTCTTTGAACACCCTCTCTTGAAATATCTGGGCCTGAGGATGCTGAAGAATTTCTAGCAATTTTATCGATTTCATCAATAAATATTATTCCTAATTGCTCTGCCCTGATTATTGCATTCTCATTAATTGTATCTTTATCTATAAGGTTTTCAGCCTCTATATCAACAAAGATTTTATAAGCTTCTTTAATTTTTACCTTTCTTTTTTTTTCCTTATTAGGAAAAAAATTTGATAACATATCTGAAACATTATTATCTATGTCTTCATTTGGATTATTGGACATAACCTGTATGGGCGAGAATTTTATTGGAATTGATATTTCAACTTCACGATCATTTAGTTTTCCTTCCCTAAACATTTTTCTAAATTTTTGTCTTGTTTCATTATCTTTAGTTTCTTTGTATACAAGTAAATCTAAGATTTTCTCTTCAGCCAGCTCTTCAGCTTTCGCTTGAAAAGATACTCTATTTTGATCAGATTCCATTTTTACAGATATTTCCACTAGATCTCTTACCATGGATTCGACATCTCTTCCTACATACCCAACTTCGGTAAATTTTGATGCTTCAATTTTTATAAATGGTGCATTTGATAATTTTGCAAGTCTTCTGGCAATTTCTGTCTTGCCAACACCTGTAGGACCTATCATTAAAATATTTTTTGGAGAAATTTCGTCTTTTAATAAAGTGGAAACTTTTTGTCTTCTCCATCTATTTCTTAGAGCAATAGATACAGCTTTTTTGGCTTCGGCTTGTCCAACTATATATTTATTAAGTTCCGACACTGTTTCACGTGGGGTTAGAAGAATTTCATTAATATCCATATTTAGGCATTATCCTCCGAGGATAATACCTCTGTAGATATAGAATCATTTGTATAAATACACACCTCTGATGCAATTTTTAGTGACTCCTTAGTAATTTCGCTAGCTTTCAAATCAGAAAATTTAAATAGTGCTTTAGCAGCTGAAAAGGCAAAAAAACCACCTGACCCTACAGCGCATATGGGTATATCCGGCTCAATAACATCGCCACTTCCTGAAATTAAAAAAATTTCATTTCTGTCAGCAACAATCATCATTGCCTCTAATCTTCTGAGGACTCTATCTGTCCTCCATTCCTTTGCTAATTCAACTGATGACCTTCTTAAGTTACCTTTGAATTCTTCCAACTTTGATTCAAACTTATCAAAAAGGGTTATTGCATCAGCTGTTGCTCCTGCAAATCCAGCAAGAATTTGATTTTTATAAACTTTTCTTACTTTTTTTGCTGATGATTTTAGAATTGAGTCTCCAAAAGATACTTGACCATCGCCACTAATCGAAACCTCATCGTTTTTTTTAACACAAAGAATTGTAGTCGCTTTAATTTGTTCCATTTTTTTTATATAAATCCTTAACTAAATTATACTTCTTTTTAATTTTATTTACATGCTCATAAACCTCAGTAGAAACAACATTTTTATGATCTAACATCTTCTGAACCTCAGTTGTAGTTGCACCATTTGATATTAAGCTTGTTGCAAAACTATGTCTGAATAAATGTGGATTAACAGAATAACCTAAATATTTACTGGATAATTTTTTGACAATTTGGTAAACATTCTGTCTAGTAAGTTTTTCATTCTTTCTATTAATAAATAACCAAATCAATTTTGAATTTTTTTGCTTAGTCTTTTCAACTAAATTTATTAGAGGTATTTGTAGATAATTCATATCAATAGGTATTGAAGTAGATTTATTTTCATTCCAGCCTTTTCTTCTCACACCCGAAATTTCATTATTTTTGAAACTGATATTTGAAATTTTAATACTTACTAATTCTGACACTCTTAATCCTGTAAATATCAAGGTTAAGACTAGAACTATATCTCTATATGAAAAATAATTTATAAGATTTGAGTTTAATTCTTTTAATAGACAGTTTGTAAAATTATATAACTTCTTCTGATCTATAAAATTTGCTTTATTAATTTCAATTTTATTACCAAGTAGAATTTTTTTATCTAAGGTTTTCATAAAATTTGAAGAAATAATTTGCCTGTCAACTAAAAAATCTATAAATTTAGATATTGAGGACAATTTCCTTTTAGCAGAACTTTTTTTATATTTATCCACATCCGATGTTAATAACATTTCAAAATAATTAATAATTTTATTTTCTGAAAATAATTCTTCAATTTTTAAACGTTCAAAACTGTTTTTAACTAAGTATAATCTGACATCATCGACATAAGAAATAATTGTATTTTTTGAATAGGAAGTGATTCCAAAACTTAATTTTTTTTCAAAATCTTTCAACAACTTTTCAACATTCATCAACAAAAAATATAAAACATTTAAATATGTTTAGTCAATTATAAAAAAACATTTTATAAAATTGAATGAGATTATGGAATGTGAGATAATATAAGTGTGTATAAAGTAGGCGATAATGCCGTATATCCATCTCACGGTCTAGTAAAAATAGTTGCAATCGAAAAGAAATTGATTGGGGATCAAGAATTAAGTTTTTTAATTCTTCAAGTCGTCGAAAGTGATATAACAGTTATGATCCCTGAAGGATCTGTTCAAGCAAGAGGGTTAAGGCCAATTGCAAAAAAAAATGAATTAAAGAATTTGTGGTCATTAATAAAGGGAAAAACCAAATTTAAAACTGAAGAAAATCTGAGCTGGAATAAAAGATATAGAAATTATACGGAAAAATTGAAAAGTGGAAATATAATAATGGCTGGGGAAGTCTTCAGAGAAATAAATGATATTTCGAAAAAAAAAGAACTTTCATTTGGTGAACAAAAAATACTTGAAACAGCCTTTAATAGAATTGTTAAAGAATTAAGTGCATCTTTAAAACAAAAAGAGGAAGATATCTATATTGATATAAAAAAACTCTTAATTAAACCTGATTCAATAAATATCTAATTTTTTTCCTTCAATAGCATTGAGCGATTTAATTCCCAGAAATTCCAACATTGTGTTATAAATATCTACAGTTCTAATTTTTGGAATATTATTAATTTTTTTGTTTAAAATTAAGGGAACAATCATATGCTCTTTTCTTAAAGATCCATGTGAAGACTTGTGCAAAGGAAGTTCAAATTTTTTTCTAAAATCCCAGCCAGGATTTGCACTTAATACAAGATCACCACATCTTTTTGATCTAAAAATCTGTAAAAGCTGAATAATTGCATCAGGATAATTAGTTTCATAAGTTAGATCTAACAGCTGATTTTCATCATAAAGTCCTTCACTTATTGAATAATCAAATGGATCATTCTCTAAAGGCTGGTAATAAATTGAGGATTCTTTATCTGATATAAGCGATTTACCTCTGGAACTTAAAATTATTATATCCCCTTTGGGATTTTTATAAGATATTATATCCACAGCATCTTGGGAAATTAAATCATTTATCAATTCTTCATGCTGACTAAAGCTAAAAGGTTTTGACCAATTGAAATTACTATTAAGGTAAATATGTGCCATGGAATTTCCTGAAACCATTACAGAGGAGTCGAATTTTTTGTATAATTTCTTAAATGTCAAAGGGTAATAGAAAATACTTTTATTTTTACTTTTTAGATATTCAACAAGGTCAAAATGTTCAGATGTATTACTATGGCCATGGTCACTAGTAATAATTATTAAGGTATCTTCATAAGTTGATTTATCTTCCAAAAAATTTCTAAGCTTTCCTAAATTATTATCAAATGATTTATATAACTGTTTTATACTCTCTGTATCTGAGCCTTGTATATGTGATAACGAATCTATCCCATAAAGGCAACAAAAATAAAATTGTTTTTTATTATCAAATGAATTTATTAATTTTTTAAATGCTATTTTATCTATCAAAGAAGATCCAAAAAAATGTGACAAAAGTTTATAAAAAATCTTTGAATTTGATGTTAAATCATTTCTAGCATTCAAACCACTAGTAATTTCATTAAATATAGAAACTGAATTAGGTAAATAATTAAAAATGGTCTTAAATGATTTTTTTATATCATCATTAAAAAACTTATTTTCATATCCTACATAGCTTCTATTGGCATTAGTAGAAAAAGGATTCTTACTAAAATTGACTTTATCTAACCATCTTATACCAGGCAGGTTAACATTCCCCGGATATTGACCCATTAAAAAGGGAACATATGCAGGGCCAGTGGTGGATGGAAAGACCGAAACAGCTTTAGTGTATGATCCACTTTTTATAATACTGGATAAATTTGGTAAAGAATTAGATCCTAAGAGTTCATCTAATATATCAAACCTTGCTCCATCTAAAAGTAAAAAAATAACCTTTTTCAAATAACATCCTAAAACTTACTGGTTTTGCTCTTTCCATTCTTTTTCTGAAATAATAAACCCATCTTTATCACGATATATTCTGTTTCCATTACTATATTCATCAATTTCATCATTCCATCTTTCATTTCTTAACCACCTTTCAGGATGAGGAACATATTTCTCCTCTCCTGTTTTCCTATATAGTATATTAAATCTATGGGATAACTCTTCAGGGGAGAGCTCTGTTTTAATTTTAAGATAAACTTCTTTGGCCTTTTTTTTATTAACTTTTCTACCTATTAACAATTTCCAAAAAATTTCAAAATCTTCTAATCTACTCATTTCACAATTTATAATATTAAGATTTTACCTTTATTAAATATATTTACTATTAGAGCACTTAATTAATTTCTTTGATTTTATTAAGCACTTTTTTTAATTTATTAATATGCTTTGATGTATGTGAAGACATTAAGGTTATTCTAATTCGTGAGGAGCCTTTTGGAACAGATGGTGGCCTAACCGCTGGAAGATAAATCCCATTATCTTTTAATATTTTTGAAATTTTTAAGGTTTTAGATTCTGAACCAATTATTATTGGTATAATTGGAGTCTCATTATAAATAAAATTAAATTTATTCATTTTTAAGAAGCTATGTAAATTTTTTATGTTAGACAATAATTTTTTTCTAGGACCATCCGAATTTTGTATAAGCTTTATTGATTTTATACTTGCGGCTAGAGCTGATGCAGGCAAAGAAGTATCAAAAATAAATGCTCTCGCTCTATTTTTGAGAAAATCTATTAGCTTTCTCGATCCAGCAACATATCCACCAACAGACCCTACTGCCTTAGATAAAGTTCCCATACATATATCAATGTCCCCCTGAATGTTAAACATTTCTGATGCACCACTACCATTTTTACCCAAAACTCCTGTAGCATGNGCTTCATCNATCATTGAAATACAATTATATTTTTTACATAATTTNANAATTTCATCTAANGGAGCAATATCNCCATCCATACTAAATATGCTATCNGTGATNACCATCTTTTTTTTATTGATATTNTTATATTTTTTTAATTTTTTTTCTAGATCTATCANGTCATTGTGTTTATANATTATTATGTTTGATTTTGATAGCCTTGCNCCATCTATNAATGAAGCATGATTGAGTTCATCGCTAAATATAAAATCATCCTTTTTCATAATTGAAGATATTGTTCCTATATTTGCCANATATCCTGAACTAAAAACAATTGAATCCTGTGTTTTTTTAAATTTTGCAATAACATTCTCTAAATCACAGTGTAAAGATGANGTACCNGTAACCAATCTAGAGCCACCTGTTCCNGTCCCAAACTTATTAATNGATTTTATAGAATGATTTTTAATTTTACTGTTAATTGTCAAACCCAAATAGTTATTAGAAGCNAATTGAATATANTTTTTTTTATTTATGATTATTTCCGGGGACATAGATGANTCAATTTCNGTTAAAATTCTATGTAAATTGTTTTTCTTAATTTCTTTAAGCTCAGAAGAAATCCATTGTTGAAATTTATTAGACATTGTTCTCTGTTACATCTTTAATAGCTTTATANGTTGCTTTAGTTAGTTTCTTAATTTCTGAATTATTAATTGATATTGGTGGCATCAAAACTATTGTATCTCCAAGAGGTCTCAATAATATGCCCTCCTTTANAGCTGAATCACAAACTTTTTTACCCATTCTCTCTTTAAGAGAAAATTTTTCACCNGTAGTTTTATTTTTAATGAGATCAATTCCAGCCATAAGCCCTTTATTTCTAATTTCAGANACTGATTTGAGACCATTAAACTCCTGAAGCTCATTTTCAAAAAGTTGAATTTTATTTTGTAATTGAAGAAGTGTATTATTTTTTTCAAATATTTCTAAGTTTGCAATGGCGGCTGCACAAGACAATGGNTTTCCTGAGTAACTATGACCGTGAAAAAAAGTTTTTAATTCATCATGGTCTCCAAGAAAAGCATCAAATATATTCTGAGTTGTTATTGTTGCAGACAAAGGAAGATATCCCCCTGTAAGACCTTTTCCAAGAATTAGAATGTCTGGGGTTATGTTATCATGCTCACAAGCAAACATCTTCCCAGTTCTACCAAATCCCGTTGCAACTTCATCTAGAATAAGCAAAACATCATATTCATCACATAATTTTCTGATCTCTTTCAAATATCCATCTTCGGCTACTTTCATACCACCTGCAGCTTGTACATAGGGCTCTAATATTAGAGCAGCAATTTGATTAGCATCTTTTATTAATAATTTTCTTAAGTCATCCAAGACCTTAGAAGTTGAATCATAAGAACTAATTTTAATACTTTCAAATAAAAGCGGATTAAATGTCGAATGAAANATATCTATTCCACCAACAGATACTGCACCTAATGTATCGCCGTGGTAACCATCTTTTAAACAAACAAATTTATTTTTCTCTCTTTTTCCTTTTAGCATCCAATATTGGAAAGCCATTTTTATGCCAACCTCAACAGCACTAGCCCCATCTCCAGAATAGAAAACTTTTTGTAGACCATTTGGGGATAAGTCAATCAATTTTTTTGCTAGTATAGAGGCTGAGGGATTTGTTATGCCTAATAAAGTTGAATGTGCAATTTTATCAATTTGCTGCTTTATGGCATTATTAATTTCTTTAGATTTGTGCCCATGTATATTAACCCATAATGAAGAAACACCATCAATATATTTCTTGCCATCNGAATCAATAAGATAAACGCCATCAGAATCTTCTATTACNATGGGTGATTNTTNTTGGTATTCTTTCATTTGCGTGAAAGGATGCCAAATATATTTTAGATCATATTCTTGAATTTTTGATTTTGACGACATTTTTAAACTTCATTATTATACCTATCTTTAATAGGCATTTGTAAGTCCTCAATCATCTTTAAATCATCCTCTGGGGGTCTTCCTTCTGTAGTTAGATAATTTCCAATTATCATTCCATTAGCTCCTGCTACAACTCCCATTGATTGCAAGTCTCTCAATGTTATTTCCCTTCCACCACCGGACATTAACACTTTATCNGGCATTATCAATCTCCATATTGCTATTGTTTTNACAGCTTCAATACTTGGGATNGGCTTTAAATGTCCNAGAGGAGTNCCAGGCCTAGGGTTCAAAAAATTTATAGGCACAGTATGAGGATCAAGCTCTTTGATTTCAAANGCAAATTTTATCCTTTGTTCAACTGTTTCGCCCATTCCGATTATACCACCACAACATAATTCCATTCCTGCTTCTTTTACGAGTTTTGCAGTGTCTAAACGTTCATCATATGTATGGGTNGTACAAATATTTGGGAAGAAATCTCTACANGCTTCAAGATTATGATTATATCTCCATACACCTGCTTTACCAAGNGCAAATGCTTGGTCTCTAGTCAAACTACCAAGAGAGCATCCAATTTCAAGATTNGTTTTTTCTTTCACAAGTTTAATAGATTCTAGTACTTTCTCGAACTGGTTTTTGCTTGGTCCCTTAACTGCAATAACTATACAAAAATCAAAAGCACCCATTTTTTGGGATTGAATTGCAGCCTCTAAGACTTCATCTGGATCAAGCAATGCATGTTTAGATATAGGCGATGAGAAATGGACAGACTGGGAACAAAAGGAACAATCTTCTGAACAATCTCCAGTCTTGGCACTAATTATAGATCTTAGAAAAACTCCATCNCCTTTATATTTTACGGTGACCTTTCTAGCNAAGCTTGTAAGCTCAAGTACTTGNTCACTTTTTATTTCNGTTAANTTAATAGCTTGGTCAAAGCTTATAGATTTATTATCATGTAAAATTTGCTTTTCTAATTTGGTTAAATCCATTTAATCACATCCTTAAATCAATATCTATTTTACATATAATGTATATTTAATTCAAACAATAATCATTATGAAAAACTTAATTTATGATTTAAAACATAGCATTTGGGAAGAACTTAGAGATAACTTTTTATTATGTATTGACATAGGTGAATTCAATGATGATTTATTTTATGGTGAGGATATACCTAGAGTTTTTTATGATAATAAAGTAGTGTTGCCCAATAAAATTGCTAAAAAAGCAATTAACTCAGACAAATCAGGTGAAATTTATAGATTTGTAGTAAATTGTTTTGTTTTGTGTATAGGGTTAAAACTCTCATTAGTTCAAAAAAGTTGCGAAATTCTAGCAGACACTTATTGCGCGTTGAGTTTTGGGAGTTTAGATAGAAATAATACACAATTCGAACAATTGTATTTCATAAAACTAGTAGAAGATGACTTACCTGATAAGGACTTTAGGCTTTTTACAAAGGAGGAAAAGAAGGTAATAATTAATAAGATCTATCTAAAAATAATTGAATGGCAAAAAAACAAAGAATTATATATTTCAGAGATTAATTTTTTGAAGGAAAAAATTTATTAGTACATCTTAATTGTGTTATAAAAAGTATCTCTTTGGATAGGAAGAAACCCTTCCGATTCAATAACATGAACTATTTCATCAACCCCCGCTTTATATGGATTATTCGCAGACTTTAAAACGTTTTCTTGTAATAAGGTTCCACCAACATCGTTTGCACCATAATGAAGGGATGCGCCACCAACCTTAAAACCTTGGGTAAACCATGAGCCTTGAATATATTTGAAATTATCGAGAAAAATCCTACATAAACCTAATACTCTTAAATACCTATCACCACCTACTTCTGTTGAAATTTTATTTTCCATAAATGTATTTTCCGGTTTGAACGTCCAAGGTATAAAAGATAAAAAGTTTTTTGTTGTATCTTGAAGATCTCTAATTCTTTGAAGATGTTCAATAATATCATAATCACTTTCAGCATGCCCGAACATCATCGTAGCGGTTGTTTTGAAACCTATATGGTGCGCTTCTTCTGTAATTTTCATCCACTCATCTGCGTTAATTTTAAGAGGACTAATTTTTTTTCTAATATCATTATTTAAAACTTCTGCACCGCCTCCTGGAATAGTTCTTAATCCTAAATCCCAAAACTTCTGCAATATTTCCTTAGTCTGTTTTTTTGAATATTTAGCAATAGAGGATATTTCTGGAGCAGAGAAAGCATGTAAATGTATTCCGGGGACTTCTTTAACTACTCTATCTATTATTTCAAAATAATAATCAAGCGCAATGTCAGGATTATGGCCCCCTTGGAGTAAAACAGTTGTGGCTCCATTATGGTATGAAGTTTTTACAATCTCAATGATTTTATTTATGCTCAGCAGATATGAATCCTTACTGCTTTTCTTCCTCCAAAATGCACAAAATAAACACTCAGTATCACATATGTTTGTATAGTTTGGGTTTGTATCAACTACAAATGAAACCTTATTTGAAGGATCAATGATTTTTTTTCTTAAAGTTGCAAGTTGTCCAATTTCTAATGTTGAAAAATTTTGGATTATATACAACGCATCTTCAGAGGATACTCTTTCATTCCTAATGATCTTATTAACTAATTCAGACATAATTTTATTAAAACAAAATTAACATTAAATTCAAATAAATATATAAAATAGTTTAAAATTAAGAGGTATATGAAAAAAGTCGTACTTATAATATTAATTCTTACTTTTTCGTCCACAGGGTCAGAAGTAAAAAAATTTTTTAATCCAAGAACAATAATTGTTGATGAAATTGATAAATTTTTTAAAAACAGAGCTAAATTGACCAATAATATAAAACTTAAAAGTAAGGTTAGCTATGTTTTTAAAGATGGAAAAGAATTTAAGTTTAAAAAGAAATTTGAATTAAGTGATAAAAATACAATTAAAATTAAGATATATAAATTTGGAATAAAAATTGCAGAGTTTTATTCAGATGGTGAAAAGGCTAAATTAAAAAGAGTTTTTAAGGATGATAGAGAACGTTTAGAAGAAAATTTAAATTTGAGTATTTTTAGTAAAAAAAGACTTGATCTTCCTATTAAAACAAATGAACTTATTCAAATAATAAGTTCAAATATTTTTACACCTTTGCAATCAGCAAAAATTATTCAAAGAAATGATTCATTACTTTCAATATCAGAAGATAATATCGATTTTATTATAAATTCAAATATGGAGATTGAAAAAATAATAATCCAAGATGGTAGAAATGCTTATATAGAATATTCTGACTATCGCATAATAGAAAATTCGTCATACAAAATACCTTTTAATGTTTATCTTAAAACAGAAAATTTCACAATGTTGATAAATCATCAAAATGCTATAATTAGAAATAAATGAGAAAAAAACTAAAAATAATAAACAAACTAGGATTACATGCTAGAGCGTCATCAAAATTTGTTGAAGTTACCAATAAATATAAATCTGAAATATTTATTGAATTTAATGATATTAAAGTCAATGCTAAGAGTATATTAGGATTATTGTCTCTTGCAATTTCCTTTCATGATGAATTTGAAATATTTATTGAAGGTGAAGATGAAGATAAAGCGCTTGATGAAATAAATAATCTAATAAAAAATAAATTTGGTGAATCTGAATGAGTATATCTAAAAAGGGAATTTCAGTTTCGCCAGGATTTTCCATAGGAAATATAGTTTTGATTAATCAGGCTAGAACTATTGTTGATAAGAAAAAAATAAATAAGAATAAAATATATCATGAAATAAACAGGCTACAGAAAGCTGTTGAAAACTCAATCAGAGAAATAAGTGAATTAAAAAAAAGTTCCAATTATAAATTAAAATCTGAACATATAGATATACTTGATTTTAATATTTTAATTCTGGAGGATGAAATACTTGCTTCAGAAGTTATACAAAAAATTAAGAAAGAATTGATTAATGCTGAATGGGCATTGAATAGTGTTTTAACTGAAAAAAGTAAAAATTATTCAAAAGTTAAAGATATTTATATGCAGGAGAGATTGGCTGACTTCTATTATATTGGTGAAAGAATAATAAAAAACCTCAGAGGAACCTCTGACAATTTATTAGAACTCCCAAAAAATTCAATTCTTGTTGCACATGATTTGTCGCCGGTTGATGCATTGAAATATTGTAAAAATAAAAATGTCATAGGACTTTTAATGGATTTAGGCGGAGCAACATCCCATACGGCTATTATTGCAAAATCTTTAAGTATTCCTGCAATAATGTCTTTGGGAGATATAAGTCAGGTTCTACAGCCAGGTAAAAAAGTATATATTGATGGTTACAAAGGGATTGTCACATGGCAGCTTAAAAAAGAAGAGAAAGATGAAATTCTTAAGTTAAAAGACGAATACAATATAATTGAAGAAAATTTATTAGAATTTTCAAAATTACCATCAAAAACTAAAGATGGCATAGAAATCTTGATTAAGGCAAATATTGAAATTACTTCTGAACTTAGCTCCGCAATTAGATATGGAGCGCAGGGGATTGGAATGTATAGAACAGAATTTTTATATACAACCAATGAAAGATTTCCAACTGAAGACGAACAGTTCGAAGATTACAAAAAACTTTTTAATACTAATAGTTTTGATAGCGTTACCATAAGGACGCTAGATATTGGTGGAGATAAAAATTTTTTTCAAAAAGATGAAATAAATCCTGCGATGGGGTTACGGGGTATAAGATATTCCTTGACGAATACAGAGACATTTATTGATCAAGTAAAAGCTATTTTCAGAGTGTGTATTGATACCAAAAAAAAGATAAGAATTTTGTTGCCTATGGTATCAGTTTTAGATGAAATAATCGAAGCTAAATCGATTATAGAGAATCTTGGCAATCTATCTGGTGCAAACGGCTTATTTGAAATTGGAGTGGTTATTGAAACTCCCTCGGCTGCTATAATGTCAAAAGAAATAAGTGAAATAGTAGACTTTATTAGTATTGGTACAAATGATTTAGTTCAATATATATTGGCGGCTGATAGAAATAATGAAGAAGTCAGGCCAATCCTAAACTATTATCAGCCAGCTGTTATAAGAATAATAAAAGATATAGTTAGAAGAGCTCAGAAAGATACTTATATTTCTATTTGTGGTGAAATGGCAAATGATATTTTAAGCTTACCATTATTTATTGCTCTTAAAATAAATGAATTAAGTATGAATTGTCATTCAATTCCAATTATAAAAAGTGTAATTAATGAACTAGAGTATGATGAATGTAAGTCGGCATTTGACAGGTGCCTGCAAATGAATAAATCTATTGATATAAATACTATTTTAAAACAATTGATCAACAAAAAAATAGAAAAAGCTAAGTCAATAATTCAATATGAGATATAAATATTTTGAAATTATATATAGATAAAAAGTGTAAAATTTGTGAAAATTTTGGAAAAATTATTAAAGAAAAGAATAGCATGATTGAAATCAAGGATTATAGAGAGAAGTGCTCAGAATCAATATTGTTTGAGGATGGTAGTAAAGTTTATTATGAATTCAATGCAATTCATCGGGCTTTGTCATGTGCTGGAAAAAAAAATATAGTACTTAATATAGTTCTAAAATTACCAAATAGAATTCAGAAAATTTTGTATAAAATATTATCAAAAAATAGAAAGATTATTTCTCTTTTTTTCCCTCGTAATCAAACCAAAACCTAAGTCTATTTTTCTGAGGGTTATAAGATTCGAGTCTTTTTATATCATCTTTTGACAAAGATCTTTTTTCTATCCCTCCAGAGTATAGATACAAATGTGATTTGAATACATCCTCAATTTCTTTAGCTTTTAAAATATTTTCCGCAACAAAATAAATTCTGTCTTTTATTTTTATAACTCTTGGATAATTTCGATATTTATACTTATACTTTATTAGGGATCTTTTAAAATTACCACTTGAACTCATCAAACCTAATCCGCAATATAAAAGGCTATCAGGATTTAAGGGTTCATTAATTTTAGAAATATTAAATTTTTTTAAAAAATTATTAATTATTAAATCTTCAGAACATAGAACAGACATATTTTTATAACCAACGAGCCGAAGCTCGGTAGAAATTTTAGTAGTTTTTTTATAATGTTCAAAATTTACATTTAAACTTTTCTCCGCTTTTTCTGTAATTAATTCAGTAAAAGAGATCAATTTATTTATTGAAGTTGCAGAAGCTATAATTCCGTGGTTTTCTAGAATAAAACAACATTCATTATTTTTTGGAGGCTTGCCTTTTAATTTATTAAATATCTCTTTGGCTAATGCAACACCAGGAGTTTTATATTTAATATAATAAATTTGATTTGATTCTATTTCACGTTTAAAAATTTTATTTATTTTTAAATTTGAATTTTTCTGAACTGTAATCATGTTAAATGCAATTGGGTGAAGATGAATTGTATATTTTTTTAATATTGAATGAGCTAATGTCTCTATTGATGGATTACCCCCATATATCAAGGAATTTTTTAGAATTTTGAAGGATTTATCTTCCTCATTTCTAGTAATTTCTTTATTTTTTACTTTTGATAAGTAATCAACTAAGATTTGATTATCAACTTTGGAATATCCATTTGAAATACTCAGTTCTGCCAGTGAGTATCCACTAGATTTTATAAACATTTTCTTATCAACTTTTATAGATGAATTACCGCCAGCAGCTTGTATCAAATCGTAACGTTGTCCAAAATATTTTGATAACTTGGCAAGATTTATNATTATATTTTTATCTTTCTTAACCATTTTCNATTCTCAATATGCCAATCAAAAGTCTTTTTAATTCCCTTTTCAAATTTTGTAATTGGCTCCCACTTAATCAGAGANTTTGTTTTATTTATATTTGCTGANGTATATTTAACGTCCTCTATNANNGCNGGCAATTTATGAACTAAATTTTNAAAATTTGAAAATTTTTCAATTTTTTCCAATAAAAGATTTATTTTTACNGGCTTNTTATTTCCTAAATTTAAAATATTATAATTTTTNAGTCTTCTNCATTTATAAATTCCTGAAACTATNTCATCAANATAAGTAAAGTCTCTTTGTTGATTGCCTGTTCCAAAAAGATTAATCTTNTTTTTNCTTAAATTAGATTCAATAAAAATAAATGGGCTCATNTCGGGTCTNCCATATGGGCCATAAACNGTAAAAAATCTTAGTATTGTTATATTAATTTTATTTAACTTGTGAAAAGCGTACAATAAAACTTCTGATGATTTTTTTGAGGCCGCATAGTTTGAATAGGGTTTATCCGTTTCATCCCCGATATCAAAACTTTTTTTGGTTGAGTTACCGTAAACGCTAGAGGTAGATGCATGAATAAGATTTTTAATTTTATATAAATTTACTAATCTCGCAATATTTAAACACCCAATAACATTAGACTCATAGTATGAATTTGGATCGGAGCTAGATTTTCTAACTCCTGTTTTTGCTGCCAGATTTATAACTAGTTGAGGGGCTTTTACTTTACAAAAATTCGAGAAAATTTTTTCTAAGGAAATATAGTTGGAAATATCAGTTTTTTTATATATAAAATTTTTATATGACATCAAATGTGATATTCTTTTTTTTTTAATATTCACATCATAACTATCATTTATGTTATCAATTCCTAATATTTCATAACCTTTTTTTAAAAAAAATAGAGATGTATGGAAACCTATAAATCCTGCGGCACCTGAAATAATAACTTTTTTATTCATTGATGCTTAAATATAACCTAGATTATCTATATTAAAAAATATAGTTGAATAATAAAATTCTGATATAGTTATTGTTTATTATGACAATAGAAGAAATTTATAAAAGAATCTTCAAAAATTTTAAAATTTTAGGTTTAGGTAAAATTTTGGCTGGCTTATTTTCAGCCCTAACAATCTTTGTTCTTGCACAATACTTAGGAGTTGAAATTTTCGGTATCATAGCAATTACCATTTCAATAGTAGAGGTGATGAACATAATTTTAAATTTAAGAATATGGGAAGCAACTACTAAATTTTTAGGAGATTTCCAAAAGGATGCGGATAAATGTTCACAGGTTTTACTATGGTCACTAAGTTTATCAATCAAGTTTTCACTCATATCAAATTTTATAATATGTTTAATTTCATTTTATTTTATTGAAAATTTCTTCAATTTTGAATTAGAAATTCATAGTTTAATTATTAGTTATTGTGTGGTCTATATTTTTCAAACAAGCAATGAAATTTTGGACAGTTTTTTAAGAACATACGATAAATATAAATTAATTTTAATAAATAATATTATATCAAACTTGGCTAGATTGATAATTGTATATTTTTTACTAAATTATTCATACGATATAAATTTTGTAGCTATGGCTATGGGCTCATCAATTTTGATTGGTTTCATAATCAGAATATTTTTTGTACACAATGTATTTAAAGAACTAAAATTTAGGTTTTTTTATAAATTTTCGGCTATTGAAAAATATAAAACAAAATTTCTTAAATTCTCCATTTCTACTCATTTTGCTAATATGATAAATTTGGCAAATGAAAAAAATCTCGGTGTTCTTTTGATAGGATATCTTGTTGGCCCTTTTTATGCTGGTTTATTTAAAGCTGCAAGGAGTGCTGTAAAAATCATCAGAAGGATTATGGACCCTTTATTGGACATTGCTTTTCCAGAATTTATATCATTAGTGAATCAAAAAAGAATAGGAGATTTAAAAAAATTAATATTAAACTCAACTCAAGTTCTAGGTATTGCATCAATTTTTTTAGGTTTATTAATATTTTTCTTTTCAAAGGATATTATCGAATTGTTTTTTGGATCTGATTATTTAGAGGCAACTATGACCTTAAATTTGCTTATCCTCGCAGCACTTATAAATAATATTTCATATTGGATTACACCCTTAATTCTTGCAATGAATAATCCAAAATATTTATTAGTTCAAACTATTTTTGTATCAAGCATATATATATCAACTCTCTATCCTTTGATAATTAGTTTAGAGCATGAAGGTGCAGCATATTCTGGAATACTAAGAGGGATATGTGTTCTCATATTTGGAATGATATTTATTAAAAAGTTCACAAAACCCAAGACTATTTAGGTGTAGGCTTGGTTTCAGAGTTTGAAAAAGGCTGCTCTAAAAGTTTAGAGTGCGAATCATCCCATAAATTATTTATTTTATCTATCTCGGAATCAGAAATGGGTTCCAAGTAGCTGCATTTTGAATATTCAATAATCTCATCTTTATTAGTGAAATTTGGCAAAACAGTACAAATGTTTTTTTGAGACAAAGAAAAAAGAATTGCGGCCTGTCCTATTGTTCTGTCATTATCTGAAAATAAAAATGAGAGATCTTCTTTAGCTTTTAGTCCGTTCAACATCCATTTTTGTCTTCTATGACTTCTGTGATCATCAGATGAAAAAACTTTATCTTTATCAAAATTGCCGTCAAGGATTCCTGATGCATGCGGCACTCGAGCAATATACCCAATATCACTTTCATCAGAGCTAGAAAGCAAAGTTTTTGAAGGCTCTTGCTCTAAAAGATTATAAATTATTTGAATACTAACAGGATTTTTGCTGATAGAATCAAGACCCTCGTCAAGCCATCCAATATCTGGACCCAGAGCCATGCCCCATGACCTGATTTTTCCTTCATCTACTAACTCTTTAAGAGTTTCTAAAACCTCTTCGTTATTTATAAAGTCAAACCTTGGATTATGCATTTGATAAATATCAATATAATCAGTTTTAAGTCTCTTCAGACTTTGCTCACATGAGAATTTTATATCTTTCTTTGAGAATTTTTGCGGGAGCTCTTTATGTCCCTTTCTTTCAGAAGTATTTGAATAAATATCGTAGCCAAATTTAGTTGCCAACACAATTTCATGGCGAGATCCGTTAAAAGCTTTATTAATAATTTCTTCGCCATAACCGTTTCCATAAACATCTGCGGTATCAAAAAAATTAATTCCATTATCTAATCCATATCTAAGCAAAGATATTCCAAAAGACTCATCTGTTACTCCCCACCACTTAGTAGCCACTGACCAGACTCCAAATCCAACTTCTGATACTTTAATTTCATGATTTTGTGGAAAAACTCTATATTTCATTCTTATTGATTCTCCTCTAAAAATCTCTCAGCATCAATTGCTGCCATACATCCTGAACCAGCTGCAGTAATAGCTTGTCTATAAACACTATCTTGGACATCACCACAAGCAAAAACTCCCTTTAAATTGGTCATTGACGACTTTTCTAAAGTATTAATATAACCATTTGTATCAATTTCAACAGAGTTCTTAAAGATTTGTGTATTTGGGCTATGTCCAATTGCAATAAATGCTCCATCTGATTGAATCTTAGTTATCTCAGAGGTGATAATATTTTTAATTTTAATTCCATTCAAACCCTTATCAGCCGATCCAAGAAATTCTAAAGGTGTATGGTTTAATATAAATTCAATTTTAGGGTTTGATCTAGCCCTATCCTCCATTATCTTTGAAGCTCTCAACTTGTCACGCCTATGAATAATAGAGACCTTTTTTGCAAATTTAGTGAGAAAGATTGATTCTTCCATTGCACTGTCTCCACCACCAATAACATGGATATTTTTATCCTTATAAAAAAAACCATCACAAGTAGCACAGGTTGAAAGCCCTCTGCCCATAAGAATCTCTTCGCCTTCAATACCTAAAAGCTTTGCAGATGCTCCAGTAGCAATTATTATAGAAAGAGTTTGGTAAATATCCTCTCCTACTTGAATTGAATACGGATAAGAAGAAAAATCAACAGAATCAACATTTTTCATGATACATGTTGCCCCGAATCTTTTTGCTTGATTTCTGAGCATATCCATTAGTTCTGGGCCTTGTACTCCATCAGGAAAACCAGGAAAATTTTCAACATCAGTCGTCATCGTGAGCTGTCCCCCGGCTTGAAAACCTTCAAAAACTATTGGGGAAAGATTTGCGCGAGCCGCGTATATTGCAGCCGTTAGGCCTGCTGGACCAGATCCAATAATAATTATTTTATTATTTTCCATTTATATCACCTATAGAATTATTTATGATAATAACATGATGTCTAATTCTATNCACGAAAGATTTTATAAAAAAATTATATATATNGTNGAAGGAAAAGACTATATAAAATTTTTTAATAATATAACAACAAATAAGATTGAATTTAGAAGTGACAATGAAATGATTAGNACTTTATGGCTAAATAATAAAGGAAGAATTGTTCATGATTTATCAATTGGCTGGATTAATAATTCAGACTCAAAAGCTCTACTGATTGATCATTTTAGTTCGGAATCACTCATAGAAAATATTCTCAAATATAAAATGTCACTAGATGTAAAAATTATTAAAACAGACTTGGAAGCCAAAATATCAGATTCTTCTTCTAAAAGAATTGGTGGGGATACATACTTTATGAAATCATCAATTTCATTAGTTGATAAGTATTTAGCTATTGGCACTAATAAAGATTTAGAATTAATAAATAATTTTGACCCGATGGATTTTATATTAAAAGGAATTTCCTACAATAAAAAAATTTTTCATAATAAAACACCAATGGAGCTTAATTTGTGGTGTGCAATTGACTTCAAAAAAGGCTGCTATTTAGGTCAAGAAATTGTAGCCAGAGTAAAATATAAAGGACAAGTTAAAAGGAACTTTTCTTATGTAAAAATTGACAAAGGCGTTGATATCACTAATACACCAATATATAAGGGGGAAAACGAAATAGGGTCTATCATTTATACAGATNTCATAGATAGAAATGCAAGTTATTGTTCTGCATTTATTAATCACAATGAAAACTACAATCAANCAGGNTTAAAAATCCAATATGGNGAAAAAGAATATNATTGTGAGATTCTAGAAAACTTATTTAAATCATATAGCGAAAATTATTAACTCAAAGAAGCTTTATCTATTACTTCCAGCAGATGGCCTTGGAATTCTCCTAAGCCATCTACGGGAATTATAATACTTGACCTGCCACCACTAACTTCAGTAATTTTAAGATAATGGCCTTTATGGTTTTCTTTTAAGTCAAAGAAAAACTTTTTATTTTCAACCTCTAATTTGCTACTAAAAACATCCTTTGACTGTTTTGATTTATCATCTTGCATAATAGAAAATTAGGCATTAGGGTTTTCAATAACCATTGCAATACCCTGTCCTCCTCCTACACACAACGAGACAAGTCCTCTTTTTGCATTTCTTCTTTGCATTTCATGTAAAAGTTTAACAATTAAAATAGATCCAGATGCTCCAATTGGGTGACCAAGCGCAACAGCTCCTCCATTAACATTTAANTTTTCAGAAGGAATTGGNAAGTCACTTAATACCGCTAATGATTGAACAGCGAATGCTTCATTTAATTCAACCAAATCAATATCGTCAATTGTTAACCCAGCCTTTGCAAGNGCTTTGTTCATTGCTGGAACTGGACCAATACCCATAACAGAAGGCTCTACTCCTGAAACTGCATAAGAGATGACCTCTCCTACAGGTTTTAAACCTAATTCTTTAGCTTTTTCTTCTGACGAAACAATCATTGCTGCAGCTCCATCATTAATTCCAGAAGCATTACCGGCAGTTACTGTTCCCTCTGATGTAAATACAGGCTTCAGCCTACTTAANGCAGCCATAGAAACTTCTCTTGGATGTTCATCCGTATCAAAGACACCTTTTTTAAGTTCTACTGGTACGATCTCAGGTTTAAATACCCCTGTTCTCATAGCTTTTTTAGCTTTACCTTGACTATCAATTGCAAATTTATCTTGATCTTCTCTAGATATATTATATTTTTCAGCAAGGTTTTCTGCAGTCATACCCATATGGTAATTATTAAAAATATCCCATAAACCATCGTAAACCATTCCATCTAAAACACTATCAGATGCCTCTAANGCCATCCTATAACCATATCTAGCTTTAGGTAATAAAAATGGTGCTAGATTCATATTCTCTATTCCACCGGCTAACACCACATCGGCATCGCCAGCTTTAATGGCTTGAGCGGCATTAGCTACAGATTGAACGCCAGATGCACAAACTCTATTAAGAGTGTAAGATGGAGTATCATAATCTAACCCAGCTCCTAGAGCAACTTGTCTAGCAGGGTTCTGTCCCTGACCAGCGCCTAGAATATTACCCATTACACACTCATCAATTTGTGTAGATTCTATTCCAGTTCTTTTTAAAATTTCTTTAACGACAGTGATACCTAAATTTACGGCAGAAACATCTTGAAGAGCTCCTCCAAAAGTTCCAATCGCAGTTCTTAATGGCTCACTTATAACTACTTTAGACATTATCTAATCCCCCTATGTCTTTATAAATTGGTTTTTTAAAGCAAAAACTTATAAATTGTACCAAATATCTTTGAAAGAATAAACATTTTATTAATTTAAGAGTATTATTGATAAATGAGAAAAAAAACAATATGCATTATATTTGGGGGAATTTCAGTTGAACATGAAGTTTCTATAATTTCAGCTAATTCAATTTTAAATAACATTGATTTTAAAAATTACAGACCCATTGGATTGTATCTTACAAAAAAGGGAGGATTTAGATATTGCAAAATAATCAATAAATCTGGAAAAAAACAATTTTTACCTCAGGCATATTCAACAAGTTTTAAACCAGGAACTAGCAAGCCTATTCAAATTAATAAAAATACTAGCNTAGAGGTTGATGTTTTTTTCCCAATTATTCATGGTACCGGTGGAGAGGATGGATCCATTCAAGGACTTATAAAAACACTAGATAGGCCTTTTGTTGGATGTGATATACTTGGCTCTGCGATAACAATGAATAAAATTCTAACAAAAGAATTGGTCAANAAAGAAGGAATAAATGTTACTAAATATGAAATAATTAAAAATTCTTTAAGCGATAAAAATATAAAGATAATAAAAAAAAATATTGGTTTTCCATGTTTTGTTAAAGCTGCAAATTTAGGATCAAGCATAGGAGTATATAAAACTAATAATGAAAAGGAATTAAAATCAAATATTAAAAAAAGTTTAAATTTTACGAATAGTGTTTTNGTTGAAGAGGCAGTTTTAAAGGCTGCAGAAATTGAAGTAAGCGCACTTCAGGTTAAAGAAAAAATACTTACTTCAACTCCTGGGGAAATAGAACCATCCTCAGAATTTTACGATTATAATGCAAAATATATTGATAATAAATCCAAACTTAAAATACCAGCAGATATTTTTAAAAATAAAAAAATAATTTCGGAAATAAAAATAATTTCTGCCCTGGCTTTTAAGGTTTTAAATTGCGAGGGTATGGCTAGGATTGATTTTCTTTATGGTTCAACAAAAAATAAGAATTCAAAAAAATTATATTTAAGTGAAGTAAATTCTATCCCTGGTTTCACAGAAATAAGTATGTTTCCAAAGCTACTTGAGCATGACGGAATTAAATATAGTTCTGTCATTAACGAATTGATAAAATATTCTATATACAGATATAAAAAAGAAAAAAAATTATCAAAAAGTTTAAGCTAATCCAAATTATGTTTTCTAAAAATCAAAAGTAGTATGACACCAAGTATAATTAAAAAACCACCAATTAATTTATATGAATCTGGAACAGTATCAAAAAAAATAAATGATAGAAGTATTACAAAAACTGCTTCTAANGGAGTAATTGCAGTTGTTCTGGAAACATCTACTAATTTTATGGCTTGAAATTGGAAAGCTTTTCCAATATANGCACCACATGTTCCNCCNAGCAACATCATCAAAAAATCTTCTGAATTGGGAAACTGAAATTTTCCAGAAATTATTAAATACAAAAAACCTATTATTACCACTCCCATTGATCTTAAATTTGCGACCATAATCATATTTAAATCGGCTGCCATCTTCTTAACTAAAATAAATAAAATTGAATAGAAAAATGCTGCAGAAATTGCATAAAAAGAACCTATTAGCTCTATATGTGTAGAGTTAAAGGTGATGAACAATCCACCGATTATTGTGAAAAAAATTCCAATTATTTCCATTTTTCCCAGTCTTTCACCAAGAAAAATTACTCCAAATATGACTGCAAACAAGACTTGGAATTTCATTAAAAAAGATGTTGATGGAGGACCAATGATTCTTAACGCAATAACCCAACAGGCNGCACCAAAAACGGTNATAAAAGAAGTNAAAATCATTATTTTTTTGTATTTTCCTAGTTCATTNAGTGGAACGCTAAATTTAAATCCTAGCCCGGTAAATATAATTCTCTTGAGTATTGCAACTAAAAAAGCACCTAGAAACCAGTAAAAAGCTACGGTTTCCGGAAATAGCTCATCAGAAACCTTCTTTCCAAAAATATAAGAAAAAGCTGTAAAAAAAGCTGTCCCAATTATGAAGAAATAACCAACTAAATTTTTATTACGCATATTTAGAATATTTATTCAGATTTTTTCACAGCAATACCGATTTTCTGAAAACCTGATGATTTAACCATATCCATAATATTTACAACGAATCCATGGTCAACACTTTCATCAGCTTTTATTACTATGGTTTTATCCTTATTCCTATTAGATAGATATTTTGGAATTTCATCATAGTAAAAAGCTTTATCGTTTATATAGATTTTGTTGTCTTTCTCTATACTTATTATAATCTGCATTTCAGATAAAGTTTCAGAACTTTTTGCTTTGGGGAGTTTTATATTAAGGCTGGAGGTAATCTCACTAAAATTTAAAGAGAGAGCAAAAAATATTAATAAATTAAATACTACGTCAACTATGGGTGTGAGATCTAAATTTGCTTCTGATCTCTCGCTAGGATTTTTGTTGAAATTCATTAACCCTTAATCCTTCCAATTAACTTTTTAGATTCCTCTTGAAGTTCAACAGCAATATTGGTTATACGTGAATTAAGATATTTATATCCAATATATGAGGGTATTGCGACAAGTAAACCAAAAGCGGTTGTATAAAGCGCCTCTGATATTCCACCAGCTAAACTTGGTGGGTCTACCACGGTTTGTGTAGAAATAACTTTGAAGACGGTTATCATACCCGAGATAGTTCCTAATAGTCCCAATAAGGTACTTATGTTACTTAAAGATCCAAGAATTTCATTTGATTTTGATAATCTGTGAATTTGACTTTCTCCTTCATCTTGGACTATAGATTCAATAACATTATTATCTTCGTTTCTATTTATTAAAATCAGCACTGCAATTTTAGAGAAAACTGTCTTATCACTTTCACATAGAGCTATTGCCTTATCATAATTATTAGAGTCTAAATAAGAACTAATTTTAATTAACAAACTTCGTGAAATAATTTTATCTTTTGAAGATAAATAAAATCTTTTTAGAAAAATTGTTAAAGCGATTACTGAGCATAACAAAATTGGATATACAAAAAAACCTCCTTTTGTAAAAATCGATATAATAAGCGAATCATTCATTATTAAATTCATTCTCCATGATTTGAGTAATTGTCTCTTTCTTTCTTATTAACTTAATTTTTTTGTCTTCAATTAAGACTTCAGGTGCTTTAGGACGAGTATTGTAATTTGATGACATTACATAACCATATGCGCCAACAGAATGAATAATTAAAAGATCATTTTTTACTAAGGGTGGAAGCTCTACATCTTTTCCTAGAACATCGCCCGTCTCACATATTGGGCCAACAACATTATATTTTTTCCTTGGTCCGTTATTTTTATTAACCTCTTCAATTTTATGGAAGGCATCGTAAAGTGAAGGTCTCAATAAATCATTCATCCCAGCATCAACTATTAAAAAATCTTTTTTATAATTTTGTTTTTCATATAGAACAGATGTCAGCAGATACCCAGAATTTCCAACAAGTGACCTTCCTGGCTCTAAAATTAAATTACAATCTAAACTTTTAATTCTATCAATTATTTTAGAGGCAAATTCTTTTTTGGAAGGGGGATCATCGTCATCATAATATTTAATACCCAAGCCACCACCTATATCTATAAATTTAATATCTATATTTTTCTTTTTTAATTTAGAATAGAGTTCCATCAATTTATCTAAAGAATCAACAAATGGAACAATATCAAAAATTTGCGACCCAATATGGGCGTCGATTCCTATAGGAATAACATTGTTCATTTTGTTTGCATAATCATATACATCTATTGCCTGGTCAATTGCAATCCCAAACTTACTGGATTTTAATCCCGTGGATATATAAGGGTGAGTTTTAGGATCTATATCAGGGTTTACTCTTATTGAAATATTTGCTTTAGTATCCATTTTATTTGCAATACTATTTATATTTTCTAACTCTGCTATTGATTCAACATTAAAAAGTAGTATTCCGTATTCAAGTGATGCCTTAATTTCTTCATCAGATTTAGCAACACCAGAAAAAACTATTTTCTTAGGATCAGCACCAATATATTTCAATCTTTCAAGCTCTCCTAATGAAACAATATCAAAGCCTGATCCAAGATCATTAAAAATTTTTAGAATATTAAGATTTGAGCAAGCTTTAACTGAATAACATATCAATATATCTTTCTTATTTTTAAATGCTTTCTTATATTCTTCAAACTCGTTCATTAAAGAATTCTTACTGTATATGTAACAAGGAGTCCCATGCATTTCTGAAATCTTTTGCAATGAAACACCGTCTATATAAACCTGATTATCATTTTTAGTTTTTAACATTAAGTTATATTATATACCTTGATTGAGATTATTGTATCTTTAGGTATTAAATTATATTATGTATGAAGTTAAATTTAAAAATAAAAATAAATCAGTAATGGTTCAGAAAGGAGAATCAATTCTTAGTAAATGTAATGATGAAGGATTGGATATACCGTTTGCATGTCTACAAGGAATGTGTACAACTTGTATTGCAACAGTTTTGGAAGGAAAAACCTCGTATATTGAAGAACCTGATCCAGATTCTTTAACTGAAGAAGATCTAAAGAATAATAAAGTTCTTCTCTGTGTTGCAACTCCTGAAAGTGATTTATTAATAGATGAAATTGAAGAATAATCATATAAGTTGAATTTAAAATTACCTTTTGATACAATTTATATATCAGGAGGTGCATTATGCCAGATAATCACAATTCGCCACAGCGTAATTGGGCTAGACAAGTTAGTAAGGATTTTGCTCAAACAGCACATGATCCACAAAAAGCACTTGGCTATGCTGGTCATGTTGCAGGTCATCAAAACTGGGCTGCCAAAGTTGGTTTGGATTTTGGAAGACCTGAAAACCAGTCTAAGCACAAAAGAGCTGTTAATCAGTAACATTTAAAAAGGTTGGGTAACCATCCTAACCTTTTTTCTTTTTTCATAATATCTAATGTTTAAATTTTTTTTTAGTTTTATTGTTAAAACCTTTAATTATATTATTGCTACATTAATATCTTCAGTTTGTGTTTTTTGTTTTTATACTTATGCTCCCTATCCATTTGACCCAGTAAACATTATTTTTTACTTTGAATATATTAATTTTTTGTTTCCGTATGATTTTTTTTATAGTTTGATCCAATATTACATTTTTTGTTTTCTATTAGGATTAGTTTATCTATTTATTTATAAGTATCTTAAAATTAAAAGACTATGGATTGGAATACTTGCATGCCTATCATCTTATATTTTTTATATACTGATTATTTTTTTTATATTTAGTTTAAATCGTTTGGAATTCATGTCTATATACTTAATCCAAGACTTTTTTGCTTTTTTAATTTTTTATGTTGTACTATCGATATTTTATAAAAGAAAAGAGGGATCTGATTAAAATGAATGTAAAAGTGTATAGTACTCAATATTGTCCATTTTGTGATGCTGCCAAAAATCTACTTAAATCGCTAGATATTGAATATGAAGAAATCGATTTAACTGATGAATTAGAAGAAAGACTCGAGATCTCGACTAAGTATAATTGGAGAACAGTCCCAATAATAATTATCAATGAAAAGTTAGTTGGTGGGTTTGATGAACTTAATAAGTTACATATGGAGGATAAACTATCAATTTTAATTGGTTCTAATAGTTAGGATATATCTCAGAACATATCATTTTAGTTCCATCGATTTTACTAATTATGATCGAAGATAAATTGCTATCCAATAAAGATGAAGATTGACTTGGATCTAAAATTATATTTTCTATAAATAATATTTTATTAAAATCTTTTATTTTTCCTGTATACCTATTTATCTCCTTGCTAACACGAAATTTATAAAGATTTTCTCTATCATCAAAAAAGGTTAATTTGTTTCCGGACAAATCAAAATTTGGAGAATTACATGTTCCTTTATCATAAAAATTAAAATAGTAATCATCAGGAGACATTCCCTTGATAAAAATTTTAATATTTGATCCATTACCTTGTTGCATAATTTCGACAAATCCTATCTTGTTATTCTGATTATCAATAAATTCTCCTTTTGCCATAAAAACTTTTTCATCCGAACATCCCGCTACGAGTAAGAATAATAATAGAAAAATAATTTTATACACCTAAATGCACCTTCCCTCTTTTTTTTGCTAAATCCATTTGCTTTTGCCTCTCAGACAATCTCTTAATCTGTTTTTTATTTAATTTACCAAAACATTTATGACAATGAACACCTTCTTTGAATTTAGGACTTTTAGAATCTGATAAGGATAATGGTTGATTGCATGCATGACACATTTTATAACTTCCTTCAGATAAATCATGCTTAACAGAAACTCTATTATCAAAAACAAAGCACTCTCCCTGCCATTTTGATATCTCTTCTTTTACTTGACCTAAATAGTTAATAATTCCGCCTTCAAGATGGAACACGTTTTTAAAACCTTTCTCAATCATATAGGAGCTTGCCTTTTCGCATCTTATTCCACCAGTACAAAACATAGCAATATTTTTATTTTTATACTTACTTAATGAATCCACAAACTTAGGAAAATCCTTAAAGCTGGACATATTAGGAATAATTGAATTTTTAAATGTTCCAATTGAGGTTTCATAGTAATTTCTTGTATCAATTAAAATAACATCCTCTTTTTCTAACAAAGTGTTCCATTCCCTGGGCTGTAGATATTNGCCAACATTTTTATTTGGATTTGATGAGTTGGGTTTACCTAAACTGATAATCTCATCTTTTATTTTTATTCTCAATCTATGAAAGGGTTTTTTTAAAGAATTCAAATATTTAAAATCCTCCATTTTAAGATTAAAATCTTGCAATAAAAAATTAACAATATTATTCAAATTTTGCTCTTTTCCAGACAACATGCCATTAACTCCTTCCTGGGAAAGGATTAAGGTTCCAAGTATTGAATTTTTTTTAAACTCTTTAAAAATTCTATTTTTTAAAATTTCAGGAGATTTAATATCAAAAAATTTATANAAACTTACAATTTTATNTTCAATCATACCAAGATATTATACCAGTTGAGAAAAGTACTTTATTTAGATTTTTTAACTTACTTCTTTAGCTTCAGAGATATCTTCAGGTAAAAAAATGCTTCCAAGTGGTAGCAGTAGAGCGTCTCCCAATACTGTAATGACTCTAAAAATGATAATCCCAATCGTTGGATCATCAGGACCATATATTGGTGACAATAAGGTTATTACTATAAACTCTCTAACTCCTATTCCACCAGGTGCGCCAGGGATTACAAACATTCCTAACCAAGTAATTGTGAANAAGGCAATTACATATAAGAAAGTAATATCCATTCCTAGCAAACTATAGAAAACAAAATACTCTACTAAGCCCATGCCATAGAAAAACGCTAATAATAATATTGCTAGCTTTAAAAGTCTCATTAAGTTTTGTCTATTCAATGAAGACTTATAGTTTCTTAAAGCTTTAACAAGATAAAATCCAATTGCNAATGCACCAAAAACGAGTATTCCCAATGAGAATCCTTTTAATTTACCCCCCGAAAAATCTCTAATCTCATTAATCAATTCATCCGATAAAGAAAAGGAACCTGTTAATGTAGAAATTAATACTATTAGTATCCCTATTANAACCATAAAAACTATTTCTAGAAAGTAGCTNTGAACTACATTNCTTTTTGAAGGACCNAGTTGGGTNGCGAAATATATTCTAGCAATTACATGCATGAGGTTTGANGGAATATATTTATATATTTGCGTNTTAGTATAAATNCCTATAATGCGCCACTTTGGGAGTTCGGATCCGTGTAGAAGCTCTAGCATATATCTCCACCCGGTTGCTAAAAAACCCATCAAAATAACATAAATNGTGATAAAAATTATTATATATGGAATCCACGAATAACTTACNTTAGCTTTAGCGGCTTCTAAGTCTATATTTATTACGTTCTGATATACAAAATATAACGCCGCNGCACTTATTATCCAGCCNAGTATTTCAATGATTTTTTTCTTTAACGGTTTTTTATTTGACATATTTTAATNCCTCAGGATTTTGTTCAATCATACTATATATATAAAGTAAAATAAACATAAAATNATGAAAATTNTAATTTTTTTNGATANAATTACTTTANTATGTTTTTNATTTNATANCCNGTAGGTTNANCAAATTGTTAATTAACTTANTATCAACTTTCTTTTTTTCAAATAANTTTTATTTATCAATATCTACAAATAAAAACTACATAACCACNTTTANAGCTTTTAGTATTATTATTGTAGCAACACTTTTGGATGACATAGCNTATTATTTCTTTGATAATAAATATTCGTTAAGNAACTTAAGCTTCATTTTTTATTTTAGNGAAATAATNTTATCAGTTCTTTTATTAAGTTTTTTTGCTAGGATTATGGGTGCTGGAGCAAGAGTNGCGCAATTTAATTCTGTATTNAAAGCATATTCTTATACATTATCTCCTGTAATATTTGGTTCAATAATCTTATTNTTAGTTTCAATTTTAACAAACTTAAATACGCTTTACCCAAAGGCNGTTTCACTTGGAGCATTAATTGTTTTAATGTTTTGGATGTGGATCTGCCAATTTATCATGATACAAACTTTATTTTCAANATTAGGGTTTATTTCAAGATTAATANTATTNTTAATAACTATAGGAACATATTACGGTNTAGATAGATTTAAAAAATTNTTTTATTCTNTGATTTTTTAAATAATTTTTACCTTTTTTTNTCNGGATCCCAATAGTCAACAGTTCTAAANGTATCTACGATATAATTTAAATTATTGGCAAATTCTTTAGCTTGATCATAAATATTTAAAGCTATATTTGNTGATAGCTTTAAGTTNCCAGAATCAATTTTCTTAATGTTATTATGTAGATGAGAGATTATATTTGCGGTAGTCATTTTCAAATCAGTTGGNTTTAAATCAAAATTNTCTATTTGNAANTTTTCTTTAACTANNTTCTCAGCATTCTTNTTGGAATGCAAAACATCATCAAGAAAATTNAAAATATAATTAAAATTATCGATAANTCTAAANCATCTTCTAGGNGGNTGAACCTCAAAAGTTATCAATTCAGTTTCACCATTATAGCTATGAACAAAGCCTGTATCATAATGANAAAAATTTGAGTTATTTCTAGTNTTTATCAGGGATTTGCCAACNTTNTTCAAATTATTAAATAAATTTTTATCATTTTGAGATTCATTNATTAAGTTTGTCCAATACGTTATNGTCTCAACNACAAATGGATCCATGAGCACATTCGTATCTCTNTCNATAGCCCAAAATAAATAACAGGCTTTTTTGGTAGATAAAAANTTATTAATTAATATATGTCGCGAGAANCAATTTGAAGAAACTAATGTTGGTGGAAAAAAACTTTCTTTATCAGCATCAGTATATTGGTTTTGTTGAGACTCAAATTTTATATATTTTTTACTCAATTTATTTAGCCGTTATCATGTATATGCAATTATTTATTGCATCTAGTCCATCGGCTTTGAAAAAATTATAATAAAAATATCGGCTAGAGTCTGAATTCCAGACTAATTTATAACTAATTGTATTATTTTCTTTTTTAGCATAATGTTTACCATTCTGACCCAATGAGAAATATTCTAGTTTTTTACAATTTTTTGAGCCTGTTGACATGTAACCAATCATTTCAACATTTCCATTATCTTTTATAGCAAAAACATTTTTTATATTACCAATATTCTCAAGTGTTGTAGGTTTTGAATCAAAGATATAGTCACCAGGTAATACTTCATTTAAAATTTGAGTTTCTTTTACAGTTGGTTCGCTTATATTGTCTAATGATATTTGTGAACCAATAGATGTACCATCAATTATATTTTTCTTGTTAGGGATAATATCATGATTAGAATTTTTATTAGTATAAATTAAAGAAACAATAACTATTAATAGGATGTAAAGTATAGGTGTTGTAGCCCATTTGTATTCTCGAATTAAGTATTTTAATTTCATCAGATCTCTCTCCTACTCTTTAACAGGTCTTACACTAATCATTTTATCAGGATTTTCAACAATTCCACTCTGATCTGTTCCTTTTTTTAAAGAATCAACAAACTCCATTCCCTCAACTACTTCACCCCAAATTGTATATTGCCCATCGAGCCAACTAGCATCATTATAGCAAATAAAAAACTGTGAATTTGCGCTGTTTGGATCGCTCGAGCGCGCCATTGATGCTACCCCTCTTGTATGTTTCTCATTGCTAAACTCCTGCTTTAAATTTGGCTTATCCGAAGATCCGGTTCCTGTCCCTGTAGGATCACCTGTCTGAGCCATGAAATCAGGAATTACTCGGTGAAACACAACCCCATCATAAAAACCTTCTTCCGCTAGTTCTACTATTCTTTTCACATGATTTGGTGCTAAGTCTGGTCTAAGTTTGATTTTTACATTCCCTGTTTCAAGTTCAATTATGATATGTGAATAATCCATTTCTACCTCTTTGTAATAAATTGATAATTAAATATATATTTTTTTCACACATTTTAAAAGGCTTAATTCGCTTTAATTTAGCGTATACCATAGTATAATTATTTTATAAGGTCGCACCCTTAGATGACTTATTAAATATTTTAATTTTGGAGGTCTTAATATGTCTTTTATTACGGATGATCACGAAGAATTTAGATCGGCTGTCAGAAAATTTACAGATGAGGAAATAGTTCCCATTGCTGCAGATATAGATTCATACAAATATCCTGATATTCCCCAAGAAATTATCAAAAAAATGGCAGAACAAGGTTATTTTGGTGTTATTTTTCCTGAGGAATATGACGGTTTAGGTCTTGATTATATAACACTATCAATAGTTTCCGAGGAACTTAGTAAGGGCTTATTAAGTGTAGGGAGCGTCATGACTAGAGGAATTTTAACAGGAACTTTATTGTTGGCTCATGGCACAGAAGACCAAAAAAAACGCTTTTTACCGGGAATTGCTACAGGAGAATTAATGACAGCAGCTGCATTTACTGAACCAGATTTTGGTTCTGATTCAGGTGGAATGATAACAAAAGCTACAAAAGTTGATGGTGGTTACATTTTAAATGGATCTAAAGCATGGTGTACATTTGCAAATAGAGCAAATTATTTAACCGTTTTAGCAAGAACTGATTCGGATTTAACTAAAAGACATAAAGGGCTAAGTATATTTATGGTTGAGAAAGAGCCTGGGGAAGACATTATTCATCCAAATATAAAAGGCGAGCCTATTCCTACTGTCGGATATCATGGTATGAAGTCATATAATTTATCTTTAGAAGATGTTTTTGTACCCGAGGAAAATTTAATAGGAACTGAAGAAAATAGAGGTTTTTATCAACTTATGGAAACTTACGAAGCCGCTAGACTTCAAACTGCTGCGAGAGCTGTTGGGGTTGCACAAGCTGCTTTTGATTTTGCTCTACAATATTCAAAAGAAAGAGAGCAATTTGGTAAACCTATTTCTGAGCATCAGGCAATTAGAATGAAATTATCTGAAATGGCAACTGAATTAGAAGCTGCAAGGCAATTAGTTTATTATGCCGCTTCAATGAAAGATTCTGGTAAAAGATGTGATTTAGAAGCTGGTATGGCAAAAATAAAATCTGCAAAAGCGGGTGAATATGTAACCAGAGAAGCAATGCAAATACTCGGTGGATATGGATATTCGAAAGAATTTCCTGTAGAAAGATTCTGGAGAGATGCTAGAGTAATCAGTATTTTTGAAGGTACTAGCGAGATCCAGCATGAGGTAATAGCGAAATCTTTGTTAAGTAAATAGTCAAAATTTAGGAGGAAAAATATGTTTGTATTAGATGGAGGAACTAGAGTTGTAGTACCAAGGACTGAATTGACCTATCCTGGTCATAATATGAAATTACATACAAATGCTGCAAGTGCGGAAAAAACACCTGTGGATCATGTAATGGCAGATCTCGAAGATGCTTGTCCTTATGAATTTAAAGGTGATAAAAGTAGGGCCACAATGGTGGAAGCTTTAAACACGTTAGATTTTGGCAAAAAAGTAATAACCGTAAGACCAAACAATATAAGATCAGAATTTTTCAGAGGCGATATGGAAGCAATACTTAGTGGTGCCGTTGATAAATTCCATGGGATAATAATTCCAAAGTGTAATGGTCCTGAGGATGTCAAGCTCGTATCTGATACATTGGATGAATTAGAGAAAAAAAATGGATGGAAAACAAAGCTGGCTATTGAAGCTTTAATTGAAAGACCTGGAGCGCTTGAATCTGCACTTGATATGGCAAAAGCATCTCCTAGAATGGCTGGTTTAATTTTTGGAATTGCAGACTATACAGCCGAGCTGGGTGTGGATCCTAGCGCATGCTTAGATATACAAAATGAAGTTTTTTATTATGAAAAGAAAGCAGTCATAACTGCCGCCAAAGCTGCAGGTCTTCATGCAATTGATAATGTATATTTGGGCCTTTGGAGAAAAGATGACACTCCAGAGAGAATTAAAGAGGTTGAAGATGGATTAAGAAAAAAAGTTCAAGGATCTGCTTTAATAGGAATGGATGGAACATGGGTTATTCATCCCCAACAAGCCGTAATTTCAAACGAAGCTTTTACACCTAATGAGGAGCAGGTTAAAGCTGCAAAACATCAGCTGGACTTTTACCATGAAATGGGTGGTGGATCAATGTTCGATCCTGAAACTGGTGAAATGATTGATGAGGCAACAGCAAAAATCGCGCTAATGAGGGTATCTAAAGCATATCTTGCTGGTTTAGTCGATAAAGATTATCTTGATTCAATGGCTGAAAAAAGTAAGTCTATTACTGGCTATGATATACTAGGTAATAACTAGTGCGATGAGTGAAAAAAAACAAGACAGACCCTGGATAATGAGAACTTATGCAGGCCATACTACTGCTGAAGATACAAATAAGCTATTCAAAACTAATCTATCAAAAGGCCAAACGGGATTAAGTGTAGCTTTTGATTTGCCTACACAAACTGGCTATGACTCTGACCATGTCCTTGCAAGCGGTGAGGTCGGAAAAGTTGGCGTTCCTATTTCAAATCTTTCAGATATGGAAAAACTTTTTCACGATATTCCATTAGATAAAATGAATACGTCCATGACTATAAATTCTACAGCCGCATGGCTCTTAGCATTATACTGCGGTGTGGCTACAAAAAACAACATTGATTTAAACCTTTTACAAGGCACAACTCAGAATGATTTACTCAAGGAATATCTCTCTCGAGGCACTTATATTTTTCCACCAAAAGAGTCTATAAAAATTATTTCCGATATGATTATATTTTGTTATAAAAATATACCGAAATGGAACCCAACAAATATATGTAGCTATCATCTTCAAGAGGCAGGAGCAACTCCAGTTCAAGAATTAGCTTTTGCCCTATGTAATGCTATTTGTATTCTGGATTCTGTTAAAGAGTCCGGTCAAATTCCTGAGGATGATTTTCAAAAGGTTGTGGGAAGAATATCTTTTTTCGTAAATGCTGGAATCAGATTTATCGAAGAATTATGTAAGATGCGAGCATTTACTGAAATGTGGGAAGAAATATGTACAGATAGATATGGGGTAAAAGATCCTAAATATAAAAGATTTAGATATGGTGTTCAAGTTAATTCATTAGGACTTACTGCACAGCAGCCTGAAAATAATGTTGCAAGAATAATTATTGAAATGTTGGCGGTTACCCTCAGTAAAAGCTCAAGGGCCCGAGCCATCCAGCTACCTGGATGGAATGAAGCTCTAGGGCTACCGAGACCCTGGGACCAACAATGGTCACTTAGATTTCAACAAATATTGGCGTTTGAAACAGACCTGCTTGAATACGAAGATTTATTTGAAGGATCAAAAGTTATTGACGACAAAGTAAAGAATTTAAAAAAAGAAGCATATGAAGAAATTAAAAAAATTGACGATATGGGTGGTGCTGCTGTAGCACTAGAAAATGGATATATGAAAGAGGCTCTTGTAGCTTCACTATCTAGAAGATCTAAAGACATTGAGGATGGTATCAAAAAAGTTGTTGGTGTAAATTGCTATACAGAAACAGAGAATTCTGAATTAGGAGCAAATGAAGCTATACATAAAATTGACGAGGCCACTGTGACAAAAAAGATAGAATCACTAATAAACTTTAAAAAAAATAGAGATAATAAGAAAGTTTCAGATTCTCTAGAAAAGTTAAAAGAATCAGTCGTAAATTCTCAAAATATAATGGATGCAACAATAGAATGTGTCATCAATGGAGTTACAACTGGTGAATGGGCTGAAAAATTAAGAGAAGTATTTGGTGAATATAGACCTCCTACTGGTACATCCATTTCGACAGGGTTAGATGACGATGAAATAAATAAAGTAAGATCTAAAGTGTCTAATGTTTCAGAAAAACTTGGAAGACCAATAAAAATATTAATAGGCAAGCCTGGTCTAGATGGTCATTCAAATGGAGCAGAGCAAATCGCTGTCAGAGCAAGAGATGTAGGAATGGAAGTAATTTATCATGGCATAAGGCTGACGCCTGATGAAATTGTAAGTACTATTGAGCAAGAAAATGTAGATTTAGTAGGATTAAGTATATTGTCAGGATCTCATTTATCTATTGTCCCAAAAATTATGAATATGATTAAAGAAAGAGGATTTGGAAATACGCCTTTAATTGTTGGAGGGATAATACCAGATGAAGATCATATAGTTCTTAAAGACAATGGTGTAAAAGCAGTTTATACGCCTAAAGATTATTCATTAAATCAGATAATGACTGATTTTGCATCTCTTGTTGAAAAAAACATATAAACATTATCTTCTTCTATTTTTTCCATACCTAATTTCCTCTTCATAAGTTTGATATTGATCAATATACTTATCTTTAAATTCTTTAAATCTTCTAGATTCCTCCAAGGCTGAATTAACCTCGGATAAGATGATTGTGTTAGATTCTTTATCAATAGATAAAAAGGTTTCAATCTCCCCTTTTTTCCATTCAAAAGTTTGATATGAATAAATTGTAGATTCAGACGAAGGTTCTGAATAAAAATCTACCAAAAAGGTATAAAGAATTGATGCTATTTCATCTAAGTTTGTTGAATTTAATGCATCAATAAAAATTTTAGAGGATAGAAAATTACCATCAAAAAAGTCCACATTTGACTCAATCTGTTTATATGAAAATGCATTTCTCGTGTCTATCAAACTTCCTTTAATTATGTATAGTCTCAAATCTTTTTTTGAATCCCTTGATTCGGCATACTCAATTTTTTTATTGTCTAACTTTTTTTCTAATTTTCCACTTGAAATGGAAGAGTCAAAACCTGAGAAAAGTTGCTGTTGTACTAATTCGATTTTTTCTCCTTCATCTTCAGGCATAACCCAATCAGGTCTTTTATCCCAGGTATCAGAAACCCATGAACATGAAATTATATTAATGCAAAATAGAATTACGATAACAATTTTAGGATTCATTTAATATCTATCTCTAGGAGTTCCAGGCTTATATATTTTTTCTTCTTTACTATTAATAGTTTTATTATCAGACGAGTCTTCGCTTTTTTTTGTTAAATCCCTAACTCTAATATTTTCTGTATGATGTTTAATTTCTTTACCTTTTTTTCCATAATTCCAATTTTCTCTAGGAGAAGAAAAAGAATTCAGACTAAATATAATAAAAAAAAGTAAAAAAAGAGAAACCCTTGGAAAAAACATCTATACTAATAATACATTTTATTGAGTTAAAATAAATGAAGAATTTACTTAAAAAAATTAGAAAGGATTTCTTTTTATTTCTTTCCATAATAATACATTTGCTTGTATTTGCAATTGCCATAGTGCTCTCAGATTTTGAATTTAAATACAAAAAACCTTTAAAATATATCGAAATTACTGAGATTATTCAAGATGAAAATGAAATCCTGAATGATTCAAATAAATTTGCAACAAAAAATAATAAAACGGATAAAGAGTCCGCTCCAAAAAATAAAATTGATAATTTCGAAAAACCTCAGTTGGAAAATAAAAATTCTAAATTATTTAAGAAAAATGAAAAGTCTAAGGATAAAGAAAAAAAGAAAAATACAGATGATTTAGGTGATTTACCTCAAAAGAAAAATGAACAAGTTGCAAAGGAGTCGAAAGATTCCATAGAATCTCAAGAAAGTATTTTTAAACCGAAAATCTCATCTAAAGATAGTTTGAAGAATGAGGAAACGGTTGATCTTAATACTAAAGAATTCAAATATATTTCTTATTTCATTAAAATTAAAAGAAAGATAGAGATGGTTTGGTCTTACCCAAGAGAATCTTATTTAAAGGGTCATTCAGGAAAAGTTAGAGTTCTAATGTCTTTAAATAAAAGTGGTAAATTAGTGGATATAAGAATTTTAAATTCATCAGGATATGATTTATTAGATAATGAAGCTAAAGACTCTATAATAGAAGCAGCACCTTATCCACCCTTTCCTAATTCATGGGGCAGTTTAGAAAAGCTTAATATTAGAGTTGCATTTTCATATGCGCTTGGTTCCTGGGGGTTTAGATAATTTTAAATCCTTTTTTTGGAACAACTTCACCGATAATATAATATTTTTCATTAATACTATTTAATGATTTTTCAACTGATTGAATATGTTTTTTCTTTATACTTAAGACTATCCCAATTCCCATATTAAAGACTCTAGACATTTCATCAAAATTTAATCTAGATTTAGCCATGATATCTAAAAAAAGACTGGGTATTTTCCAATTATTTTTATAGATAGCAATTCCTAGATCATCGTTCATTATTCTTGGGATATTTTCAATCAATCCACCACCTGTGATATGGGCAATTCCGGTAATTCCACAATCTGTATTATTTATCTTACTAATAATTTCTGAGTATATTTTAGTTGGTTTCATTATTGCATTTAAAAGCTTTTTATTAGATGAATCGTTTAATTTTCTAGTAGAGTATATTTTTTTAATCAATGAATAACCATTTGAATGAGGGCCAGATGATGGTAGCCCTATTAAAATATCTCCTTTTCTAACATTATTTTTTTTAATAATATTTTTTTTATCAACTATCCCTACACTAAATCCAGCAATATCGAACTCACCTTTTTTATACATATCAGGCATCTCAGCTGTCTCTCCTCCAACAATTGCGCATTTGGCTTGGTTACAACCTATACTTATACTTTTTACAATTTTTGAATGATAAAGTGCAGACAATTTAGATGTTGATATATAATCTAAAAAAAATAAAGGCTTTGCTCCAGTACATATAAGATCGTTAATACACATTGCAACTAAGTCTATACCCAAACCATCAATTTTATTTGTTTTAACTCCTATCTGCACTTTGGTTCCGACTCCATCTGTACATGATACTAAAACTGGATTTTTTATCTTATTAATATTTAATTTATATAATGCTGCAAATGACGAAGTTCCATTAAGAATATTTTTTGTAGCTGTACTTTTTACAAATGGTTGAATTTTTTTTACAAATAAATTACCTTCATCAATATTTACACCAGAATTTTTATAAGTTATTTTTTTATCCGCCATAATATATATTAAATACTATACGGATTAGATGAGGAATAAAGGGGCCTAGGAATGAAATTGTTATCAATAGTGATATAAAACCAAATACTCCCAATGCAAAACCAACAGCACCAGCTTTACCTAGAACATTACTTTTTTTATCCATTAATGTTGATCTCCACTTTCAAGCTTTTTTATTAGATATTTATCTTTGGCAACGTAAACAGGAAAAATTGATAGAAATTTTGTCACACATAATAGAAATAGACATAAAAATCCGAAAGTTACAAGGATTATTTCTAGTCCTATATGAAAATGATCATGCATTAAGGAAGGATAAACCAACCAGATTTTTTCCAAGAATAATCCAAGAAATGAAACAGATGCTATAGCAGCTATTATAGGTTTTACCAGTTTAGTTGTTCTAGGAATCAAAGAAACAAAAGGAATTACAAAGACGCAAGTCAAAATAGCCCAAATAAAAGTTTTGTAAGGATCTTCAAAAACTCTTAATCCAACAAAACCTGTCTCTTCAGGCATATTCCCATACCATATTGGGAGAAATTGAGAATACATGCTGTATAGCCAAAATACTGATAACCCGAACATCAATTTTCCGCAATCATAAAATTGCATTTCCGTAATAACTTTTTGCAAATTAAACTTTAAAGTTAACATTGAGGATATTATCACTGTCAGCATTAAAGCCGCTAAAACTGAAGCCATAAAATAGTAGATGCCAAACAATGTACTATAAAAATGGGTATCTAATGACATTATAAAGTCAAATGCGATGAAACTCATTGATAAAGCATATATAAAAGCAATTGCTATAGATAACTTATATAGTTTTGAATCAAAATTATTCTCATTCTCTAGAAGAGGCTTGGATAAAAATGAAAAGAATCCTTGAGTCAGTGTTGATCCAGCTAAATCTTGTCTCAATGAATTATACAGATAAAAATATATTAATATGTGTAGTCCACCTATCATTAAAAAAGTTCTACCAAAAACAAAACCTTCTCCGAGCCAGAAAACTTTTTGAGTATAAACATAGTCTTTTGTCATATACGGAAGTGTATACTCGCCACCTATATATAAAAAAATTATAAAAATAAATACAATTGGAATAAATGAACCAAAAGATTCAAAAATTCTCATCATGGGCCTGCCCCAACTTGATTGTGTAATCCTCATTGCAGCAGCAAACAATATTCCACCATGGCTAACTCCTGCCCAGAAAAGAAAATTCACATGGAAAGCGGACCAAGCTAGATCAGCATGTCCTGAAATTGCATAGTAAATAAAAGACAATAGACCAATTGAAATTCCAAAATATAAAAATAGAGTAAATTTTTTTGGAAATACTAATATTTTATTTAGATCTTGACTCATTTTTAAAATATCACCAATTTATTTAACTTTTCCTTGTAGATATCTAACATAATAAACTATATCCCAGGCTTCTTGTTCATTAATTCTTCCATATGCTGGCATCATAACTTTTCCACCATATCTTATATAAGCAAATATGTACCCATCAGTTCTACCTTGAGTTTGAGCTTGTTTCAAATTAACTGGGTAAAAATATGCATTTTTTCTAAGATCATTTTTTATAACTGGACCGTAACCACCACCATCCATACCATGACATGAATAACAATATGTTCCATACAACTCTTTCCCTTTTTCAATTGATACCGAACCTCTATTTGGACCAGTAGCAATTCCCTCATATTCCTCTCTGCTTAGCTCTCTAACAGTCTCTTCTCTTCTTATATTATTTTCAGGATAAGGCCTGGCTTCTTCATAGGGCTTAATACTAGGATGATCCCACATATCTGTTGACCAAGGCAGGGCATTTGCACTTAAAGATGTTAGCAAAAGCATTATGGAGAAAAATTTAAAAAAATTATTAATCATTCTTAACCTCCGTTGAATCGGGGTTATTTTCTTCCTCTTTTACTTCTTCGACTTTGGCTTCTTCCTCTTTTACTTCTTCGACTTTGGCTTCTTCTTTTAAAACACCATTTACCTGAACTTCATCTGTACCAAAATCACGAAGTATGTTTTCAATTTTTTCTAAATCATCTGAATTGCAATTGACTAAAATACCAAACTTATTGTCACTAAATCTTTCATCATAGAGTTCTGGAGGTGTATCTTTCCTTAATCGAGAATTAATTAAAAGGCCTAGAAATGTTGAAAGCCCGCCTATTAAAATCATACATTCAAATATAATAATCATATAAGGAGGAATTGAAACAATCGGTTTTGCGCTAGTGACTATCGGCCAGTCTAAGGAAGTCAAAACTGTAAAACATACTCCAACCAAGGCTCCTAGAATTGCGCCACAAAAAGTAAAATATTTTACTTTACTAGGCTCTTTTCCCGTATCTAGAGCATCCTCTATTTCATGGTTTGGAACTGGAGAAAATACTCTTAAATTCTCAAAACCTTCAGCTCTTAGTTTTTTTATTGCGTCGACAAGAACATCAACATATGTATAAATGCCTAGAATATTTTGATTACTTTTATTCATGAGAACTGCCTCCATTCTTTTTAGGAACAGGCAATATTTCCTTTATCTCTGCAATGGAAAGAGCAGGAAGAGTTCTAACAAATATTAAGAAAAACATAAAGAACCATGCAAAACTTCCGACTGTAATTCCAATCTCAACCCACGAAGGCTTATATAGTCCCCAAGAGCCAGGTTCAAATTCTTTTGAAAGTGAAATGACAATAATATTAAATCTTTCAAACCACATTCCAATGTTAATTAACAATGTAATAATAAAAAGAATCATAAGATTATGTCTGATTTTTTTAAACCATAATAAATGTGGGACTATTCCATTACAAAACATCATAATCCAATAAAATAAAGCGTAATCGCCTACGGCTCTGTAAATGAATTGATCGTATTCATATTTATTTCCACTATACCAGGCGATAAAAAATTCAATTAAATAAGCATAAAAAACAATGCTTGAAGTCAAAATAATCATTTTTGACATTCCATCAAAATTATCCATCGTAATATAGTCTTCAAGTTTAAATATATATCTAAGAGGTATACAAAGAGTTATAACCATAGCTAAACCAGAAAAAATAGCACCAGCAACAAAATATGGTGGAAAAATTGTAGTATGCCAGCCTGGAGTATTTGCCATCGCAAAATCCCATGAAACAACACTATGAACTGATATTACTAATGGGGTTGCAAAACAAGCGAAATAAAAATAAGCCCTGGTGTAATGACCCCACTCCCAGCTAGATCCTTTCCATCCCAGGGAGGCCACAGAGTAAAAAACTTTTTTTGCTTTTCCTACCACTGTATCTCTAATAGCTGCAATATCAGGAATCATGCCAATAAAAAAGAAGACTGAACTTATGGTTGCATAGGTACTTACAGCAAAAACATCCCATAGAAGTGGAGAGTCAAAGTTAACCCATAAACCCCTTTGGTTTGGATATGGTAAAAGCCAATAAAAATTCCAAGGTCTTCCTAAATGAATGATTGGAAATAGTCCCGCAGTTGCAACTGCAAATACTGTCATAGCCTCAGCAATTCTATAAATTGACATTCTAAATCTTGCTCTGAATAAAAAGAGCACAGCCGAGATTAAGGTCCCCGAGTGAGCGATACCAACCCAGAAAACAAAGTTTGTAATATACACTCCCCATAATACTGGATGACTATAGCCAGCAACACCCAGACCTGTATATATTTGGTATATGAAACAATAAATTCCAAAAGCTAAAAACATCATATCAACTGCAAAAATTGCCCACCAACCCCAGCCAGGTTTGTTGAGCATATTCATAACAGTCTCGTTTAGATGAGAATATTTTTCTGAAGCTGATAGTGAATCAAAGTTGCTCATGCTTTTGCTTTGTCCTTTTCAATTTTTTTAAGATATTTTACCGATGGTCTTGTATTTAGCTCACCTAAAAGTGAATATGCCCTTTTATCATGTGATAGTTTAGAAACTTTACTTTCAGGATCATTTAGATCACCAAATTCTATAGCTCCACATCCACATGCTGTTTGACAAGCAGTAGTTGGCATCTCATCATTTGTCATTTTTCTTTTCTCATCTTTTGCCTTATCTTTAGCAATACCTATTTTATGAAAACAAAAATTACATTTTTCCATTACCCCTTTTGACCTAACAGTAACATCAGGATTTAACTGTAAATTTAATGGCTCAGGGGCTGCATAGGTAAACCAGTTGAATCTTCTAACTTTATAGGAACAGTTATTTGAACAATATCTTGTACCAACACATCTGCTGTATACCATAAGATTTATTCCTTCAGGGTTATGATAGGTTGCAAATACGGGACAAACGGGTTCGCAAGGCGCATTTTCACAATGTTGACACAATTGCGGAAGAACTCTAGTATCAATTCTTGTTATCCCAGTAGACTCATCTTTAATTTCATCTTGGAATCTTTCTAACGTAAGCCATGACATATGTCTACCATTTGCGACTTGCTCTTTACCAACGACTGGAATATTGTTCTCTGCATAGCAGGCTACTACACATGCACCACAACCTGTACATTTATCTAAATCAATTGTCATCCCCCATTTGTGAACATAATAATCATACTCTCGATACATATCATATTCCTTATGGCCACCATGGTGATCGTGATGATGGTCGTCCTTGCTAAGCAATTTAGACATTGGTATAGTCTGGACTATATCTCTATTTTCTTGTGAATAAGAGTGTTGAACTTTTACTAACTTTTCCCAATCACCAGTCTTTTTAATTTTAACTTTTGTAAATACATTTAATCCACCAGTCTTGTTATCAATCGAATCAGATATTAAATCTATTGGATTAACCCCTCGATTTTTTGCATATCTTCCCATAGATGTATGACCTTGGCCCATTGATATTGATAAAGTTTCAGGACTAATTGCAGATGTTAAATAAGCCTGAGTTATAATTTTTCTACCATTTGCAGAAATTTCTAAGTAGTCACCTTCTTTAATATTTAATTTTTTTGCAAGATTAGAATTTATCTCTACCCAAGAATCCCAGACAGCGGTTGTTAGTAAATCTGGGAGCTCCTGTAACCAAGAATTATTTGAACTTCTACCATCATAGAATTTATAAGAAGGAGTTATATATAAGCTGAGAGTATCATTGGAAGATTTTAGTTTTGGCTCAATATCACTTCCCAGGGATAAATTTCTATTAAAAGATGTAATAGAATAGCTTTCATTTTTGTTAAAAATTCCTCCATCTTTAACAACTTTATTCCAGAAATTTTCAAAATTTTCCCCTTCAGGGCTATATTCCTTCCATTTATTTCTTAAGTAATTATAAAAATCAGAATCAATTTTGTTAGAATCGTCAACTGCAATTCTATTAATAACATTGATAAGAGTTTGCTCAATGGATACGCCATCATAGAGAGGTTTCATAACTGGCTGCATTATATATCTATTTCCAGTTTTACCTTCATAATCTCCCCATTTTTCAAAAGAATGTAGATCTGGAATAACCAAATCACATAATTCTGTTGTTTCATCAGATAAAATAGATGCAGAAACTCTATTTTTAATTTTTGTAAAAGCTTCCTCAAATCCAAAAGACTTAGGAACATTGTAGACTGGATTACAATTATAAACTAAAACGAAATCTACATTCCCGGATTTTGCATCTTGTATAAAGGATTTTATTTCTGAGAATTTTGATGCATCTGATAGCTTTAGAGTACTATCAAAATCAATCTTATCTCCATTACCTGTTATTTCATTTAGAAGGTTAATTGCTACAATAGTTTTATAATCATTTGATGCTGAGGAAGCATAACCACCACCAATTGCTATAGAAGATTTAGAAGAAGTAAAATCTTTTGCAATTTTAATTATAGTTTCTTCAGGAACCCCGGTAAGTCTAGATGTTTCACTTACAGAATACATATACAAATTTGGAAAAACATTCGGAATTGGATTCACATTTAATTTATTTAATTTTATATAATTTATAATCCCTAGAACTAAATAAAGATTTTTATGTGGTGAAATCGGAACCCATTCGTCAGCCATTGATCCAGTCAAAGTTAATTTAGGATCTATATGAATAAATGTGCCACGAGTTTTTCCATCAAAAGCATGCATTTTAGTAAATCTTTTTGAATATTCTGATGGGGAAAGCCATGTCTCTAAAAAATCAGCTCCAAAGTTCAGAAGATAATCTGCTTTTTCAATGTGGTATGTAGGTAGCTTATTTTCTCCATATGATATTTGATTTGCATACTTGATATTTTCATAGCTTAGGGGTTCATATTTTATTCTTTTTGCATTAATTTTTTCAGCTAGTGAATTTAATAAATCATCACAACAGCCGGTTGTATTATTTGAAATAATATATCCTTTTTTTGAGCTAGCCTTAATGTTCTCAACTAAAATATCTGTTGCTGCAACATAGGTTATTGCAGTTAAATTTTCTCTATTATTTCTAAATAATGGTTGTTTAATTCTATCAGGATCATAAAGAGTTTGTAATGTAGCCTGATCTTCAGCTGAAGTGCTTCCAGATGTGATTGGATCATTAGTATTTCCTTCAACTTTGATAGCCCTTCCCTCTCTAACTCTTACAACAACAGGGGTCCCAACAGGTGAATTTGGAATTACTGATGTATAGTAATTGGCAATCCCAGGAATAACGTTGTCTGGAGGAACTGCATATGAAACTAATTTATCTAAAGGCTCAGGTGTACATCCTGAAGAAATTACAGCAGCTCCACCAATAGCACTTAGAGCTTTTAAAAAATCTCTTCTGTTCAAAGTTCCAGTATTATTTTTTTGCTTTTCTTTATCCATTATGAATTAATAACTAATAATGACATGTTCCACAGTCTTTTAGCCATGCAACCTCCTGATTAATATTTATTAGCTTAGGTGCTCCGTCTTCATCAGTATGCTTATCACCGAGCTGATGATCATAATTTTTATATAGTTTATCTGCTCTAATCCTTCCAGTATATGACATTATTTTTTTATCATTATCTGATAGTTCTTGCATACCAGGATGTTTCTCAGCAATTTTTTTAAAGTTAATATCTAATTTTTCCTCATGGCAACTTATACACCAGCCCATTTGCATTTTAACAATAGGTCTTGGTTGATCAATGTTTTCAACATTACCATGGCAAGTAGTACACTCGATTCCATATCTAATATGGGGTTTATGAGGAAATTTTGCATGTTCTGCAACGTAATGATAATTGACCCATACAATTGGTTCTTTTCTGTCCCAATAACCTGTTAATTTTTTTATTTCATTTTCAAATACTATTCTTTTTCTGCCATCATAAAGGTAGTTATTTGGATCTATTTGCTCTCCGTTATATTCATAGATTCTATCAGGATCATTGGCATCATACTTTGCATTAACATAAGTATGACAACCCATACATTGTTGCACAGAAGGAATTCCAGGTTGAGATGACTTGGCAACATAGGAGTGGCAATAAGTACATGGTATGTTGTTCACACCTGAGTGAATTTTATGACTGAAAGCTATAGGTTGGTGAGGTTCATATTCTTTTATAAAACCAAAATAAACTATCACAAGTGTAGCTATAAACGTACCTAGTGTAATTAAGATTAATTTCTTTGACAACTCTCTAAATATCCCTTGTTTTTTTTGCGACTTTACACGGGTCAGAATAATAATATCATAGCAAAATATGCAGTCAAACTGCCTACAAATGTCTTGTCTTAAAAAGTTTATTACAAGATTTTATAAAAAGATTTTCATTGAATTTTCCACCCAAAATGTTTGATAAGTAATTACTTGATTTAAGATGAATCTCATTTATTTGGGTTCTTTTAATACGTGGGATAACACCTTGAATTTTAATTTTATTATTTGAGAAAAATATTGGATTATATATTTCAGAAATTCCAGGGCTTTTAGGGTAGCTGTTAATAATTATGCCATTAAACTTAATTTTATATTCCTTAATTGACTGTATTGACAAGTATGTGTGATTTATAGTTCCAAGATTTGGATTTACTATGAGATAGCAATGTGAATTTAGATCTTTTATCATATCAATAATCTTTTTATTTCTCGTTATAGGCACCATCAAGCCCCCAGCTCCTTCAACAATAGTTATATCGTATTCCTCATTAATTAAGTTAATTTTTTTTATTAAACTTTTATAATTAATTTTTTTATTTTCTATAAGACTCGCTGTATAAGGGGATATGGGTTCTTTAAATGAATAAAAATTAAAATAATCTATATTTTTTAAATTTTTATTATTATTATTGATTATTCCTAAGTCTGAATTCTTATAATTTATTACCCCCGATTCAATTGGTTTTATCATAGCAATTTTAGAGCGTTTATTTTTTTTTGATAAAGAATTTAAAATTAAAGAAGCAACAAACGTTTTACCAATTTCGGTGTCATTTGCAGTAATATAAATAACCATTTTAGCTGTTTAGGAATTCTAGGACTTCTTCGGCATGCTCAGCAGCCTTAACTTTGTCCCAAATTTTTAAAATAATATGTTTCTCATCTAATAAAAAACTTTTTCTCGAAGCTGAACCTTTTTCATTGAGAACTCCATACAATTTAATTATTCTTTTGTTTTCATCTGAGGCCAAATCAAAATTCAGATTATATTTCGATGTAAAATTTATATGGGATTTTTCAGAATCTTTACTTANTCCAATAACTTTTANATTCATTTTTAGGAGNAAATTCATTGAATCTCTTAAAGAGCATGCCTGCTTTGTNCAACCNGGAGTGTTATCCCTAGGATAAAAATAAACCAANACTTTAGAACCTAAAAAGTCATCTAATGATATTTTCNTACCCTTTTGATTAGTATATTCGAAAGATGGAGCTTTTTTCCCNTCAAGTAATTTGGCCATTAATCAATTCCCATGCTTGCNCGTGCTTCGTCACTCATTTTTTCAGGAGTCCAAGGTGGGTCCCATACTACTTCAACATTAGCCTCTCTCACTTCATCAAGTTCACTTACAAGAGTTTGGGACTCTAAGATTATTTCGCGAGCGGAAGGGCAGCCAGGCGACGTCATAGTCATTTTCAAATTTACTACATCTCCATCAATTTCAACATCATATACTAGTCCTAAATTAACTATATCAATTGGTATCTCAGGATCATAAACATTGGATAGAGCCTCAAGAACTTTTTCTTTCGTTAATCCCATAACTATAATAAGTCCTTAATAACGCTTAATGCTGAGTCATAATTAGGCTCTTCTGATATTTCCGAAACATACTCGACATGCTTTAGAGTGTTATCTTTATCAGCAACGAATATGGCTCTTGCTAAAAGACCTTTATCTTTAATTAAAATTCCATACGCTTCACCAAAACTATTTCCTAAATAATCAGAAATATTTTCAACTTTATCTATTCCTTCAGCGCCACAAAATCTTTTTTGAGCAAACGGCAAGTCAGCGCTTACAGTATAAATTTTTAAATCTCCAGAAAACTCTGAAGCAGCTTCGTTAAATTTTCTTGTTTGTGCAGAGCATACGGGCGTATCAACAGACAAAATAACATTAAAAACTTTTACCGAGTCTCCCATATCAGCAAGTCCGACTTTCGGCATTAGACCTTGATTACATATGAAATCAGGGGCTTTATCACCAACTTTTAATTCTGGTCCCACAAGAGTTACTGGGTTACCTTTTAATGTCACTGCACCTTCTCTTTCATTACTCATAACAACTCTCCCTAAAAATAAAAAACTAGTTATCAAGTATAAATATAGCCTGTTTTGCAGTTGTTGCTAGTACTTGATTTTCATTAGTTAGATAATATTTAATTCTTTTCATATATTTTATATCTTTAGTATTAGCCATGGCAAGCAAAATATTTCTAATAAGCCCCTGTTTCTTTGCTCTTTTTAATGGGCTATTTATCTTAATTTCTTCCCAATCATTTTCTATTAAGTCTAATAATTCATNAAAGTCNGGCGAGATAAAATAATNNCTTATGTTCCAATTAAAATTTTCTTTTATTTTAACTTTTCTATTCCATGGACAAACCTCTTGGCATATATCNCAACCATAAACATTATTTGAAATTTGTGAGGCAAGATTATTATCAACTATATTTTTNTTCTCNATAGTCAANTATGATATGCATTTATTTGAATCAATTTGCTTATCCTCGACTATTGCATTTGTAGGGCAACTATCAATACATCTTGTNCAGGTTCCACACATTTCTTTTACTGGTTCATCATANATTAAAGGCTTATCAATCAATATTTCAGNNAGAAAGAAAAAGGANCCTANATCTTTATTTATAATNCATGAGTTCTTTCCTACCCAACCTATTCCTGCATATTTTGAATAAGCACGTTCAAGAAGCGGGCCNGTATCTATATAAACTTTATAATTAAGTTNNTATACNTTTGNTATTTCTTGCATAAGANTATCTATTAATCTTTTTAGAACTTTATGATANTCATCAATTACAGCATACCTTGCAATCCAAGCCATATTCTTGTTTTTTNCATTTAATGAATTTTTACTAATATCAAATAGATTATAATTTATTGCACATGATATTACGCTTTCATATGATAAATCAATAGATGTAGCAGGCTCTTGTCTTCTTGGGTTTTCTAAATATTTCATGTCAGCATGAAATCCATTTTTTAACCAATCATTCATATAATCAAAGTCTTTAATATTCTGAATTTTTGAAAATCCTACCAAATCAATCCCTTTTGATTTAAATAAAAGTTTAATAGAGTCNGATAAATTTGAATTATGCATTATATAGATTGATTATTTCTTCAACAACTTGGTGTGGAGTCTTGTTGTCCGTGCGAACATGTATTTTAAAAGATTCATAAACACTTTGACGCGATTTAAATATGTCTTTCGCAGTATTATATGGATCATCGGTTAAGAGTAATGGTCTAGAAGTATCTTGCTTTATTCGATTAAAGATGTTTTCAAAATCTGCTTTGAGGTATATTGTAAAAAGATTATTAAGAATTGATCTATTTTCATCCTTAAGAATTATTCCTCCGCCTGTGGAAATAATAGCATTTTCTACATTGATTAATTCTTTTAACTTAAGGGTTTCTAAATTCCTAAAAAATAACTCGCCATCCTCAGAAAAAATATCTTTAATTTTCCTTGATTGATCATTTTCTATGGAATGATCAGTATCTATAAGTTTGTAGTTTAATTTTTTAGCTAATTCAATACCTACAGTAGTTTTTCCTGCACCCATAAAACCAACTAAAAAAATGCTTTTCAACTTTTCACCAATTTCTCTAAATACTTAGCTACCTGGTCAAATTCTAGATTTACTTTTTGNTTTCTTTTCCAGGNNTTGGAATTAGTTTCAGAGTCAGTATGTGGAATAATATTTACTGAAAAAGTATTATTCTTTACTTCATTCACTGTCAAGCTAATTCCATCTATACAAATAGAACCTTTATCAATTAAATATTTTTTAAATTTTGATTTAATTTTAAACCAATACTCNGTGGATTTGCCTGATTTTTTAAGNGAAATGATCTCTCCAATACTATCAATATGGCCACTAACGATATGACCNCCGAATCTACCATTTGCTNTCATGGCTCTTTCAAGATTAATTAAATCTCCAACTTTCCTTTTGCCAAGATTAGTTTTTGATAAAGTTTCGAGTGAGGTCAAAATACTAAAAAAAGTTTTACCAAATTTAGTAACTGTTAAACATGTTCCATTAATAGAAATTGAATCACCCAATTTTAATTTTGGTTTAAGAATTTTTTTACATTTAATAGTAATTAATTTTTCACCCGAANTAATATTTTCAATTTTACTAAGANTTCCAATTTCTTCTACTATNCCTGTGAACAATTACTATTCTCCTTGAGATTAAATAGAATAAAAATAATNATACCAGATGAAATAAATAGGTCTGCAAAATTGAACGCTGGCCAATGATATGATTTATAATATAGATCTATGAAATCAGTAACACCATGATATAAAAATCTTTCAAATACATTTCCAATACCGCCACCCGCGATTAAGGATAAAGGTATAAGTAATCTATCATTTTCAAAGAAAAGTTTTATTAAAATATACAGAACTATAATTAATAGGAAAATATTTATAACTNCATATAGNATATAAGGTATTTCAGAAAAAATACCAAANATAAAGCCCGTATTTTTATAATTTACAATGTTAAAAAAAGGAGTGATTTCTATTTTATCACCTATCGAAAGTTTCAAACCAATAATATATTTAGATACCCAATCAAGCNCAAAAAAAAGAAATGAAATNGCAAAAAACTTCATTAGAAAATTTTATTTAATACGTATTCCTTAATTCCAGAGGGAGTTTTGACAGAAAACTCATCACCTTCCATCTTNCCAATAACTCCTCTTCCCAAGGGAGATTCNATTGAAATNGAGCCTTTATCAGGATCAGATTCTTCAGGTCCTAAAAGTTGATATTTCTTTATTTCACCTGTTTGAATATCTTCAATTTCAAAAGACAGTCCAAAAATAATCTTAGATTTATTTGTTATTTTACTTATATCTATAACAGTACAAGAAGCAAGCTTTGTTTCCAGCTCTCCAATTCTTTTATCTATAAAAGCTTGCCTATCCTTGGCAGTTTCATACTCTGCATTTTCGGATAGATCTCCTAAGGATCTTGCAAACTCAATCATTTTGATAACTTTAGGTCTTTCTTCATTCTTTAACCTTTTAAGTTCTTGTTGAAGAAATTCAAAACCATTAGATGATATCGGTATTTTATCCATAAATAATTATACCTCTAAAAATAATCCTGTAATGGTTTTACTTTTATATCATCTTTAATCATATATTCGATCGCATCAACTCCAGCTATAGCTCCAGACAATGTAGTGAAATAAGGTATTTGTTTAACAAGAGAAGTTCTTCTGATTGAAAATGATTCTATAATTTCTTTGCTGCTAAATGTTGTATTTATAACTAAATCTATTTTATTCTCTTTAATGAAATCAATTATATTTGGGCTTCCGTCTTTAACTTTTTTTACTATACTTGATTTTAATCCACTTTTTAGGAGAAAATCATTTGTTCCTTTGGTAGTAATCAAATTAAATCCCAATTTAATCAATTTTCTTGCAACATCAACTATTTTACTTTTATCATCATCCTTAACGCTAATAAAGGCCATTCCTGTTAAAGGTAATTTATTACCAGCTGCGATTTGTGCTTTTGCAAATGCTGCTTTTAAATCTTTATCAATTCCCATTACCTCTCCTGTTGATTTCATCTCAGGGCCTAAAATTGTATCAACATTCGGAAACTTAATAAAAGGGAAAACGGATTCTTTGACGCAGAAATGATCAATTTTAAAATCATCAGGTATCTGTAGTTCATCTAAAGTCTTACCTGCCATGATTCTTGCAGATAATTTTGCAAGTGGAACTCCAATTGCTTTAGAAATAAAAGGTATTGTTCTACTTGCTCTTGGATTAACTTCAATTATGTAAAGTTTTTCATCTTTTATAGCAAATTGAATATTCAAAAAACCTTTTACTTTAATTTTAAGAGCAATATCTCGAGTTTTATCTTTTATCTCCTCTAAAATATTATTTGAAAGTGAGTGAGGAGGTAAAACCATTGTGCTGTCACCTGAATGTATGCCTGCTTCTTCAATGTGCTCTAAAATTCCACAGATTGTAACTCTTTTTCCATCGGATATGGCATCAACATCTACTTCTTTTGCATCATTGAGAAATCTATCCATCAAAACTGGTCTTTCATTTGATGCTTTGACAGCTTCATTTAGATACCTTTCCAAATCTTTTTCAGAATAAACTATTTCCATTGCCCTGCCGCCCAGAACATATGAGGGCCTAACAATTATAGGAAATCCTAGCTTTGATGATTTTAAAATTGCTTCTTTTGAAGATTTTGCAATTACTGAATCTGGTTGACGTACAGATAAGTCTTTCATCAAATTGTTAAATCTTTCTCTATCCTCAGCCAGGTCTATGCTATCTGGCGAGGTACCAATTATTTTTCCACCAGCAGATTCAATATCTAGAGAAAGTTTAAGTGGGGTTTGTCCTCCAAAATGTACAATAATACCATCCGGATTCTCTTTGTTTATAATAGACAAAGTATCCTCAATAGTTAATGGCTCAAAATAAAGTTTATCAGACGTATCATAGTCAGTACTGACTGTTTCGGGATTACAATTAACCATAATAGTTTGAAATCCATCTTCTTTGAGTGCAAAAGATGCATGGACACAACAATAATCAAACTCAATTCCCTGGCCTATTCGATTAGGACCGCCACCCAAAATCATAATTTTTTTTATTTTTTCAGGTTTTGATTCATCTTCATCCTGGTATGTGGAATATAAATAAGGAGTAAATGCCTCAAATTCTGCTGCGCAAGTATCGACCATTTTAAAAGTGGGTTCAATTTTATTTTCGATTCTAAACGCTCTTATTTCTTTTTCATCACATTTTTTTAAATTAGCTATAAACTTATCTGAAATTCCATTTTTCTTAGCATTCAATATTCTATCTATACTAATATCTTCATCTATAAGCTCTTTCTCTATGACCATAATCTCTTTTATGTTATTCAAAAACCACTTATCGATTTTTGTTATATCAAAAATTTCATCAACTGACATGCCAAGTCTAAAAGCATTTGCCAGAAACCAAAGTTTCTTAGGATTGTTGGAATTTAGTATTTCTAAAACTAAGTTTTTATCTAATGTAAAATCATCAAAACCGGACGTGTCAGTTTCAAGCGATCTTAGTGCTTTTCCTAACGCCTCTTTAAAATTACTACCAATTGACATAACCTCTCCGACAGATTTCATCTGTGTTCCTAATTCAGGTCGAGTTTGAGGAAATTTTTCAAAAGTAAATCTGGGTATTTTGACAACTACATAATCTAAAGTTGGTTCAAATGATGCAGGAGTGTCTCGGGTTATATCATTTGGTAATTCATCAAGTGTGTAACCAACCGCAAGCTTAGCCGCAATTTTTGCAATAGGATATCCTGTTGCTTTTGATGCCAAAGCGGAACTCCTTGAAACTCTTGGGTTCATTTCTATTACTACTACATCTCCATTGACCGGATTAACACCAAATTGAATATTTGAACCTCCTGTGTCAACGCCTATTTCTCTGATGATGTCTATTGAATAGTTTCTTAGTTCTTGATATTGCTTATCAGTAAGTGTTTGTGCAGGAGCCACAGTAATGCTATCACCTGTATGGATTCCCATTGGATCAAAATTTTCTATTGAACAAATAATAATGACATTATCATTTTTGTCCCTGACAACCTCTAATTCATATTCTTTCCAACCAACTATTGATTCATCGATTTGGACCTCTGATACAGGAGATGAATCAAGAGCTGATTTTAATAATGATTCAAAATCTTTTTCATTATAAGAAATACTCCCCCCTGTGCCACCTAAAGTAAATGAGGGACGAAGAATTGCGGGGAAGCCGATTTTGGAAATATCATTGAGGCCTTGTTCTAAATTATTTACTATAATGCTTTTTGGAACCCTAAGACCAATCTTTTCCATAGCTTGTTTAAACTTTTCTCTTTTTTCAGCTTTATCAATTGATTCAACACTAGCACCGATTAATTCAACATTATATTTCTCTAAAATACCAAGCTCATCTAAACTCATTGCCAAATTTAAAGCGGTTTGGCCTCCAATGGTAGGAAGAAGAGCGTCGGGTTTTTCATTAGCTATAATTTTCTCTAATACTTCAGTCGTCAATGGCTCAACATAAGTCCTATGTGAAAAATCAGGATCTGTCATTATTGTGGCAGGATTACTATTAACTAAAATTACTTTATAGCCTTCTTCTTTTAATGCTTTACATGCTTGAGTTCCAGAGTAATCAAATTCACAAGCTTGTCCTATCACTATAGGACCAGAACCTATTACTAAAATAGATTTAATATCATTTCTTTTTGGCATAAATAATACTAATCCTGAGAATTTACTTTAATATATATTTCGCTACCAGTGTCTTTAAATTCTTTTGATTTTTTTTTCATTTCATCATCAATTTCTTTATTATTTCCAAATTTATCTAAAATATCTTGTGAAATTTTCATTGAACAGAACTTAGGCCCACACATAGAACAAAAGTGAGCAACTTTTGCACCCTCGGAGGGTAAGGTTTCATCATGAAAAAGTCTCGCCGTATCAGGGTCTAATGACAAATTAAATTGGTCTTTCCATCTAAATTCAAATCTTGCCTTACTTAATAAATTGTCTCTAATTTGAGCAGTAACATGTCCCTTAGCAAGATTTGCAGCATGCGCGGCTATTTTGTAAGTTACAACACCTGTTTTCACATCATCTTTATTTGGAAGTCCAAGGTGTTCTTTTGGTGTTACATAGCATAACATTGAAGTTCCATACCAACCAATCATTGCGGCACCGATGGCAGATGTAATATGATCATAACCTGGCGCAATATCTGTAGTTAAAGGTCCTAGAGTATAAAAAGGAGCTCCTCCACAAATATCATTCTCTTTATTCATATTTTCTTTAATCATTTGCATTGGAACATGACCTGGCCCCTCGATCATTACTTGAATATCATGATTCCATGCAATTTTTGTTAACTCGCCTAATGTCTCGAGTTCAGAAAATTGGGCTTCGTCATTGGCATCAAATATAGAACCTGGTCTTAAACCATCTCCCAATGAAAATGAAACATCATATTTTTTCATGATCTGGCATATATCCTCAAAATGAGTATATAAAAAGTTCTCTTTGTGATGTGAAAGACACCATTTAGCCATAATTGATCCACCTCTGGATACAATGCCAGTTCTCCTTCTCACAGTCATAGGGATATATCGAAGTAAAACACCGGCATGAATAGTAAAATAACTAACTCCTTGTTCAGCTTGCTCAATTAATGTGTCTCTGAAAACATCCCATGAAAGGTCCTCTGCAATACCTTTTACTTTTTCTAAAGCTTGATAGATTGGTACAGTTCCAATTGGAACAGGTGAATTTCTTATAATCCATTCCCTAGTTTGATGTATATTTGAGCCAGTGGATAAATCCATAATAGTATCTGCACCCCATCTACAAGCCCAAACGGCTTTTTCAACCTCTTCTCCAATACTTGATGTAACTGCTGAGTTACCGATATTTGCATTAATTTTGACAAGAAAATTTGTTCCTATTATCATCGGCTCTGCTTCAGGATGATTAATGTTTGCGGGTATTATCGCTCTACCTGACGCAATTTCATCTCTCACAAATTCAGGAGTGATGGGTTTGATAGGCATTTGCGAATTAAATTGTTCACCAGGATGATTATAAAATAGATCTTTATTGTCTAATAAATCATGAATTTTTTGATTTTCTCTGATTGAAACATACTCCATTTCAGGTGTAATTATTCCCTTTTTTGCATAATGCATTTGAGTTACATTATTTTTATCTTTAGCTACAAGGGGCTTTCTGTTTAAAAAAGTCAGAGGTATAAGCTCATTTTTACCTCTTTGCATATTAGTATAAGTGGATGAAAATTCACTTGCATACGAAACATCATTTCTACCAAGAACCCAACTTTCTCTAATTTTAGGGAGCCCTTTTTTAATATCAATTGAAATATCAGGGTCAGTATATGCCCCGCTTGTGTCATATGTTGGATAGTTGTGAGGAGACTTACCATCTTCATCAACAATAATCTCTCTCATTGCAACATTTACATCTTTATGTAATTCACCTTTTACATATATTTTTTGAGAATTTGGAAATGGATCCCTAGTTATATAATCTTGATTAATTTCTAGTTTGTTACTTTTTTTAACCATTATTTAACACCAAAATAAATTTTACCATAATATATGTTTTTTAAATTATAAAAAGATTATTATAATCTCATATATGATCAATGACCATTATTTAGCAATTGAAACATCATGTGATGAGACGTGTTGTGCAATCCTTGACCATAAAGGTAATGTGCTATCGAATACAGTATTTAGTCAGGCCGACATTCATAGTGAGTTTGGAGGTGTTTTACCAGATGTTGCCTCAAAGAATCATACAGAAAAAATTACTTATGTTATAGATAAATCTCTAAAAGAGAGCGGATTGGCTCTGGAAGAAATAAAAAAAGTTTTTGTAACAAATGGGCCTGGACTGATAAATTGCTTGATGATCGGAGTGACTGCAGCTAAAACAATTTCCTTAGTAAACAACATACCAATTTATCCAATAAATCATATAGAAGGACATATAGCATCGTGTTTTATAGAATCCAAAATTACATTTCCAGCGCTGTGTTTGGTTGTTTCAGGAGGCCATACAAGTCTTTACATTTTAAAAAATGAAATAAATTTTCAGCTAATTGGTAATACAATTGATGATGCCGCGGGCGAAGCCTTTGACAAAGGAGCAAAAATTTTAGGCCTTGGGTATCCAGGTGGAGTGAAGATTGATCAAATATCTAGGAAAGGAAATAGTAATTTTCATAAGTTCCCTGTTGCAAATTTAGGTAAAGACTCATTAAATTTTAGCTTTAGCGGGCTCAAAACATCTTTAAAATATTTTATAGAAAAGAACAAGGACTGGATTGAAAATAAAGAGTCTATAGCTGCTAGTTATCAAGAAGCAATTGTTGATTCATTAATTGAAAAAATTTTTTTGGCAAATAAAATTCATAAAACCTCATCAATTTTGATTTGTGGTGGTGTTGCATGTAATTCAAGACTGAGGGATAAGGTTATTGAAAAATTTAGCAATAACTCAAAAATAGTAATACCATCTTTAAAATACTGTACAGATAATGCTGCAATGATAGCCATGAGAGGGATTCAATTAAAAAATTCGGATAGTTATGAAAAGGGATTTGGAGTTTTTAGTTCTATAAAAAAGCTAGTCTAGCTTAGGGTTTAAGAAATCAAAATCATCAATATTTATACCATTCAAACTTAATATTCTTTCAATTTCTTTAGGTATTATTCTTACAAAAGAATTTACCTCGGAATTAAAATTGTCTAGAATATATTTTGCTTTTTTGCTTTTAGTTAAATCAAAGTGTTTTTCTAAAGTATTTTTTATTTTACTTTCATCTTTTTTACTTATTTTATCAATATAAACCATTTCTTCATTAACTTGCTCGACAATATTTTTATTTTGATTATAAATATATGCTATTCCACCCGACATACCGGCGCCCAGATTCTTACCAACGGGTCCAATAATGTATACTTCACCTCCCGTCATGTATTCACATGCATGGTCACCAACTCCCTCAACAACAGTTAAAGCTCCACTATTTCTAACACAAAATCTTTCACCTGCTGCACCAGACGCAAAAAGAGATCCGCCAGTTGCACCATAAAGCACAGTATTGCCAACAATTGAGTTGCCTTCGATTTCAAAATTCGTTCTTGTATTTGGATATATTGCAATAGTGCCGCCATTCATAGATTTACCTACATAGTCATTAGCCTCACCCTCTAAAGTTAAATTAATACCATTTATTAAATAGCCACCAAAAGACTGGCCAGCTATTCCATTAAAATTAATATTTATAGTATCATTGGGCAGGCCTTTGTTACCATATTTTTTTGCTATAGCACCTGAGAGAATAGCGCCTACTGTCCTATCAACAGTTGTAATATTTAGATTCAATTGATTAGGAATAAGCTCATCAATGCTTTTTCTAAAATAATTAATTAATTCAAAATCTATTGGGTCTTCGTTCCTATTATTTCGTTCTAGTATTCGTTTTCTTGGTTTAGAATTTGACGGATCAGGATCTGCTATTATTCTGGATAAATCGATATTTTTTGTTTTATTAAAATCTGCATCGGTTTTTTGTTTTATAAATTCAGTTCTTCCTATTATATCATCTAAGGACCTTACACCAATCTGGGACAAAATTTTTCTTATATCGTGAGCTATGGAAAACAGATAGTTTACTGCTTGCTCAGGTATACCTGGAAACTTTTTTCTTAATTCAGGTTTTTGTGAAGCAATTCCAACAGGGCATGTATTTAAATGACACTGTCTAGCCATTACACACCCTAAAGCTACTAAAACAGATGTGCCAAATCCAAACTCTTCAGCCCCTAATATCGCAGCTACCACAACATCAAAGCCTCTTTGAAATCCACCGTCTACTGTCAAAGTAACTCTACCTCGTAAATCATTCATAACTAAAACCTGGTGTGTTTCTGACAGACCCATTTCCCAAGGTATTCCAGCATGCTTGATTGATCCTAGCGGCGATGCCCCTGTTCCACCTTCACATCCACTGATTTGAATATAGTCAGCATATCCTTTTGCAACACCAGCAGCGACAGTTCCTACTCCAACTTCAGATACGAGTTTTACCCCGACCTTTGCGCTCACATTTGCATGCTTTAAGTCATAAATTAATTGAGCCAAGTCTTCAATACTATAAATATCATGATGGGGGGGTGGCGAAATTAAGCCTACCCCGGGAATAGAGTTTCTTTGTGAGGCAATTTCCTCAGTAACTTTATTTCCAGGTATCTGTCCGCCCTCACCAGGTTTTGCACCTTGAGCCATTTTAATCTCAATTTGCTCTGCTGAAGACAGATACTCGGGAGTAACCCCAAACCTTCCTGAGGCTACCTGTTTTATTGCACTATTTTTTGAATCACCATTAGTTTCAACTTTAAATCTTTCAGAATTCTCTCCGCCTTCTCCGCTATTACTTTTTCCACCAATTCTATTCATTGCTATTGCAACTACCTCATGAGCTTCGGTACTCAAAGCTCCATGCGACATAGCACCAGTCCTAAATCTTTTCATTATCTCTTCCTCGGATTCAACTTGATCAATAGGTATCTCGCCAATGGAAGAAAATTCAAAAAGGTCTCTTATCAATGAAGGAGGTCTAGATTCATGTAACGCATTAAATTTTAAATAATCATCATATGAAGCAGTCTTTGATAATTTCCTTATAGCTTTGAATATTGGCGGATTAAGAGAATGATACTCCCCATCCTTCCTAAATCTATATATTCCTTCTTCTTTTAACTTATCATCTTCATTCTTTGAAAATGCATTAGAATGTAAAGCAAGAATATCCTTCTCAATATTCTTAATTGATACTCCTTCTATTCTTGTAACAGTTCCAGGAAAATATTTACGAGTAGTTTTTGAATCGATGCCAATTATTTCAAAAATTTGAGATCCAGTATAACTTGCTACTGTGCTGATACCCATTTTAGATAATACTTTAAGTATTCCCCTTTCTAATCCTAGCTTGTAATTAGCCTCATATTCTTTTAAATCACCATCAAATTTTTTCATCCAATCTTTAGCACTTTCAAAAGCTAAGTAAGGATGTACTGCAGATGCTCCGTAACCAAGAAGGCAACAAATATGGTGGTCCTCTTTAACCTCGCCTGACTCTACTATTATAGATACCTTCATTCTTAAACCATTCTCGATTAAAGAATTATGAATATTAGATACTAGTATTTGAATCGGAACAGCTGCTTTTTCCTTATTTATAGCTTTGTCACTAAGTATTACAACATTGGATCCATCTCTAACAGCATCAAGGACTTTATNTGTNATTTGATCAATAGACTTTGATAAATCAGACCTTTTTGAAATAAAATATGTTGTATCAATCTTCGATACTTTAAAATCAGTTTTTTTAAAACTATTTAAAAAGTTTATTTCTTTACTTGTCAAAACAGGAGAATCAAGATAGAAAAATTTGTTATCATTACTTTCAAAATCAAAGAATGAAGACTTGTCTCCTAAAATAACTCTTAAGGACATTACGCTATCTTCTCTATAAGGATCAATTGGTGGGTTAGTCACCTGAGCAAAACTTTGTTTGAAATAGTTAAACACAGATTGAGGTTTAGATGAAAGTGCTGCAATTGGGGTATCATCCCCCATTGAACCTATTGGCTCTTTACCGGTTANACTCATTGGTTCAAATAATCTCTCTAGATCTTCGAGGGAATATCCAAATGCTTTTTGTAGAGTTAATAAATCTTCGGATTTTATATTTGAGTCTTCATACTCTAAGTTTTCACNACTAATCATTTCACTTATTGAATGAATATTGTTTTCACACCATTTATTGTAATCATAAGTACTGCAAATTTCAGACTTAATCTCAGTATCACTCAATAATATTTTTCTTTCCGAATCTACAGCAATCATTTTTCCTGGTGCAATTCTTCCAGATCGAATAATATTAGAAGGATCTATATTGACCATACCAGCCTCAGAACCAAGAATAATCATGTTATCTTTTGTTATATGATATCTTACAGGACGCAAACCATTTCTATCCAGAGCAGCTCCAATAATATTTCCGTTGGTGAATACAANCGCCGCTGGTCCATCCCAGGGTTCCAAAAAACATGAAGAATTTTCATAAAAACTCTTTAAATCAGAATTAAAATTAGAATCTTTTTCATAGGCCTCTGGTATTAATCTTGAAATTGATCTTAATACAGCATTACTACTTAAGCCCATTAATTCTAGTGCATTATCAAGTTCTGCTGAATCACTCCCACCAGGCATAATGAAAGGTTTAATTTTTTCTATATCAGATTTCCAAACCTCTGAACTACATTCCATCTCTCTTGCTTTCATCCAGTTTGTATTTCCTTTAATAGTATTGATCTCACCATTGTGAGCCAAAAATCTAAAGGGCTGAGCTAACTTCCATTCGGGAAAAGTATTTGTACTATATCTTTGATGGAAGATAACCTTGTTAGTTTTATAATTTGGATTTCTTAGGTCAAGATAAAATTGATCTAATTGATGTGCTTGCAACATACCTTTATATACAATTGATTTACTTGAAAATGAACAACAATAAAGATCATTAATTTTATTTTTTTCCGCNGCTTTTGCTATTATTTTTCTTAAAATGTATAGCTTTCTNTCAAAATCCGTTTGATTAGTAAAATTTTTATCTTTGACAAAAAATTGAAAAATTCCTGGCTTAGCATCTAGNGCTCTTTCACCTAATGCTGAATCGCTAGTTGGGACTTCCCTTGAAGATATTAATTTNAGATCATGATCTTTTAGAGCTTTATTAATCAAATTCAAACTTGACTTATGAGCTATGTTCTCTTTTTTTGGCAAAAAATACATGCCAACGGCAAAATTTCCAATAGTAATTTGACCTATATCTTCTTTGGATAAAAATTCATCAAATAATTCAAAAGGAAGTTGNGTAAGAACNCCCGCACCGTCACCAGTTTTTTTATCTCCGCCAACCGCACCACGATGTGTAAGATTAATGACAGCCTCGAGTCCCTTCTTTAGAACTTTGTTTGATCTAATTCCATCTATATTAGCTACGAACCCTACTCCACAAGCATCATGTTCATAACTCTTTTCATATAAAGTTTTCTTATTCATAACTACACTCAGGGTCTAGGGGGTTTTTATAAGTTTAAAACACCTCACTTGCTCTTTTAACTCATGAGCTATGAGGAGCTTTTTAACCATGCTCTATGGTATATATAATTATATATTTTAACTAAATTCCTGCAAGATTCTAAGATTTTTGAAAAATCATTGATATCCATGGCTTATTNTGAAAAGATTNAACAAATTTTANATTNTTTTCCAATGAAACATTNGTTATNTGANTTTGTTTTTCTNAGTTAAAACCTGATAATATCAAAAAACCATCTTTTTTTAANGANTGNGAGAANTTAACAATATTATTTGGNATGTAGCCNCCAGAAATATTACTAACAATTAGATTGTAAAAATCNTTTCTGNAAAAAGGCTCTTTTATAAATTTAGGATAATCATTTNTTAAATTNGATTTGAAATTTAAAANTGATTCATCNATAGCATGAAGATCNATCTCACACGCATAAATNTTCAAATAATTGAGTTTNGAAAGTAAAATNGATAGAATTCCTGATCCTGAGCCTAGATCTAGACAATTAGCTACTGGNCCTNTTTTTTGATAAACGTATTTTATCGCTTCAATTNTTAGCACAGTTGTATCATGACTAGACCCNAAAGATGTTCCTTTATTTAAAAATATTTTTAATTTTTTGGAATCAATTAAAANTTCCAANGAANTATCTTCAAATCTATCTTCNATATATACTTCAAAATTTTTCATNTNAATAAATTATTATATTATTATTATTATGATAAAAACAGTTCCTCAAGTTATGACAATTGCTGGATCAGATTCTGGGGGNGGTGCTGGNATTCAAGCTGATATAAAAACATTAAATTCGATATCNGTTTATGGATCTTCAGTAATAACATGCGTTACTGCTCAAAATAGTAAATCTGTTAANGAAATATTCAGAATTCCTGATAAAACTATTGAAAACCAAATAAATACTGTAATGTCTGATTTTAAAATTAAAAACATAAAATTAGGCATGTTNTATGATTCAAAAATAATGAANGTNGTCATNAACACTTTAAATAATTATAAAAATCTACAAATTGTTTCTGATCCTGTNATGATATCTAAATCTGGTGATCATTTATTAAAAGAAAGNGCNATAAATTTTTATAAAAAAAATATCCTTCCATATTGCTATCTAATTACACCAAATATTCATGAAGTAAATAAATTATTCAATTGCAAAATAACTAATGAAGAAAATTTATTAAAGTATATTAAGAAAATTTATGAGCAATCATCAATAAATATTTTGGTAAAAGGTGGTCATCTGTCTAAAACTAAATATTCAAATGATTATCTTATATTTAATAACAAAATTTATAAGTATGAATCAAAAAGGTATAATACAATAAATACTCATGGAACAGGGTGTACGCTTTCAGCAGCCATATCGGGGTACCTTGCCAAGAATTATTCTTTGCCAAATGCTGTAAAGAAAGCCAAAGAGTTTGTTTCAATTGGTATAAAAAAATCGTTGGATATTGGTAGTGGATGTGGACCTCTAAATCATTTTCCAAGGAGCTAATAATGGATAAAAAAATTATTGATGGAAAACTAGTATCAGAGAAAATAAGGGGTCAAATAAAAGATCATGTTGATGAACTTAAAAATCAGACTTCTGCTGTGCCTGGATTAGCTGCAGTACTTGTAGGAGAAGATGGTCCATCTCAAATTTATGTTAGAAATAAAAGAAAAGCTTGTGAAAATGTTGGGATATATTCAGAGGAACATAAATTACCTGAGAATACTACTGAGAATCATCTTTTGAGCTTAATTAATAAACTTAACAATCAAGAAAATATTAATGGTATTTTAATCCAATTGCCTTTGCCTGATCATATTGATGAAACAAAAATTTTAAACTCTGTTAATCCAGATAAGGATGTTGATGGATTTCATCCAGTTAACGCTGGAAATCTTTTTGAGGGTAAGCCTTCTTTCATTGCATGTACTCCTCATGGGATTATTAAAATGTTAGAACATTACGATTTAGAGATAGAGGGAAAAAATGCTGTAGTTTTAGGCAGGAGCAATATAGTTGGAAAACCTGCATCGATGCTTTTGCTTCAAAAAAATGCTACGGTGACTATTTGTCATTCTAGAACTAAAAATTTAGAGAGTGTCCTTAAAGAAGCCGATATTGTTGTTGCGGCAATTGGGAGGGCAAATTTTGTTAAATCATCAATGGTCAAAGAAGGTGCAGTAGTGATAGATGTTGGTATTAACAGGCTTGATTCAGGAAAACTTGTTGGTGATGTTGACTACGAAAATGTTATCTCTAAATGCTCAATGATAACACCTGTACCAGGTGGTGTAGGCCCTATGACAATAACTATGTTGTTGTGGAATACTCTAGAATCATTTAAAAAATCAATTGCTTGATTGTTTTACTATATAATTACCTTCACTATCATTACCGTCAAAAAGCAGCTTAACTGAAGGATGTTCGAAAGGTAGTTTTGACTCATCTTTTTCAAGATTTTGTTGAGAGACATATGCAATATAAGTTGTTTTATCCTCATTCTCAGCCAGTAAATGATAAAAAGGCTGATCTTTTCTAGGCCTTCTATCTTCTGGTATTCTTTCATACCACTCATCTGTATTATTAAATTCAGGATCAACATCAAAAATTATCCCTCTAAAATCAAAAAGCCTATGTTTTACAATTTGACCCAACTTAAACTTCGCTTCATTACTCATATTTTTAATATAAACATTGATTAAATATTTTCAATGTCAAAGTTTTTAATTTTTTTAATCTTTTGATTTTTAACCTTGTTCAAAAGATCAATAATTTTATTGTTGGATCCTGGAAAAATTAGGTCTTTATCAATCTCCATTATTGGCTCTAATACAAACCTTCTTTGGTGTGCGCTTGGATGGGGTATTGTTAAATCCTTAGAATTTACGATCTCTTCTCCAAAGAAAATTATATCAATATCAATAGTTCTATCTGTATAAATTTCAGATCTAACTCTTCCTAACTGTGATTCAATATCTTTTATAAATTTTAATAAAAATCTTGGTTTAATATTAGCTTCAGCCTTAATGGCTAAATTCAGAAAATTATTTTTTGTTTTATAGCCTATGGGAGTCGAGCTATATAATGATGATACTTTTTTTATATTTATTATGCTCTCTAATTCTATAATAGCCTTATTTAAATATAATTCTTTAGGTTTTATGTTACTTCCCAGAGACAAATAAATTTCGACCATTAAATATATTAGATTATTTTTGACTTATAATACAATTTTGATTATTTTCTATTATATGCCGGCAAAGTTAAAAAAAATAACACCTCTACAAGCTAAAAAACTAGCGCCTACATGGTCAATTAAAAAAAATAAATTATATAAAAAATTTATTTTTATGAATTTTTCAGATGCATTATCTTTTATCGTGCAAGTTGGTATTGAATCTGAAAAAATTAATCATCACCCGACCATTTCTAATACATATAATAAAGTAGAAATATGGCTCGATACACACTCAGTAAATGGGTTAACTAGTTTAGATATTAAACTTTCAAATGAAATAGATAATATTTAATCAATCTTGTATTCGTCTTTATCAACTTCTACAACTTTATCGCTTTTGTCTTCACTTGATGAAATATTATTATTTTTGTCTTTTTTGTTACTTACAATTTTTTTATAAATCCTAGTAAGAAAAAAAATCCCTAAAATTGCTAAAAAACCGGCAGTAAAAATGAAAGCTAGGGCAATCAAAATGACAATACTAATTATTGAGGTCAAAGTAAATTTAATATTTTTAATCATTTTCTTTGCCTCTTTCTCTGCTTCCTTTTCTTCTTTTCTAATTGACGACGTTTTTCTTTTGCTTTAATTTCCGAAATTTTAAAGTTATTTTGCCTCTTTATTTCATCAGAATTATTTTTACTTGCTTTCTCACTATCACTATCATTATCATTATAAGAAAGATTTTCGTCAATATCCCTAGATTTTTCAATTTCTTTAAGATCTTCATCTTTAATTGGCACAACCTCTAAAAAATTTACGAGGGCATCTATATTAAAATTATCAATCATTTCATCAAAGATTTCAAAGCCTTCCTTCTTATATTCTCTTAAAGGATTTTGCTGACCATAGCCCCTTAAGCTTACGCTTTCTCTTAGATAATCCATTGACAATAGATGATCTTTCCATTTCATATCTAATGTTGAAAGAAGAACAAATTTGCTTATGGATTGAAACATATCACCTAAAAGTATTTTTTTGTTTTCAATTTTTTTATCAATGACTAACTCAAGCTGGCTAGTGTCTGAAAGATTTAAAATCTCATCCTCTGTTAAAAAATTAAACATATTTTTTTTATCTTCAAATGATATTTCATTATCCAATAATGGCTGAAATGAATATAGAGCATCATCTTTGATTTCTTTTAAAACTTCATCAATTTCACTATTTCTTAATAATCTGTTTCTTAATTTATAAATTATTTCTCTTTGTTTATTTTGAACATCATCATACTCCAATAAATGCTTTCTAATCTCAAAATTACGAGATTCAACTTTTTTCTGAGCATTTTCAAGTGAGTTGGTTATCATTTTGTGCTCAATCGGCTCACCTTCTTTCCATCCAAGCTTTGTCATCATATTAGAAATTCTCTCTGATCCAAAAAGTCTCATTAATTCGTCTTCCATGGAAACAAAGAATTGTGTGAGCCCTGGATCTCCTTGTCTTCCTGATCTACCTCTTAATTGATTATCGATTCTTCGTGACTCATGTCTCTCGCTGCCCAGAACAACTAATCCATTGATTCTTAATACTTCCTCTCTTTGTCTTATATCGTCATTGTTAGCGCCACCAAGCTTAATGTCAGTACCTCTTCCAGCCATATTAGTAGCAATTGTAACTGCACGCTTCTCTCCAGCTTTTGAAATTACTTCTGCTTCACTCTCATGATTTTTAGCATTTAATACATTATGCTTTATCCCTAAAGTTGATAAATACTTACTAAGCTGTTCGGATTTTTCAACTGAAACGGTTCCAATAAGCACAGGATTTCCATCCTTATTATATTTTTTTATATATGAGACAATTGCATCTATCTTTTCTTTTTCAGTTCTATAAATTAAATCATTTAAATCTTTTCTCATCATTGGCAAATTGGTAGGTATGACTACAACTCTTAAATTATATATATTCTGAAATTCAAGCGCTTCAGTATCAGCAGTTCCTGTCATTCCAGATAGCTTCTCATACATTCTGAAATAATTTTGAATAGTAATGGATGCAAAGGTTTGATTTTCTTCCTCAATTTTTACGTTCTCTTTAGCCTCAACGGCCTGATGTAATCCCTCGCTCCATCTTCTTGATGGCATAAGTCTTCCTGTGAACTCATCTACAATTATTACTTTATCATCTTGTACTACATAATCTTTATCTCTTGTATAGATATTAATTGCTCTTAAAGACTGATTTATTGAATGAAGTAAAGATAAATTTTTAGGATCATATAGATTATCTATATTAAATAATTTTTGTAATTTTTCTGATCCTGCATCATTAATAAATACTTGTCTAGTTTTTTCGTCAATTGCAATCTCATCTTTGTTAATCTTTTTACATAAACTATATATATTCTTATAGTCAATAAGTGAACTATCAGTAGGACCTGAAATTATTAACGGTGTCCTTGCCTCATCTATAAGAATGCTATCAACTTCATCAACTATTGCAAAAGAATGGCTTGATTGACAAATCTCGTCATTGGAATATTTCATGTTGTCCCTTAAATAATCAAAACCAAATTCGCTATTTGTTCCATAAATAACATCACATTCATAGGCTTTTGATCTTTCGGCTTCAACCAATTCATACTTAGTAGAATTAATTTTTACTGTATAGGATATTCCATTATTCAATACACCTACTTTAAGATCTAAAGATAAATATATTGGCGCCATCCATAGCGCATCTCTTCTAGCTAGGTAATCATTTACAGTAATTAAATGAACAGGATATGGATCTAATGCATTTAATACTACTGGCAATGTGGCAACCAAGGTCTTGCCTTCACCTGTTTTCATCTCTGCTATTTTCCCTTCATGTAGAACTATGCCACCTATGAGCTGAACATCGAAGGGTCTGAGCTTTAAGGTTTTTTTAGAAACCTCTCTTGTTAATGCAAAGACATCAATGATAAAATTGTCAAGCTCTCCACTTTGCTCATATCTAATCTTTAAATCTAAATATTTATTTTTTAAATTTTCTAAAGATAGATTCTTAAGACTTTCTTCTTTTGAATTTATTTTTTCTACAATTTTTGAAATTCTTGAGATTTCTCTTTCATTTCCAGACCCAAAAATTTTTTTTATAATATTTAACATTTAAATATTTATTTCATTAAAAGATTTAATTTGATAGATCAATTGGAACAACTTCACTTATACCTTCCAACCTAGATGTCACTCCTATTAATTGTTTTGCAAATTTCATTGTGGTTTTATTATGAGTAATAATAGCAACTTGAGATAAATTAGAAATTTCATCCAACATTTCTCCAAACTTTAAAATATTCTTATCATCTAAGGGAGCGTCAACTTCATCTAATAATAAGAAAGGAGCAGGCCTTACAAAATAAGCTGATAGTAAAAGCGCTATTCCTGCTAAAGCTCTCTCTCCGCCAGAATATGATTTTAAATTTCTATATTTTTTTAGGCCTATTTTTAACATAACCTCAATTCCAGAATCTTTTGGTGAATCAGGATTTGTTAAAATGAGCTTACCTTCACCACCACCAAATAGCCTTTTGACATATTCGTCATATTTGGAGGTTATACGATTAAATGTATCAAGGAAAGCAGATTCTGACTCCTGATCAATCTTACTTATTGTTTTACTTAAATTATCTAAGGAATTATGAAGATCAATAATTTGAGAATCTAAAAACTCAAATCTTTCATCCAATTTTTTGAATTCTTCAGGAGCCAGTAAATTTACAGGTCCAAAATCATCAATTGTTTTTTGCAACTTATAAAACTTAGATTTGGCCAATTCACTTTCGCCCATTGTGGATATCTCATCGTTTTCAGAATCTGAAATATTTCTAATATCCTCATTGTACTCCATATCTGTGAGCTGCTCTAATAATTGATCAATTTCAATTTTTGCTTTATGTAATTTGGAATCATACTCTTCTAACTCAGATCTTTTTATATCAATTTTTTTTATAAAATCTTTTATTTGCTCTTTGACTTCATTCGCTATTCTCTCATTTGCGATTATTGATGATTTAATATTATTAACCTCTGCATTAAAAATATTTATACACTTCTCAAGTTCTGATTTTTTAATATTTTTTGAATCTTTTAGACTTAAATTTTTTTCAAATTTTTCCTCGTCGAGAATTATTTTATTTGAAATTTCATCAATCTTATTTTCAAGTTTATTAGCTTTAGATGTGATATTTTGCATGTCTGACAATAGCGATTTTCTTTGTGAATCTAACCTTTCTCTTTCCTCATTATTTTTTGCATTGATGATATTTTTGATATTCTCATTATCACTAACTGTTATTTGATTAAATTTATCCTCATAGGATTTTTTTTCTAAAACAATGTCGCTTATTTCATCTTTAATTTTTTCAATTCTTAATACTTTGTCACTGATTTCAGTCTCTAAGTCCAAAATTTGATTCTCTATATTGGACTTTGAAGATATTTCTGAAGCAAGATTTGATTTAATTTCACTTATTGAGTTTGATAATTTTAAATAATTAACATTCTGAGACTCAATTTCTGAATCAAAAAGTTTTATTCTACTGTTAATATCGAATATCTCGTCTTCAATTTCTTTTCTATCCATCACTAATTGATCAATTTGAGTATCATATTTATCTTTCAAAATATTTAATTTTTTAATTTCCTCTTTAATTTGTATGATATTATCTGGCGCTGAACCAACTGTTATTGAACCATTTGAATCAAAATACTCACCATCTTTAGTCACAAAATTTAAACCAGGATAATCTCTTTTTAAATTTAAAGCATCTTTTAAAGTATCTACAACATATGTCTCTCCAAAGATACTTGCAAGAAAAGGTCTATTCTCTGTACTACATTCAATACAATCTATAATATTTTTGCACTCAAGTGACGAACTTGCACCACTATGTGTTCTGTAATCTAAAGGGACAAAGGTTCCACGACCGCTTGAGCTTT
>NZXA02000025.1 GCA_002697665.2 bacterium
ATTATGCTGAAATAAGTAGTGTAATTCATGAATTTACTTTAAAGAATGAAAATTCAGTTAGTGATCTTTGGGCAATTATTGATTTAATATCCAACAATGATTATGATACTGCTAATTCAAATCTAAAAATATACAATCAAAAGTGGAATGAAATTTCCAGAAATTGTTCAACTTCATCATCTAGTAATGATACTAGTCAAGATTCTGACGATACNTTTCAATAAGCTATTTGCTTTTTTAGTTATTGATGTTAATTTTTATCCTTCAATGAAAAGAACTTACCAACCTAGTGAGAAAAAACGTGTTAGAACGCATGGATTTAGATCAAGGCTAGCTACAAAAGCAGGCAGGAAAGTGCTTGCTTTAAGAAGAGGCAAAGGAAGATCAAGTCTCNCAGTGTCACGCTATTCAAAATGAANAGCCAACTGTCTAAAACTCCATTAAAAATTAAAAAAAATTATAATTATCAAAAATATTTCACTAANTCTATTATTGCTCATATATGTCCCGATATAGATTACTCAATTGTAAATGTTATAATATCGAAGAAAATAATTAAATCCTCAGTTGAGAGAAATAAATACAAAAGGCGATTAAGAGAAGTTATTAGAAATTTTTATCATAATGATTTATTAGGAAGACAAGTAGTAATTTACGTAACAAAAAATATAATTGATTTAGATTATTGGGATATAAAAAAAGAACTTGGCTTAATCATTAAAAAGTTCAAAAATGAAAAAAATTATTAGCTATATTTTGATTATACCCATAAGAATTTACCAAATGACTCTGAGCAAAATTTTACCCTCATCCTGTAGGTTTACCCCCAGCTGCTCTCAATATACAATACAAGCAATACATAGCCATGGGCCAATAAAAGGGGTTGCCTTAGGAATAATAAGGATTTTAAAATGCAATCCTTTTTTTAAATCAGGGATTGACGAGATACCTCCAGGAGACAGAAAGTGAAAATAAATTATATAATTTTTCTTTTGGGGTCCTTTTTAATTATTTTTGGTAGTAATTTCTTTTTTTCTAATACCGAGGCTGAGAAAGTAAAACAAAATAATTTATCCCAAGAATCATCTGAATTTAATTTAAGCGAAGATACATATGAAATCTCCGATAATAAGATTGAACAATTCGAAGCAAAAAACAAATCAGACCATATAAAGTTCTCTAATAATTTAATTGAGGGTGAGGTATCACTTATTGGTGGAAGCATTAATAATACCAAATTAAAAAAATATTTTGCTAAACCAGATTCCAACCAGATGATTAATATTCTCAATGATAGAGAATATTTTTCACAATTGATAATTAAAGCTAAAGATCTAAACATAGATACTAATATTAGATTTGATAAAATTATCAAAAAAGACTCTAATGAGATATTAATTGGCAAAAATCTTGGAAATAAAGAAATTTTAATCAGATATTTAATCCCTGAGGATAGTTATTCAATAACTCGTGAAATAATTGTTAAAAATAATTCTTCGAAGAACTTTATTTTTAGATTTTTTGAAGAATCAATAGGAGAAGTTTTAGCTCAAGAGTATTATGATTTTGGATACTATAATGGCGATGAAGTCGAAAATATTGATTCCACACCAAGCGAGCCCAAAAAAGAGATAGACGATATTAGCTGGTTTGGATTTTCAAAAAAATATTTTTTGGTAGCTAATCTGATTGAAGCCGGAGGAGAAAAAACACTAAAATATGAAAAAAAATCTACTAATCTTTTAAGAACCGTAGTAAGCCATAAAACAATTAATTTATTAGGAAATGGCCAGTATAGTATGGTGTCTGATATATTTTTAGGTCCAAAAGATTATAAAATTTTGTCTCAATATGGTAGTTTAGAAAAAGCACATGATCTTGGTTGGTTTGATTGGTTAGCTTCACCTCTAGAACAATTGTTAAATTTCTCAAATAAATATATTAAAAATTATGGAATCGCAATCATCATTATTACCATACTCATAAGAATTTTATTTTTACCATTGACTGTTAAAAGTATGATGTCCATGAAGAAGATGCAATCAAAAATGGCATTATTAAAACCAAAACTAGATGAAATCAAAGAAAAATTTAAAGATGACAAATCTACACAAAATTCAGAAATAATGAAATTATATTCAAAAGAAGGAATGAATCCGTTGTCTAGCTTAAGTGGGTGTCTACCAATGTTAATACAATTGCCAGTTTTTGTCGCACTATATAATGTTTTATTGTATTCCTTAGATTTAAGACATACCAGCTTCATGTGGATATCAGATTTATCATCTCCTGAAAACTTATTTGATATTTTTGGGATACCGTTTAGAGCATTACCCCTAATAATGGGCATATCATGGTATATAACACAAAAGATGACTCCTCCAAACCCTGGTGCTGATGAGTTCCAAACAAAAATTTTTCAATATATGCCAATTCTCTTTACAGTTATGTTTTGGGGNTTACCTTCAGGATTAATACTATATTGGACAATTAGTAATATAATTTCTATTTTTCAACAAATTTACATAAACCAAAAATTTAAGAGAATGCAAGGAGCTTAGTTATGTCAATTGAAAAAGAGTTCGAAGGCGAGACTGTTACTGATGCCGCCATAGAAGCCTGTAAGGAACTGGGGATATCAAGAGATGAATTAGAATTTGATGTTATTCAAGAAGAATTATCTGGTGTTCTAGGAATAGGGTCAAGGAAAGCCATCATACGAGTTATTAGTAAAGACGAAAAATATGAAAATAAAACTGACAACAGTATAGATTCCCTAGATGATAATTTAAATATCGATGTTGAATCGGTCGAAAAAATTTTCAAGGAAATTGTTAATCATTTTATCGGAGATGCAAATATTGACTCAGAATTAAACGGCAAAAATATTTTATTAAAACTCAATAGTGAAAAAGATTTAGGATTTTTAATTGGAAGAAAAGGTGAAATGATTAAAAATCTAGAGTTTTTATTATCAAGAATTTCAAGTAAGCAGATTGGAAAAAGTATTTATGTATCAATTGACATCAATTCTTATAGAGAAAAAAGGATGGAAAAGTTAAAAGAAAAAGTATTAGAAACCGTAAAAAAAGTTATTGCCATTAATAGGCCACTAAGCTTGAATCCAATGAATTCATTTGAAAGAAGAGAGGCATACTTAATAATAGAGCAAGATAGTCAAGTGACATATAAAACAAAAGAATATGGAAAGCTAAAAAAAATAACAATCTTTCCTAAAGATTTACAACCTTAGTTATCTTATTTTTTTAAAAAAACTCTTTAATTGATCACTGATTTTTTTAATCTTTAAATTTTTGCTCCGTGGACTTTTAATATTTTTTTTCGTTGATAAATTTTTAGCACCATAAAAAACTTCTCTAATTCTAGCATCTTTTATAACCTCTAAGCACTTCTTGCAGGGCTCAAGAGTCGTGAATATTACAAATTTACTATCAAGCCTCCAATCATTAGTTTTTTTACAAGCTTTTCTTATTGCTAAAATCTCGGCATGAGCTGTTGGATCATTTAGTTTTTCAGTTTGGTTATAAGATTTTGAGATAATTTGCTTAGTCTCTTTACAAACAATTAAGCTCCCAACTGGAACTTCTCCGTATTTTTCAGCTTTAAGTGCTTCTTTATAAGCGATTTCCATAAAGTATTCGATTTCTTTTTTTTTCAAAATATGCTGTCCAATATATTTTTCATCAATAATTTACCTTCAGTTGTCAGAATGGACTCGGGATGAAACTGGACTCCTTCAATTTTAAGTTTTTTATGTTTTATTCCCATAATAACACCATCCTTTGTCTGACAAGTTATATCAAAATCTTTGTTCAGAGTTTTTTTGTCAATTATCAAAGAATGATATCTTGTTGCCTTAAAAGGNTTGGGTAAATTTTTATAAATACCCANTTTATTATGATAAATATCAGANGTTTTTCCATGTAATAATTTTTTTGCTTTTATAATTNTTGATCCATAGGCATAGCCAATNGATTGATGACCTAGGCAAACACCAAAAATCGGAATTTTGCCANCNAGTTCNNTAACCAATTTNACAGATATCCCTGCCTCTTTTGGACTACATGGNCCAGGNGATATAAATATTATATCNGGCTTCATATTTTTAATTTTTTTTATTGATATTTTATTATTCCTAACAACCTCAACCGATGCTTTAAGTTCTTCGATATAATGAACTAGGTTNTAGGTAAAGGAATCATAATTATCTACCATTAAAACTTTAATTTTTTTTTTCATATGTTTTATTTATTGCTTTTANCATTGCTCCTGATTTGTTTATTGTCTCTTTTAATTCCATTTTCGGATTTGAATCAGCTACAATTCCCGCCCCAGCTTGAAAATAGAGCACATTATTATCAATATAAAAAGATCTTATTGTAATACTCATATCCATATTTCCCGAAAAACCAAAATATCCAATGGAACCACCATAAGGACCTCTATTGTTGGGTTCAAGCTCACTAATTATTTCCATTGCNCTTATTTTAGGAGCACCAGATAATGTACCCGCTGGNAAGCATGCTTTAAATACATCTATTGAATCATTATTTTTATTTAAAGTGCCTTTTACATTTGATACGATATGCATTACGTGAGAATATCTTTCAATTGACATCATATTAGTAACTTTTACTGAACCAGAATTACAGACCTTGCTCATATCATTTCTAGCTAAATCAACAAGCATTACGTGCTCTGCTCTTTCTTTTGGATCTTTCAGCAAGTCCTTTTCAAGTTTTTTATCCTGAAGTTTATTTTTTCCACGGGGCCTAGTGCCCGCAATTGGTCTTGTTTCTACAACTCCTTTATCAACCCTTACTAATACTTCAGGCGAAGCACCAATTATATAATTACTTTTGTTTTTAATATAAAACATATAAGGTGACGGGTTAAGATCTCTTAGAGCCGAATATAAATCAATTGGATCATGGTTATATTTTGTTGCCCATCTTTGAGAGATTACTGCTTGAATTATATCACCATTATTTACATANTTTTTTATTTTTTTGACAACCTTTATGAAATCTGGACTTTTAAAATTTGAAAAAATTTTATTTTTTTTCTTTGAAAAATTTGAACTTAATTTATTAATAATTTTTGTATTACATTTTATTTTTTTTTCAATATCGTTTATTTTTTTTATAGAATTCTTATAAATCTTTTCTAAATTAGCATTTTTTTTCACTTCAACGTTTACAACAATTTTTGCTGAATTTTTAACATTATCCAAAATTATTAATGAGTCTGAAAACATTAAGTTGCAATCTGGAAACTTTGTATCCTTATTAGATGCTCTAGGTATTTTTTCAATTTCTGAGATGATGTCGTAAGAAAAAAAACCTACAAGACCACCATAAAACCTGGGAAGGCTTTTGGATGCCACAGGTTTATATTTTTTCATTATTTTTTTTATCTCTTTGAAAACATCACCATTTATTGTTTTTGTTCTATTATTTTGTTTTATTGATATTCTATTTTTTTTTGAACTTATAATTAGTTTAGGATCAAATCCTATAAAACTATATCTTGACCATTTTAAGGGTCCTTCATAACTTTCAAGTAAGTAGATATTCTCTTCCGAAGAAATATTTTTTAGTATTAATGATGGGTTTTCTATATCTATATCAATATTTTTAAATATCGGAATCAAATTCCCACTGTTAATCTTTCTTTTAAAGCTTTCTAAGGTTGGTGAAATCATGTAAATTCAATATATTATTTGCATTATCTTTTGTCAAAAATTATTTAATCTTGAACTTTTTTTATTTATGGAATATTTTTTGCAATATTTAGATTATAAAGTGTAATATGAACGAAAGTATATTTAGAGAATATGATATAAGAGGTATTGCAGACACNGATCTTACNGATGAGNATGTTAGTAATATAGCTTCAGCATTTGCAACTTATTCTGATAAATTTAATGTCAAAAAGATATGTGTTGGTAGAGATTGTCGTTTATCATCAGAAAGAATTTTTAATGCTCTCACAGATAAGTTAATTGATTATGGTTTATCCATATTTGATGTTGGTATTGTAACGACTCCAGTTTTATATTTTTCACTTTTTACTATGGATGTTGATGGGGGGATAATGATAACAGCAAGTCACAATCCNCCAGACTATAATGGATTTAAGGCATCCATNGGAAAAAATGTTCTTTCATCTAACNAAATTCAAGAATTAAAAATATTAATAAGAAAAAAGGATTATATTATTCCTTCTGAAAAGGGGTCTATTGAAAAAATTTATATGATTGATAATTACATTGATGATTTAAATAAAAGAATTTCAATATCAAAAAAAATCCGTGTTGGCATTGATTGCGCAAATACTCCCATTGGTTTATTTGTAAACAAGGTCTTTACAAAATTAGGATGTGAGTCATATATTTTATTCGAAGAGCCTGATGGAAATTTTCCAAATCATCATCCTGACCCCTCTATTGAGAGCAACTTATCTTCCTTAAAAGATTTAGTTCTAGAAAAGAAACTTGATATTGGAATTGCGTTTGATGGAGATGGTGACAGATTAGGCGTAATAGATAATGAAGGATGCTTTATCAGTTCAGATATTATTCTTTTAATACTTGCAAAGTCTATTTTAGCTTCAAATCCAGAGGCGAAAATAATAGGTGAGGTTAAGTGTACAAAAGTTTTATTTGATGAAGTTTTAAAATCGGGAGGTATACCGATTATGTGGAAAACTGGTCATTCGAAAATTAAAGAAAAAATTAAAGAAGAAAATGCATTATTAGCAGGTGAATTAAGTGGACATATTTTTTTCAAGGATAAACATTACGGCTATGATGACGCATTATATGCAGCTTTAAGATTGATTGAAATTATTTCAAATTCAGANAAAAAACTTTCCGATTTTTTAAGCGAAATCCCTAATGTAATNACTACTCCTGAATTTAGAATTGAGTTCTCAGAGGANGAAAAATTTAGTGCTGTAGATAAAATCATTAAAGAATTTCAATCTGATTTAAGAGACTATAAAATNTCCGAGATTGATGGCATGAGATTAGAGAATGAATCTGGCTGGGCATTAATAAGAGCATCAAATACTCAGCCTGCTTTGACAATGCGNTTNGAAAGTGACTCAATCGAAAATTTAAATATTCTTCAAAAATATGTTAAAGATAAAATTGANAAAGCTATTGGAATGAAATGCAAATTTTAGAATGGAATAACCTTACAGGAGTTCATTGTGGATCTTCAGCAATAAGAAATGTAATAAATTTTTTNGGNGTTGATTANCCAGAAGAAATTTGTTTTGGTATTGGTTGTGGATTGGGTTTTTTCTATAATAAATTAACTAAATCAAAGCCCTCCGANGTTATTCATCTAAGAGCGCCAAATATGGAGCCAATTTTTTTTTCTCATCAAAACAAAAAAAACCTAAAATGGATTTCTGAAAGTAATGGTAGAATTGCTAAAAATAAATTAATAAGTGAATTAAAAAGAAATCATCCAGTTTTTCTTCAGACAGACTTATATTATTTAAAATATTATAACTCCAATATCCATTTTCCTGGACATGTTGTTGTATGTGTTGGATANAACACTGAGCATGATAGTTTCTATCTCTCAGATACTAATTTCAAAGAGCTCCAAATTGTATCATCAAATGATTTATCTTTAGCACGATCATCAAAAGCAGAGCCCTATCCACTTAACTATAATTGGTTTTCAGTTAAAAGTTTTAAACCTTTTAAAAATTTAAAAAAACAATTAGAAATATCCGTGAAGTTAAATTCTGAAAATTTTATTAATGGACAAAATAGTCTTAGAGGAACAAGTTCGATTTTTTCAATTTTGGATTGGATTGGTAATTTTGATAAATGGTCCGATCACAAGGACTCTGCAAATATTTTTAAATTTGCATACCAAATAATTGTCAAAAGAGGTTCAAAAGGATCTGGTTTTAGATGTATTTATTCTGATTTTTTAAAGTTGGCTCAGGATGAATCAAAAAAAATATATGATCTAAAGCTTTATTCAAAAATGAGTAACATCTCGGATATATGGAAAGATATTGGTTATGGACTTAAAAATTTATCAAAAAACTACAAAAAAAATGATATGAAAAAAGTTTTAAATAATATTAANAATGTTTATATTGAAGAGTTAGAATATCATATGTTTATAAAAGATAATTTATAAGAAAAGGGGCCTTTTAAAGCCCCTTTAATTTTTGCTTATTTAGATTACATCATACCAGGCATTCCACCCATACCAGGCATTCCACCACCGGCAGCAGGACCGCCAGCACCACCATCATTCTCTTGTGGTTGTTCAACAACCATAGCTTCTGTTGTGAGAAGTAAAGATGAAACACTTCCTGCATTTTGAATTGCAGATCTTGTTACTTTAGCAGGATCAACAATTCCTGCTTTAAGCATATCGCCATATGCTAGAGTTGAAGCATTAAAACCAAAGTTGCCTTTGCCCTCTTTAATTTTTTCTACGACTATAGATCCATCTGCTCCAGCATTACTAGCAATACCTCTTATAGGTTCTTCTAGTACTCTTTTTATAATATTTACACCAGCTTGTTCTTCATCGTCACCGGTATTAAATTTATCTAGAGACGCGATTGCTCTTACTAAAGCAACTCCACCGCCTGGAACAATACCTTCGTCAACAGCGGCTCTGGTTGCATTAAGTGCATCTTCTACTCTAGCTTTTTTTTCTTTCATTTCGGCTTCAGTTGCTGCGCCAACATTNATAACNGANACACCACCAGCTAATTTTGCTAATCTTTCNTGAAGTTTCTCTCTATCATATTCACCTGANGCATCNGCAATTTGAGCTTTAATTTGNGTAATTCTTGAAGTTATTTCAGATTTTTTCCCNGATCCNCCAACNATAGTTGTATTGTCCTTATCGATTACTACTCTTTTAGCAGTTCCACAATGTTGAATGTTAGCAGATTCTAATTTCATACCTGCTTCCTCAACAATTACAGTCCCACCAGTTAGAACCGCGATATCAGCTAGCATATCTTTCCTTCTATCTCCAAATCCAGGTGCTTTTACAGCAGCACACTTAAGAGTTCCACGCATTTTATTGACTACAAGAGTTGCTAAAGCCTCACCTTCAATATCTTCAGCTAATATTAGTACAGGTTTAGAAGTTTTAGCCACTTCTTCTAAAAGAGGGACTAAATCTTTCATATTAGCAATTTTCTTTTCATACATTAATATAAATGGGTCTTCTAATTCAATTGTCATACGCTCAGGCTCTGTAACTAAGTAAGGACTCAAATATCCTCTATCAAATTGCATACCTTCTACAACATCTAAAGTAGTATCAAGACTTCTTCCTTCTTCTACTGTTATAACACCGTCTTTACCAACTTTTTCCATTGCATCAGAAATAATATCACCAATTTCTTCCTCTCCATTAGCAGATACAGTTGCAACAGCAGCAATATCTTCCTTGCTTTTAACAGGTGTTGAAAGCTTTCTTATTTCTTCTATTGTAGCAGAAACGGCCTTATCAATACCTCTTTTGAGTTTCATTGGATCATGTCCAGCTGCGGTTAGTTTCATTCCTTCGCGAAATATCGCCTGAGCTAGAACAGTTGCAGTTGTAGTTCCATCACCAGCAACATCATTTGTTTTAGAAGCAACTTCTTTAACCATTTGAGCGCCCATATTTTCAAATTTATTATCTAAATCTATCTCTTTTGCTACAGTTACACCATCTTTGGTAACTACTGGAGCACCAAAAGTTTTTTCTATGAGAACGTTTCTCCCTCTTGGACCTAGCGTAGCTTTTACAGCATCTGCAAGCTTATCTACACCATCCTTTATTAAAGATTGCGCCTCAGTTCCGAATAAAATATCTTTTGCCATTTTATAATTTAACCTCCTTAATTACTCAATAACACCTAAAACTTCATCTTCTTTAAGAAAAATATAATCTCCATCACCAAGAGAAAGTTCCATTCCACCATATTTATTAAAAAGTACAGTATCACCTTCTTTAATATCAAGAGGTTTAACAGTTCCATCGTCTAGCAAACGTCCATTACCAGCAGAAACGACTGTCCCCTCTTGCGGTTTTTCCTGAGAAGCATCAGGAATGATAATACCGCCTTCTGTAGTTTGTTCAGGATTATTAATTTTTACTAATAATCTGTCATATAAAGGTTTAATATTCATATAAACCCTCCAAAAAAAAATTAATTAAACATTTAATACCCTAGAAGATAAACATGATAGCAACTTTGTCAAGAAAATAGTATAAACTTAAACATTAAATGACTGATTTAAAGAATTTTTTGAATAATTTAAACGAAAAACTGAATATTAACCAAATAGATGCAATTAAGCATGAAGATGGTCCTGCACTTGTTCTCGCAGGGGCAGGATCTGGGAAAACCAGGGTTTTAACAATTAAAATAGCTTCGTTAATCAAAAACAAAAAATGCGGAACTAATGAATTGTTAGCTTTAACTTTCACCAATAAAGCCTCAAAAGAAATGATTTTTAGAATCAGTAAGATTTTAGGTTCAAAATTAGATTTTCCTTGGATGGGAACTTTTCATTCAATTTCATACAAGATACTAAGAATGAACTTTGAATTATTGAAAGGAAATTATAATTCAAATTTTTCGATATATGACCCAACAGATCAATTAAAAATAATTAAAAATATAATTAAAATTAATGATTTAGATCTAAATAAATATGAACCATCAAGAATTCGAGGAAAAATTGACAGCCTCAAGAATTCTTTGCTTTATGATGAATGGGAATTTGAGGATGATAAAGAGGAACAGATTATAAAAACTTATCAGTCAAAACTAGAGTCATTAAATGCTATGGATTTTGGAGACTTGATTTTGAAATTCTACGAACTTTTAACCATTAATAAAAATTTTAAAGAAAGAATTCAAAAATTATTTAAATATGTCTTTGTAGATGAATATCAAGATACAAACATAATACAGTTCAGGTTAATAAATATTATTTCTAGTATTAATAAAAATTTGTTCGCTGTAGGTGATGAGGATCAATCTATATATGGATGGAGAGGGGCAAATATAGAAAATATTCTACAATTCAAAAAATTTTATCCTGAAACGAAAATATATAAGCTTGAGCAAAATTATAGATCAACCCCTCAAATTCTTAATGTCTCAAATCTCCTTATATCAAATAATTCTGAAAGGCTAGAGAAAAACATGTGGACAGAAAATGTTAAAAAAGAAAATGTGAAACTATGGAGTTTTAATGATGACAGAGAAGAGGCGAAGCATATTGCTAGGGAAATTATGAAAAATCTTGATCTTTATAAGTATGAAGATGTAGCTGTCTTTTATAGAACTAATGCCCAAAGCAGAGTATTAGAAGAGGAATTAAGAAAAGCAAATATTAAATATAAAATTTACGGAAACATAAGTTTTTACGAAAGATCTGAAGTCAAAGATTGCATTTCTTTTCTTAAATTTATTGTAAATCCTGATGATGAGATTGCCTTTGATCGAATTATAAATTTACCATCAAGAGGTATAGGCAAAAAAACAATAGAAAAAATTAAAAAAATTTCAATACAGGAAGACCAAAATTACTATAAATCATTTTCATATATTATTGAAAATAATATTTTTTCAAAAAAAATTATAAAAAGTCTAGAACTCTTGAAAAATTCTATTAATAATTTTAAAAAAAACTTAGATGAATTTTCATCTGTATCAGAATCTTTTGAAAAATTTCTAATTGATTTAGGATATTTTGATTATCTTAAAGATGATGATAAGCTTGGAAACGTTTCAGAGTTTCTAAATTATATTGCCGAATTTGAATTGTCATCAGATTCTAATGATATAAGTGATTTTTTAAATTCCCTTATGCTTTCTTCATCTACAGATGAAATGGTAGATTCTCAATCTTTTGTTACACTTATGACAGTGCACTTGTCAAAAGGTCTCGAATTCCCTTGTGTTTATGTGGTTGGGATCGAGGAAGGACTGTTCCCTCATTCAAGGTCTATGTACTCCACAAGTGAGATAGAAGAAGAAAGAAGGCTTTGTTATGTTGCGTTTACCAGAGCTATAAGTTCATTAAATCTTTCATATTGTAAAATGAGAAGAATGTTTGGATCAATAACATATGCATCAATGTCACAGTTCTTAGATGAAATTATCGAATCCGATGATCTTTTAGAGATCAATGCTATCTCTGAAACTACATCAAACGAAAGAGTATTTCATTATAAATTCGGGAATGGTTTTATTGATACTAATGATAATGATAATTTTGAAGATGTTGTAACAGTCGTATTTGATTCTGGTATTAAAAAGAAAGTATTTGTTTCCGACTTGGAGGAGATTGAATAGTTATGTTAAAAAAAAATAGAAATGGAAAAATAATGAGAAAGCATGGAAGAATTAAAAATTTAGATAATTTTTTAAGAAAGTATATAGAGCCAATAGAATCTGTAAATTTAATTACCCCAGGTGCTATAAAAGTTGGGAAGGGCACAGGAGAAGTATTAAGGGTTAGATGGGGAAGAAAAGTTATTCAAGGTGCTGGAAATATTATTGTAGGATGTAAGCTTAATGCTTCTTCGGGAAATTTAAATCAAGAAATTTTTATAGCAACTAGTGAACCAGAGAAAATTAAAAAAATATTGGATGAACAAAATCAATAGCTAGAAAAATTAAATTCTTGAATCTCTTCTTTTAGCTTATCACAGTTTTCGACTTTATAATCTTCTATGCCAATTCTGGCTTTTAAACCACTGTTTGAAAGATTTATTTCAACTATTGAATCACCAGGATACTTTTCAAAAAGCTTTTTAAGCTTTTTGGATTCATTTAAGGTTATATTTCTTGAAATATTAATTTTTAAAGGCAAATTTATATTTTTTATCTCTTTGATAGCTTCATTGCCATTCACACTATTTACAATTAATTTTATGTTTTCATCACTGTTTTCTATATAACCCGACACAAGCAGTGGGATTCCAAGCTCTAATTGTGGTTCGTATTTTAAAATTTCATCATTGAATACAATTCCTTCTAAAATTCCAGTTGAATCTTCAAAATTTACATATGCATATTTATTGGAATTTTTTTTGGAAGTTTTTATATCTATAGAAGTGATATAAACAGCTACGGTTACAGGAGATTTATCCTTAAGAGTCTTAATTTCCATTATACTTTTTGAATTAATCTCTTTGATTTTTTTTTCAACAGCAGACAAAGGGTTAATACTTATTGAGTAACCTAATGTCTCAATTTCAAATTTTGATAAATTAAAAATATCCCATTCATCTACTATATCAAGGTCAGGTATTTGGTATATTTGATCATTATCAAAAAGACTTTCCTGGTCAGGATTTGCATCTTTGTTGTTGATCCCAACATTTGATTGAAGTTTATCAATATTTTTGAATAGTGTTGCTCGGTTAAAACCAAATTCATCAAGCGCTCCTGATCTAATAAGGCTTTCTAAAGTTTTCTTATTTAACCTCCTTGAATCCATTAGACCTAAAAACTCAAATAAATTCTTAAAATCTCCTTGAGACTCGCGAAGATCAATAATGTTTTTGACAATATTAGTGCCTAAATTTTTAACGGCATTTAATCCGAACCTAATGGATTTTTTTAAAGGCGTAAAACCTGATCCACTTTCATTAATACTTGGAGGATAAATTGTAATATCCATTTCTTTACATTCTCTTATATCTGAAACAACTTTCTCAGAAGTATTAATCTCTGTGGTCATAAGAGCAGCCATAAATTCACAAGGATAATATGCTTTTAGATAGGCAGTTTGAAAAGTAATATATGCATATGCAGTGCTATGACTTTTATTAAATGAATATTCAGCAAATTTTTCCATTGTGTTAAAAATATTTTCAGCCAATCCTTCTTTGAAATTATTTTGTTTTGCACCCGATAAGAATTTTTCTCTCTGTGCTTTCATCTCAGAGGCTTTTTTCTTGCCCATAGCTCTTCTTAATAGGTCTGCATCTCCTAGAGTAAAACTTGATAGAACTGAGGCTGTTTTCATAATCTGTTCTTGATAAACAAATAATCCATGAGTTTCCTCAAGTATTCCTTTGAGTTCTGGAGTAGGATAATCAGTTTTTTTCTTTCCATTTTTTCTTAATATATATTCATCTACCATTCCACTATCCAGAGGCCCAGGCCTATATAATGCAAGAAGTGCAACAATATCATCAAATTTATCAGCTTTTAAATTTTTTANAACATCTTTCATACCAGAAGATTCAATTTGAAAAATTCCTCTTGTTAACCCTTTTGAAAGTAATTCATATATTTTAGGATCATTCAAATCAGCNGTGNTAATTTCATTNTCTATATCTTNATTGTTTAATCTTATAAAATCTTTCGCTTTTTTAATGACNGTCAATGTCTTTAAACCTAAAAAGTCAAATTTTACGAAACCCAATTCTTCTACTGCATTCATATCGTACTGTGTGACAATTTCATCTTTAGACCCTTTGTAGAGGGGTATCATTTTTTCCAATGGCTCATTTGAAATTACAACGCCTGCTGCATGTGTTGAGGAATGTCTCACTGAATTTTCTAATTTCACGCTCAAATTATACAGTTCAGTATATGAGTTATCTTTTTCTACTAATTCTCTGAATTCTTTAACTTTTTTATAACATTCTTCAAGACTATAAACTTTTCCACGAAACGATGGAATCATATTAGTAAGCTTGTTGACATCAGAAAAAGATAGGCCTAAAACTCTTCCCACATCTTTAACTACGGCTTTTGAGGACATTGTTCCAAAGGTTCCAATTTGCGCAACTTTATCTTTACCATATTTATTTGAAACATAATTTATTACTTCATCTCTACCCTCACCACAAAAATCTATATCAATATCTGGCATAGTGATTCTTTCAGGATTTAAAAATCTTTCAAAAATGAGATCATGNTTTATTGGATCAACTTCAGTTATCCCTAANAAAAAAGCGATTAAACTACCAGCNGCACTTCCTCTTCCAGGACCAACNGGGATNGAATTTTTTTTTGCATAATTTATAAAATCTGAAACAACCATAAAATATCCTTCAAATCCCATTTTTTCAATAATACNTACNTCATGANNCACNCTTTCTTGATAGATATNTAAATCCGCAGANGAAATAATNTTATTATTNATCAGNTNAAATAANGACTTATTAGCAAATTCTCTTATNCCATCATATTTAATCTCTTCATCTAATATTGGTAACTTGTAATTNCTTTCNCCAAAATCTAAGTCACACTTTTCAGCAATCAATAAACTGTTTTCAACAGATTCNTGATCTCCCTCTAATGCATCAANCATTTCATCTTTTGATTTCAGATAAAANTCATTNCCGTTAAATCTAAATCTTCTNTCCTCTTTNACCAATGAATTTGTTTGAATACATAGNAANGTATCNTGTGANTGGTAATCATTTTTTGTAAGATAGTGGCAATCATTTGTNGCAACAACTTTAATGTCTAGTTTCTNTGCAATTTCCTTCAAAACTTTATTAACNCTGACTTGTTCCTTNANACATGTNCCCTGTATTTCTATAAAATATCGATCACCNAGTATATTTTTATATTCAGCTGCAATTTTAATNGCCTCATCTTTTCTACCTTTTAAAATGTTNTGACACACTTCACCGTTTAAGCATCCACTAAGAACTATTAATCCATCACTGTATTCNAATAAAAGCTTTCTATCTATCCTTGGNTTTCTGTAAAAACCNTTAAGATGACCAATTGAGACCAGGGTGCATAAATTTTCATANCCTTGNAAATTTTTTGCAAGTACNGTCAAATGATGGGTTTTNTTGTTTTCAGAGGATTTATTTAAATGATCTTTTGCAATATATAATTCACACCCTACAATAGGCTTNATNCCTTTATCTTTTGCTTTTTTNTAGAAATCATAAGCACCAAACAAATTNCCATGATCGGTTANAGCNACNGANGACATTCCTTGTTTTTCAACTTCGTCAAATAATTCATCAAATTTGATTGCACCATCAAGAAGTGAGTATTGAGAATGNAGATGAAGGTGTACAAATTGATCNCTCATATNTTANTANAATATTATAAATGATTAAGGANTGTTTAACATCTTTATTGATAAATTGATCAAAAAAGTTCAGAATATTTTTAATGTTTAAAAAANTAAAGAATTTTTTTTCTTCNGTGAAAGAAAAACTTACTGAGTCAAGTGCAAGTATTAANCAAACAGTTTCTGTTGTATTAGNNGGTAAAATTGAAATTGATGAGGATTCATACGAAAAAATAACNGATGCNTTAATATTATCTGATATAAGTATAACAACATCAGAAAAATTAATAAAAAAAATAAAAAAAAGACTTNAANCTGAAAAATTTAACNGTGATCCATCAGAAGAGTTTTTTTTAAGCNTGATAAATGAGGAGGTAATNAAAATTCTCAACANGAGAGNCCCCGAGCTTGTATTGAAAGATGAGTTAAATGTTATNTTATTTTCAGGTGTAAATGGTAGTGGNAAAACCACTTCNGTTGGCAAGTTNTCTTTATTATTATCAAAAATTACAGATAAAAAAATTATGCTCGTTGCNGCNGACACATTTAGAGCAGCTGCTGTAGACCAATTNAGAGTNTGGTCTGAAAGATCAAANTCTATNTTTTTTTCATCAGACCAGGAAGATCCAGCAAGTGTCGTNTTTTCTGCTCTTGATTTTGCTAAAGATAAAAAAGTAGATATTGTAATTATNGATACTGCNGGGAGNCTTTCNAATAATTCGGATNTNATGTNACAAATTTCNAANATAGAGAAAATNATTACTTCTAAAACNNGNAANCCNCCAACTGAATCACTTTTAGTGCTTGATGGCACNTCGGGTCANAACTCGCTANCNCAAGTTAAAAAATTTCAGGAAACCATTNGTCTTACAGGGGTTNTTATTACAAAGCTNGATAGTACATCAAANGCAGGNTTTGCAATATCTGTNTCAAATGACTATGATTTACCAATTAAATTTATTGGGGTAGGTGAGAAGATTGAAGANCTNATCCCTTTTGATTCTAAAGAATTTGGAGATGCACTTTTTAAATAATTATGGATTTAAACCAAAAAAAGAAATATATGAAAATGGCAATTAGTTTAGCCAAAAAAGGTATTAATAAAACCGGATCAAACCCAATTGTGGGTGCAATAATTGTTAAAAATAATAGGGTTATTGGAAAAGGCTTTCACTCTGANTTTGGNGGGGATCATGCAGAAATTGTAGCGATTAANGATGCTGAGTCAAAAGGANACAGCGTTAAAGGTTCCACACTTTTNGTTACNCTTGAACCTTGTTGCCATACGAATAAAAAAACTCCACCATGCGTAAATGCCATTATCANCAAAGGNATAAAACAAGTCTATTTTTTGGAATANGATATAAATCCAAAAGTAAATGGGAATGGNGTTAAAAAATTAGAATCAAATAAAATNAAAGTCTCTCAAATTAATTTAAAGAACNAGCTTAAAGANATTAATAGAGGCTTTGAAAGTATTAAGATAAATAATAGACCGTTTGTCACACTTAAGATTTGTACNAGCCTTGATTCGAAAATATATACTAACCAAATATCAAANAATTCTATAGGTGANGAGANACAAAGAAANCANGCCAANNACATNAGNAAAAATTATGATGCGATTTTGGTTGGTATTAATACAATAATTAANGATAATCCAAAATTAAATTATAGAGGAAAAAATATTATGGNTAAACAGCCAACACCNATTATTATGGATTCGAATCTNAGAATACCAATTGAAAGTAATGTCTTAAAAAATAAATCTCAAAAACCAATAATTTTCTGNGCAACNTCGGCANCTGAAAAAAAAATTAAAATTNTAGAATCAAATAAAATCATNGTTATAAAATTAAAAAAAATTTCTCCTAAAAATATTCTNAAACATCTTCTTANACTTAATTTTCAAAGATTNTTAGTTGAGGGTGGGGGAAGNGTATTNTCATCTTTCTTNAAAGAGAATCTNTGGGATGAAATGTTAATTTATTATTCTAAAATTTTTATTGGNAAAAGTGGATTAGGNTTANGTGANACAATGGACGAACTTAATAAAATTAAAGAAAAGAAAATAGANAAAATAAATAAAATTGGAAATTCAATTTTGGTGAGAATCANTTGANNAGAATAGGAATTTTGGGAGGANCTTTTGACCCTATTCATTTNGGTCANGTAAANTTAATTATAAATACAACCAANATGTTAAATNTTAATAAAATAATAATCGTTCCTAANTCAAATCCNCATTATAAAAAAANTTCAGTAAGATCTGATTTTATNCATGTAAAAAACATGATNAATNTAGCATTAAATAAAAAAATTAATTTTTTAATATCNGATATAGAAAGTGATTNCACTAAAAAAAATTATACATACCAAACTTTAAAAAAAATNATNTCNAANAATAATAAAGNAAATTANTTTCTAATTTTGGGATCAGACTATGCAGATAGNTTTCATAATTGGTTTGAATCAAAAAAAATTCTTAGTNTAATAGATCTTGTTTTAGTTGAAAGACCTGGATTTCAATCNAATATTAGCAATATAATAAAATTAGATAAATCATATTCGCATGAAATGAATTATAAATCTATAAAAGTTAATTATAATTTGAAAAGTAAAAGAAAAATTTTGCGCTTAACTTTGAAAAATAGTATTGACGCTTCATCTTCAGATTCCAGAAATGCTTTAAAAAAATTTGACGAAAAAAAAATAAAAATGTTATTGCCCACAGAAGTTTATAAATATATAATCGATAATGGTTTATACAGTTAATGATAAAAACAAAAAAAATAATTGATTATGTTTTGGAGGAGCTCAAAGAAAGAAAAGCAATTGACCCTATAGCTTTAGATGTAAAAAACTTATCAAGCTTTACCGACTTTCTTATTATTGCCAGCATGGATTCAGAGAGAGGTGTAAAAGCTCTCTATGAACACATTAATGAAAAATTGAAAAAAGAATTAAAAGTTTTAACTAAGACCGATGGTTATTCTTCACCTAGCTGGATTATAATTGATACCGGAGAAATTATGATTCATCTATTCCATAAAAAAACTAGAGAATATTATAATCTCGAATCACTATGGAGTGACAAAAAGTAAAATTATTTTTTATTTTTTCTTAAAAATGCCGGAATCTCAAAATGTTCATCATCACCTAGTGGATGCAAGTCATCTAAATCTGGATTCCCATTAGAGTCATTAGTTTTAGAAATATTTTCATCTATGTTATCAATTTTTTGCTCCAAATCAAAACTGACTTGATTGGGATCACTTTCAACAATTTGGTTCGCGATTTTTAATGACTCCATGCCATCTATACCTGTAGCAATAACGGTTATTCTTACTTTATCACCTAGGGACTCGTCTAAAACTAATCCAAAAATTAAATTTACACTCGAACTAGCTTTCGATTTTACATGATTACATGCTTCATTTAATTCATCTATTGTGAAATTACTTGATGCTGTAACGTTTATTAAAATACCCGTTGCACCATCAATGGATATATCCTCGAGCAATGGACTTGTTATGGCATTTTCTGCTGCTTCAACAGCTCGGGATGTTCCTTCGCCCTCTCCAGTTCCCATAAGAGCTTTCCCCCCACTTTCTGTCATGATTTTTTTAACATCTGCAAAATCTACATTAATAAATCCTGAACCAACAATTATATCGGATATACCTCTAACCGCTTTAGTTAATACGCTATCTGCTGCTTTGAAAGAATCTACAATACCTGAGATTTGTTGAACTTCTTTTAATCTATCGTTTGGAATAACTATAATTGAATCAACTTCATCTGTTAGTTCCTTTATACCAATTTCAGCTTGATCAATTCTTTTATTTGCTTCAAACTCAAAAGGCTTTGTAACAATTGCAATAGTCAGGGCGCCAGCATCTTTCGCGAGCTTGGCCACAACTGGAGATGCTCCTGTTCCAGTTCCACCACCCATTCCGGCTGTGATAAAAACCATATCAGAACCTTGAAGCACTTCTGTTATATCGTTTTGATCTGCTTTCGCGCATTCGCTGCCTAAAGTAGGATCTCCTCCGACACCAAGTCCTTTCGCAATATTTTTCCCAATCTGAATTACTCTTTTTGATTTAGATTTCTGAAGGTCTTGAAAATCAGAATTAATAGCTATGAATTCTACTCCATTGATATTTTCTGAAATCATTGAATTAATAGCATTACCGCCTGCACCTCCAACCCCAATAACTTTAATTTTTGCACCTAATGTTTCAAAAAGAGAATCATTTTGAGAACCTGAAATTGCACCTGAAAATTCAAAAGTGGCCATAAAAAGCTCCTTAATTACTATATATAGTGTAAAATGAACATCGATAACACTATATTTAGTATTATATCTTAAAGAAATCTAAATAATAGGCTTTTACTAAAATAATTCAGCGAACCAAGTTTTCATTGAATTCATAACTCTTTTAAAAACTTGCGCTTCTCGTATTCTAATTTTTTGATTTTTAGATGAGGATGCGTTTTTTGAGCCCCATACTAAAAGTCCTACTCCAGTAGCACATTCAGGTTTAGAAACAAGTTCTTCTAATCCAGATATCTGATTAGGAACACCTAGCCTTACTGGCATGTTTAGAATTTTTTGGGCTAAATAATCTGCTCCTTCTATTGCCATTGAACCACCTGTAATAACACAACCCGCGGGAAGCATATCATAATATCCAGATCTCATAATTTCTCTTCTTGCCATTGTGAATATTTCTTCAAGTCTTGGCTCAATAATATTTGCTAACTCATTTTTTGATATTTTTTTTCTTCCTGCGCCTGCAATTTTATCAATTTTAATTTCTTCATCATTATCAACAAGGTCTGATGACGCGATGCCATATCTTTCTTTAATTTCCTTAGCAACAATTTTTGATGATCCTAATCCAAATGAAATATCATTATCAAGGAAGTCGCCACCAATAGTAATATTGCTAGTATATTTAATTGATCCATCACAAAATACGGCAATGTCAGTAGTACCTCCACCACAATCAAGCAATACAACTCCTACATCTCTTTCGTCAGATGTTAAAACAGCTTCGCTAGATGCAACCTGCTCTAAAACTAATGATCCTACATCTACTCCAGAATTATGAACACATTTTACTAGATTTTTTGCTTGAGTAACTTGAGCTGTTACCATATGAATTTTGGCTTCTAGCTTAACACCATAAAGACCAATAGGATCCTTAATTTTTCTTTCTCCATCTACAATGAATTCTTGAGGCATAACATGGATTACTTCTCTATCAGCTGGTTGCGCACCTGCAGTTGCGGATTCTATAACTCTATCTAAATCTCTTTGCGTAACTTCTCTATTTCTTAGCGTTATCATGCCATGTCCATTGAGACTTCTAATATGGCCACCAGCAATTCCTACAATCACACTAGTAATTTCAGTACCGGCCATTTTCTCGGCATCTTCTATTGCTTGTCTTATAGATTGGACAGTACTATCAATATTTAATACGATTCCTCTTTGTAATCCTTTAGAAGGATGAGAGCTAACACCTATTATTTCTACATCACCAGATGAGGCAACCTCTGCAACCAAACAAAGAATTTTTGTAGTTCCAATATCAAGTCCGACAATAATTTCGTTTTGTGCCATTTTTTCCATTATAATCTTAAAGATTATAATTTACAACTCCTTTACTAGTTTCTCTTAAATCTATAAAAACTGCTTTTTTCTTCTTATCGATTGCTTTAGAGATAATTATTTCTAATTTTTTAATTTTCTCATCAAAGTCATTTGTGCCGATCAATATTGTTTGGCCTTCAATGCTATAAATTTGTACACCTAAAATTTGGTCAATTTTTATTTCTGATAACTCAAATTTATCAACTAACTTATATTTTTTCAATAATCTTAGTAAGGTTAGACCTATTGAAGCATCTTCCATTTTTTCTAGTGACAATATAGGTAGATTCGTAAAATTATCTAAATTCTTTTTTGGGTAAAAACTGCCAGTTTCATCTATCAAACCTTTTGCATCTTCTTGATTAACAACAAAAGCATATTCTCTTTCTTCTATTAAAATTAACACTTTTGAATAACTTTTTTTTACAATATCAACCTTTTTTATATCTTGAGATCTATAAAGATTATTTAAAAATGTCTGCTTATTAAAAATTGTAATAATTTTATTTTCTAATTCTGAAGATTGAATAATTTCATTTTTACTTATTAATTTAATTCCTGATATTTCAATTTCTTTCACGATAGTGAAAATTGGATTGAATAAACCATATATTGGAATTGATATTATTATCAAGATTACATAAAATTTTATTTTATTTTTCATCTATAATTCTTATTTCATTTTCCAGTTTAATTCCTGTATCTTTTAATACTTTATCTTTAACCATATTAACTAGACTAAGTATATTTTCTGGTGATGCATTGTTTTTATTAATTATATAATTGGAATGAATATTTGATACTTGCGCATCACCAACTGATAGACCCTTTAAGCCCAGATTTTCTATAATCAGCCCAGCATAGTTAGGCAAAGGATTTTTAAACACACTTCCTGCACTAGGCCATCTAACTGGTTGAGTATTATTTCGATGATTTAAATATTCTTTTATTTGTATTCTAGCTTTATCAGGATCACCTTTTCTAAGTAGAAATTTTGCTTTTGTAATAATTTCGTTTCTTTTAATTGAGCTGGTTCTATATTTAAATTCAATTTCTTCCTTCTTAACTTCAATTTCTTTACCATTTTTAATAAAAAATACAGATACTAGAACATCAGAAATTTCCCCGCCATTTGCCCCAGCATTTGTTATTAGAGCTCCACCTACTGTTCCAGGAATACCAGTTAAAAATTCAAAGCCCAATAAGCCTTTATCTAAAGACTTATTCATAACTACGTTTAAGGCCGTACCACACTCTGCCACAACATACTCGCCATCAAACTCTATTGAATTCATTTTTTTGGTACTAATTAAAATCGTATCTTTTAAATTTAGAAAAAGAGTATTGGACCCATTACCTACCATATAGAATTTCTTTTTAAGATTTATCAATTTATATAAATCATTTAAGTTTTTTGGGTAAAAAATATAATCTGCTAAACAACCTGATCTCCAGGTGCAGTACTTAGATAATTCAAAGTTTCTATAAAATTCAATATTAAGTTTACTTATATCATCTTGCACGTTCTTTACTTTCCTTGATTATGTTTTTTAATCTGTATCCTATTTTATTGACGTCTCCAGCTCCTATCGTTATTAATTTAATTTTATTTTTATTTTTTTTATATTTCAGATACATTTTATCAATAATTTTATCAAATTCCCTAATATATTGAATATTTATTTTTTTCTTTTTTAAAACCCGTTTAACAAATTCCTTAGATGATATTTTTGATTTTTTAGATTCATGAGCTGAATAAATATCAGTGACTATTACATTTTCCCACTGACATATTTCTTTTATAAAATCCGAATAGCTCTCCTTGAACCTTGTGTATCTATGAGGCTGAAATATAAGATAATTTTTACATAGATCCTTTTTTTTATTGAGCATTTTTCTTAAACTACTAATTGCGCTAGGGTGATGCGCATAATCATCATATATTTCAAAATTATTACTTTTGAAAATATTTTCAAATCTTCGTTTTGGAGTCAAAATTTTATTGGTTGATTTACTAATTTTTTTAAAGCTTATCCCAAGCTTTATACATACGATTATTGCACCAATTAAATTATAATGATTATGAAGCCCTTCTAGATTGGTAAAGATTTCACCTACTTTTCTCTTCCCGTGATACAATTCTAATGATCCCAATATATTTTCTGTAAAGTAATAATCACATTTTTTATTTTGATAACCAAAGGTGGTTATTTTTTTTGACTTAAGACCTTTTAGATTTTTTTGAATATTTTTGCAATCAAAATTTAATACTACACACTTAGTTGTTTTTTTTATGAAAGCTTGAAAAGCTTCATAAAGCTTTTCTTTAGATCCATAAAAATCCATATGATCATAATCAATATTTGTTATTAGTGATAAGTCTGGTTTTAAATAATTAAAACTATTATCACTTTCATCTGCCTCAATAACATTTATATTAGAGTTACCATGAATAAAATTTGTTTTTAATTTTCTATCTATTGCTCCCAGAAATGCATTAATATCCTTTCCCGAATTAATAAGAATTTGTGAAATAAAACTAGTACTCGTGCTTTTTCCATGCGTTCCAGTTATGCAGATATTTTTCTTATTCTTTGTAAATTCACCCAAAGCCTTGCCTCTTGAAATTGTGGTGATATTTCTTTTTTTGGCTTCAACCAACTCAACATTCGACTTATTTATTGCAGATGAATAAACAATTAAATCTTGATTATTGATATTTTTTGTTGAATGACCAATATTTATATCAACTCCTAATTTCCTAAGTTTTTTTATAATCGGGCTTAATCCAATATCTGAACCTGTTAGGGTAAACTTTTTATTTAAAAAAAATGCTAGTGAGCTCATTCCGATTCCACCGATTCCGATAAAGTGAATTTTTTTAATTTTCATAATCCCTCATTAAGTCTTCAACAATTATATTTGCTGAATTCTTTTTCTTCATTTTTTCTCTTTCAATTTTAAAAATATCATTATTTTCTGGACTTAATAGATGATTAGTGATCATATTTGTTAACTTGTGCAGGTCTTCCTTCTCAATCCATATTTCCGCTAAATTTTTTTCCTTCATTTCAATAGCATTTTTATATTGATGATTATCGGTTGAATTCATTAGTGGAACTAGAATAGAATGAAGGTTGAATTTCAAGCTTTCAAATATTGTTGATGCCCCAGCACGCGATACAAGTATTTTTGTTCTAGCTAAATAATTAAAAATATTATCTATAAATGGTTCAACTAAAAAATCGACCCCAATATACTTTGATTTTAGTTTGGTATATAAATTTTTAATTACTTCATAATCATTTATTCCCGTTTGATGAACAATTAAAATTTTATCAATTCCATTTTTTGTGAGCTTTTGAATCAAACTTTCTGTTTGTGTTGCAAATTTTAAATTTAAATTATTAGATCCTTGGCTTCCACCTGTAACGAGAATATCAATATCTTTATGATCCTCAGAAATATTGCTTAAGTTACGAATAGGATACCCTGTTAACAAAGTTTTCTTTTTTGAAAAAAATTTTCTAGCTGATTCAAAACCAATATAAATTCTTTTTGCAACTTTTGATGAGATTCTATTTGATAATCCAGGTACTGAATTCCCTTCAATAATAAAAATATTTTTTCTTAAAAAGAAACCGGCTATTGAAATTGGGAGCCATGTAAAACCCCCAGTGCCAATAATAAAATCAGGCTTGAATTTTTTCATAATTTTGATCGATTGATAAGTCCCTATTAGTAAAGAAAAAACAGATTTAAACTTATTTGATAATTTTTTCCCTACAAAACCTTTTATATAAATACTTTTTAACTCGTAATCAATTTTCATATTTGGCATACCTTCATTGGAGGTAGTTGAATTAATAAATATTATTTCAGAGCCATCATCTCTTTTTTTTATTTCTTCGGCGATTGATAAACCAGGAAAAATATGTCCACCCGTAGCGCCTAAACAAATCAAAAATTTACTTTTTCTCATTTTCTTCTTTTATCAAGCCCTAAGATTAATCCCAAAGACCCAAGGGTAAAAACTAATGAGCTCCCTCCATAACTTATTAGAGGCAAAGGCACCCCTTTTGTTGGCATAAGCCCAACAGACACAGAAATATTTATTATTACTTGTATAGTTGTTATTATTAAGATTGCACTAATTAAATATTTTGAAAATAAGTCTTTACTTCTTTTTAAAATTTTTAATATTGAATAAAACAATATTAAAAAAAGGAAAATTGTGAATAAGCATCCGGCAAAACCCAATTCTTCCGCAATAATTGAAAATATAAAATCATTGTGTCCTTGTGGTAGAAAAAAGAGTTTCTGCGAGCTATTTCCCAAGCCAACTCCAAAGAATTGACCATTTGCAAATGAAACAAATGACTGGATTATTTGATAACCTGTTCCGTGAGGATCCTCATATGGGTTAAGAAATGCCATCAGCCTTTTCATTCTATATGGAGCTGCAAATATTAAAAAGATGAATGATGAACTTAAAAGCAAAAAACTAATTACAATATGCTTTAGTTTTGCCCCCGCAATAATAATCATTAGAAAAATAGTTGATAACAATAGGACTGTATTTCCAAAATCAGGTTGATATAGCAATAGGAGAACATAAGGAAGTGATATAATAAATGGAGAAAGTATTCCAACCTTGAAAATTTTTATTTTATCTTTTTTAATTACTAAATGCTTAGAAATAAAAATTAACAGAAGATATTTTGAAATCTCAATAGGCTGTATTGAAAAGCCCGAAATATTTATCCATCTTGATGCCCCACCCGCGGTTTTTGATAACGCTGGAATCAAAACTAAAAAGAGAATTAAAAAACCCATGAAATAATAAAACTTGTAATTCTTTTCTATGTTAAAAGTATTCAAGTTACTACTAACTGAAAAAGCGATTAAACCTAAAACGAGATAAATAGCTTGTTTTTTTAAATAAAAATATGCATCGGCATGATTTTCCATTGCAAAAACAGAGCTTGAACTGAAAACCATAACTAAGCCAAAAGCGGACAATATTAATATAGAAAAAATAAATATAATTCTAGGGTCAAAATTTTTAAGTAAATTGTCTAACATAAGAGTTAAATGAATTCCCCCTTTCAATATATGATTTAAATTGATCAAAACTTGAAGTTCCAGGACTAAACAAAATAATGTCTTTATGTTTTGCTTGAATTAAACAATTTTTAACAGCAGATTTTAAATCTATACATATTTCACAATTAATATCATTTAGATATCTTGATATTTTGAATTTATTTTCTCCATATAAGAATATTTTTTTTGTTTTTCTTTTCATTACTTTTTTTATGCTCATGTAGTCTAAGTTTTTGTCTTTACCACCCATAATTAAATAAATTTTTTCGTTAAATGAATCCAAAGCTTTTGCTGTGGCTGCAGGTGAAGTTGATTTTGAATCATTATATATATGTGGTTTATTTGAAATTTTTTCTAACCTAAAAGATGGAGGGCTAAATTTATAAAGACAATCCAAAGTTTTTTTATTTGGTTCAATAAAAATTGAAAGAATTTCTAGAGAATTTACTATATTAGTAAAGTTATGGCCCCCAATAAGTTTCAGCTTGTTTTTATGAATTTTAATTTTTTTATACATTATATATTCTTTGCTCTCATTTAAGCTGCTGGTTATAAAATTAATTTTTTTTGTTTCAAAAAATTTATTTTTTCTTTTGATATCTTTTATATTCGAAATAAAATATGAATTTCTTTTTTGGTTTGAAAAAATTTTGTATTTGGAGTCATAATATTCTTTAAGATTTTTATGATGATCAAGATGGTTTGGAGAAAGATTTGTTATTAATGAAATAAAAGGACTAAATTTATTATTTATAAATTGTAATTGAAAACTACTACATTCGACTAAATATAAATCATATTCTATTTTTCTATTCAAAGAGGATATAAGAGGTTTTCCTATATTTCCTCCTAAGAAAACTTTTTTGCCTAAATCTTTTAGCAAAGCATATGTTAACAAACAAGTTGTTGTCTTTCCATTTGTTCCAGTGATTGCAATTAATGGTTTTTCTATATAACTAGATGCAAATTCAATTTCGCTGATAACATCAATTTTTTTACTAATAGCAAATTTTATATTTTCATTTGATTTTGAAATTCCTGGACTAATAATAATTTTTGAAGTGTTTTTAATTAATTTATCAAATCTGTTTCTTTTATCTATATTGTCATCAAAAGTAAAATATTTAATTTTATTATTTTCACAAAATTTTTTTACTGCTTTTCCAGTTTTCCCCATTCCATAAATTAATATTTTTTTATCCATGATTATCTTATTTTGATTGTTGCAATTGCAATTAATGAAAACAAAACTCCTATTATCCAAAATCTAATTACAATTTTTGATTCAGCTATACCTTGCCTTTCAAAGTGATGATGAATAGGAGCAATTAGAAAAATTCTTTTTTTGAATAATTTAAAAGATAAAATCTGTAAGATTACTGAAAATGCCTCTACAACAAAAACGCCTCCAATTATTATAAGAAGGAATTCCTGTTTTATTAATATTGCAATAATACCCAGAGTTCCACCAAGTGGAATTGATCCTGCATCACCCATAAATATTTGTGCAGGGTTTGAATTAAACCATAGAAATCCAAGTAGTGACCCAATTAAACATGAAACAAAAACTGAAATTTCTCCTACATCATTTATGAAAGGAATGTATAGGTAAGATGAATATAGAAAATTTCCTGCAATATATGTCAATATAGTTAAAGTTGTAAACGAAATTATCAAATTCCCTGTAGCTAGTCCATCCAAACCATCTGTAAAATTTACTGCATTGGCAGAACCTAAAATAATTAGAACCATTAGAAAATAATATAATATTCCTATATTAAAAATTTCCTTAGTGAAAGGTAAAATTACATATTCTATATTGAAAAGACTATCCAGGTATTGAAATGGGCCAGTATATTTTTTTATAAAGTATATAGCACTTATGGATATTAAAACTTGTATAACCAACTTGGTTTTAATATTAAAACCTTTTCCATTTTTGATTTTATAATAATCATCCAAGAAGCCTGATATAAAAAATGCTAAAAATGAAAAAATCAAAATTAATATTTTAAAGTTATCTAAATTACCAAATAGTATTATGGATAGCATAACTGTGAATGCTATAAGAACGCCACCCATATTCGGCGTTCCCTTTTTATTTTTATGTTCATTATCAAGATATTTATTAATATTCTCTCTAGATTTGATTTTTAATAAAAATTGAATAAAGCTTTTTCCAATTGTTAAAATAAATATAAAAGAAAAAGCACCCCCCATTAATGATCGAAAAGTAATGTACTGAAATATATTTAAAAAATTAAATAAATGTAAATAATTTTCAAATAAAAAATAAAACATTATGCACCAATATGTTCCAAAATATTTTCCATCTTGGATCCTCTAGATCCCTTAACAAGAATTACAGTGTCACTTATCTTTTTTAAATTTATGTAGTTTGCAATTTCAGCATGACTATTAATTTTTTCCAATTCGATTTTTCCAGATATTCCTCTTTTATAATTATCATAATTATTACCGTAGATGAATACTCTATCAAAACCATTTTTTACAAGATTGTTTCCTAATTTTTCATGTTCATCTTTTTCTATTTCACCCAACTCAAGCATATCACCCAAGACTGCGATCTTAGTTTTTGAAGGAAATATTTTATTAGTCATCTCAAGAGCATTTAACATTGAATTTGGATTAGCATTATAAGTATCATTAATGACAATATTATTATTGTTATATTCTAAAATCTTAAATCTATTTTTAATTCCAGAGAACCTTTCTAAGCCAACCTTAATATTTTCTAAGTCTATATTTAATATTGATGCAATGGATGCTGCACATAAAGAATTATAAATATTACTTATACCAATTGCTTTCAAATTAATATTAATTTTTTTATCTTGATTAATTATTTTAAAACTACGGAAATCATTACTAATGTCTATTGCTCTAAGATCACTATTATGATTTATTGAAAAAGATATTTTGTTAAAATTAAAATCCATATATTTCTTTTTTAAAAAAGGATCATCTAAATTAAAAATAAAAGTTGATTTTTTAGAAAAATTTTTTGTAATATTAAATTTTTCACTAAAAATCTGATCCTTATTTTTTAATTTCAGAGTGTGTCCCTTACCAATATTTGTTATGGTGGCAATATCCGGGTTTGCAATATTTGCCAATTTTTCTATGTCTCCAAAATTATTTGTACCCATTTCAAGTATTAAAACTTCAGTTGATTCATCCATATTTAAAATTGTAATCGGCAAACCCAAGTTATTGTTAAAGTTTCCTTCGGTACAGTGGGTTTTGTATTTAGTGCTTACAATAGAATTTGCAAACTCTTTCGTTGAGGTTTTTCCATTTGTTCCAGTGATTCCAATAACAACAATTTTTTTTTCTAAAGAAAGAATATATTTTGCAAAGTCCTCTAAAAATTTTTCACTATTTTTTATACTGATAAGTTTATTACCACCAGTTACTTCTCCAATACATATTGAAGCACCTTTCTGTATGCATTCATTTATATATTCATTTCCATTATAATTCTCACCCTTTAATGCAATAAATAAATCATTTTTTGCTAATTTTCTCGAATCCGTTGTTAATTCTCTTATGTCTTCAAAATTACAGTCGTCGGATATTTTTATTGTATCCCTATAATTTTGAATAAAATTTTTTAAATATTTTTTAAATACTTTCATTTTCTATAAAATTTTTTACAACATTATGATCTGAAAAAGAAATTTTCTCCCCATTAATCTCTTGATAATCCTCATGCCCTTTGCCTGCTATCAAAATTACTGATTTATTATTCAATTTTTTTAAACCAGATATTATGGCTTTTTCACGGTTAATTATTGTGACTACCTTGTTTCTTGATTTAATACCCCTCTTTATATCCCTAATAATTTTTATTGGTGTTTCATACCTTGGATTATCATTGGTTAAAATTATAAAATCAGAATACCTTTCAGCTATTGTACCCATCTTGCTACGCTTGCTAATGTCTCTATTTCCACCACATCCAAACACTAATATAATTGTATGATTTGCATATTCACTTCGTATGGCTTTCAAGCTTTTTTCTAATGCATCGGGCGTATGTGCATAATCAATGAATACTTTTAATTTGTTTAGCGTAATTGGTTCAAGTCTTCCAGCTGCCCCTTTAAATTTTTTTATTTTTTCAAAAGTTTCCGAATATGGTTTTTTCCAAATCATGGAATAAGCAAAGCATGCTAAAATATTTTGAAAATTATACGCTCCAAACATTTTTGTCTTTAACAAAAATATATTTTTGTTGTTTTTGATTAATAACTCATTATATATATTTTTTTTAATTATCTCTTTTAAAAAAAAAATCTGCAGATGAGTCTTTTATGGAGTAAGAAAAATATTTAATACCTTTTATTTTATTTTTAAGAATTCTTTTTCCATACTTATCATCAATATTTACTATGGCATATTTTTTCTTTTTTATACTTTCCTTTAAATAGAAATTAAATAATAACTGTTTGGATAGAAAATAATTATTCATTGTTTTATGATAATCTAAATGATCTTGGGTTATATTTGTAAATATTGCAGTATCAAAATGAATTGAAGAAACCCTTTTTTGCTCTAAGGCGTGAGATGATACTTCCAAAAAAATCTCTTTTATTTTTGATTTACACATTTTATTTATTAATTTGTTTAGTTCTGATGTGTCGGGTGTCGTTAGAACAGATTTAATTTTATGATAACCATAAGAATTTTCAATTGTTCCTATTAAGCCAGAATATTTTGCACCCCATATGTATCTCAGCATCGTAGCTATTGAAGTTTTACCATTAGTTCCAGTAATACCACAAATTTTAACCTTTGTTGATGGATAATCATTTACTCTACTACATTCTTCAGAATAAAATTTTCTTATGTCACCACTAAAGATTTTTATAATCTCATTATTTTTAATTTTATTTAATTCTTTTTTGTTATTACTTATTATAATTTTTGCGCCTTGTTTAATTGCTTCACTTATATATTTATTTCCATCAGTATTTGACCCTTTAATTGCAAAAAAAGCTGAATTCTTTTTAATATTTTTTGTGGAATTGGTTATGTTAGATATTTTTTTTAATTTTAGGTAAGACTCAGTTTTAAACATCCTAAATTCCAGGTTCGAGAAAAATATTAATTTCCTCTAAGTATGAAATTTCTTCTCCAGGAGCTGGCTCTTGTCTTTTAACAAAACCATTTCCATATATTTTAATTTTAATTTTGTTTTCTTTTGCTAATTTGATAGCTTCCTTTTTTGCTTTTCCAATAAACGACGGAGTATCTCTACTTTCCGAAACCTTTGATGAAGGCTCCTCATCAATCATAATTTTTTCAATAGTTCTTTTAAAAGTTGGAGCAGCCCATCTACCACCATATGCATTAGGACCCTTTGGATAGTCTATTGTTATCACTGTAACCAACTTGGGTTGCTCAGTAGGTGCAAAGCCTATAAATGAAACCATAAATCTTTCATTATGATATTTACCGCCTTCAGCGAATTGTGCAGTACCTGTTTTACCCGATACGTTAAGGCCTTTTATATTTGCTCTAAAAGCAGAGCCTGTTTGAACAACTTCTTTTAACATGTCTCTTATTATTTTGGTTGTTTGATATTTTAGTACTCTTTTTTCTTTTTTAGGCTTAAATGAATAAATTATTTCCCCATCAGCTTTTTCAATTTTTTTTATAATATGCGGTTCAATAAAAATTCCACCATTTGCAATAATAGACAATGCTCGTGCTAATTGTAATGAGGATACTGATAATCCTTGGCCAAAACTAATATTTGCCAATTTAATTTTACTCCATTTATCAGGCGTAGTTAACATTCCTATTCCCTCTCCAGGTAATCCAATATTAGTTTTTTTGCCAAATCCAAAAGATTTAAGATATTCATAATACTTTTTTCCTGTTAATTTTTCTATAATTTTCGATGCTCCTATATTGCTAGAGAATCTTAGAATATCTTCTGGGTCAAGCTTACCTTTTGGATTTACATCTCTTATTGTATGGCCTCCAATCTTTCTTTTGCCATTCTCACAGTCAATAATAGTTGTTTCATTTATATTGTTATTATCTATAGCAGATGCAACCAGGAAGCTTTTCATAATGGATCCAGGTTCAAACAAATTCCATATAGGTAAGTTTTTCTTGGATAGCTCATTATATTTTGTAAAATTATTAGGATTAAAAAAAGGATATGATGCCATTGCATAAATTTCTCCGGTATTTGGATTCATTATGACACCATAGCCCCTTAAGGATTCTGAGTCTTTAACTGTTTTTTCTAATTCCTCTTCCAATATAAACTGGTATTTACTATTTATTGTTAATGTTAAATTGGATCCAGAATTATTTGAAGAATTATTGATTGAATTTCCTGCAATAACTTTTCCATTTCCATCTTTGTAAATATTTATAGTTTTTTTCTTACCGGATAACAATTTATTATATTCATACTCTATCCCCTCCATTCCCTGTTGATCAATATTTGTATGTCCTAATAATTGCCCAGCTAGATGATCTGATGGATATATTCTTTTTGACTCCATTTGAATTCCGACAAATTTGAGATTTAATTTTTGAATTTTTTTGCCAACTTTTGGATTTACTAATCTTTTAATCCATACAAAATATTTTTTTGAGTTTAATTTTTTTCTTACATAATTATATTCTAAACCAAGTTCTTTAGATAAAATCTTAGCATATTCATCTTTATCTTTTATGGCTCTCGGATTTATAAATATAGATGGATATTTCACACTTGTCGCAAGAATTTCTCCGTTCGTATCATAAATATTTCCTCTTTCACCGGACAATACAAAAGGATTACTTTTACCTGCAGAAAATTTTAAGGGTGCTTCATTATCTATTATGCCAAGATAGAAAATCTTGCCAATTATTATTAAAAATATAATTATGAACAAAGAGTTAATTATCCTAACTCTTTTTATAAAGTTGATATCATCCTTTTTTAATGAATTAATTAACTTACTCATAAATTAATATTTTAATATCCTCTTTTTTTGGAAATTTCATATTATTTTTTAACGCTTCTTTTTTTAGTCTAGAATTCGATTTAAGTTTTGATATTTCTGAATGTAATATTTTATTTTCCAATTTAATTTCTTTTGATATTTCATTATTGACTGCCAGTTCATATCCAATTTTTGTGATATAGGCTCTTGTTGAAATAATTAATAGGAGCAAGGCCACTATCACAAAAAAATAAGATGATTTACTAAAGATAGATTTTATTATTTGATAAATTTTGGATTTATTTTTTATCAATACAATATTATTTACATCAATCATATAATTGCGCCTACCCTAAGTTTTGCACTTCTAGAGTTTGGATTAACTAATATTTCCTTTTGACTTGGCCTAATGGGTTTTTTCGTCAAAATTTTTAACGTAGATTTTTTTTTGCAATCACAGATTAGCTTTGTGGTTTCACATACACAATTTTTCTCACAATGTTTCATAAAGTTTTTAACAATTCTGTCTTCCAATGAATGAAAAGAAATTATTATTAATTTTCCCCCGGAATTAAGAATTTCAATTGATTTATTTAAAAATTCTTTTAAGCATTCCAGTTCATTGTTTACCTCAATTCTTAAGGCCATAAAAGTTCTCGTTGAGGAATTTAGTCTGCCACCACCAGGTGATGAAGCACTTACCAAGTCAGAAAGTTCTTTGCATGAGAATATATCTTTTCTTTCCCTGTACCTACATATCTGATTTGCAATTTTATAATGATTTTTTTCTTCACCATAATCTCTTAAAATTTCTGATAACCTGTTCACTGAGTATGAGTTAACTACTTGATATGCATCTAAAACCTGTGATCTATCCATTCTCATGTCTAGTCTATTTTGGCTATTAAAACTGAATCCTCGATCCATATTCATTATTTGATAAGTAGATACGCCAAGATCAGCAATTATATAATCAACCTTTTCATGTATATGAGAATTAACATTTTTAAAATTATCATTAATGAATTTTATTTTTTCAGAGTATTTTTCTAACCTTTCTTTGGCTATTAAAATGCTATTTTTGTCTTGGTCAATACAATATACATTAGATACAGATTTTTTATTATTTAATATAGATAGTGTATGACCGCCCAAACCTAAAGTAGCATCTAAAACTATAGATGGTTTTGTGTCATCAACATATGATAAAACTTCTTCCTCGAGAACTGAAAAATGATTATATTTCATCAATATGATCCCTACTTTTTTGAAATTTTTTAAAACCCAATTCTTTATTTTTTTGCCATGACTTTTGATCCCATATTTCAAATCTTGTTAAAATACCCACAAAAACAACACTTTTTTTAAAATTTAAATTTTTTCTAAACACTGGAGATATGTTAATTCTACCCTCGCTGTCTAACTGGCATTCGCTAGCATTTCCTATTAAATACCTTTCAAAATCAACAGTTTCTTTTTTAAAGGAGGGAAGGTCTATCATTTTAGCTTCTAATTTTTCCCATTCAACTATTGGATAGGCTAAAAGACAATTTTCGAACATCGAAATAATAATTGTAGTAGAGGAATATTTTGTATTTAATAGTTCTCTAAATTTTGCTGGGATACTAACTCTCCCGTTATCTGATATTGAGTGAACATATTGCCCTCTAAACATTATTGACTCCTAATATGCCAAAATATGACAAAATCTGCCTTAGAACAATTTTAAGAAAATTATTTAATAAAGTCAATAAGATAAGATAGTATTTTATAGTGCCTCATATAAAAATTGAATTAGAGCATAGGAATCAGATAGTTTTATTTAACTACCTATATTCTTTATATCAACATCTTGGATGGCCTAGGGCATCAAAATATAAAAAAACAGAAATTACTATTTATACAACAATAGATTTATTAAAAAAAAATATGAAAATTCTAAATATGATTTCTAATCAGATTAGTTTTAAAATATCAGGATGCTCGACAAGCCAACAAAAAACTATTCCTGACTGACTAAATGAATGAATCCCGTAATACTTCCGACAAGAGCTTTTCTTAATCCACCAAAATTTTCAGATTCTTTGAATAATCGTGCAGACTCATTATCCACTCCTGAAAGTTCTACTGCAATTTCTTCTTCTTTAGTAATACCCTTATTAACACAATCTCTAACACATATTTCCCAAGCTTTTAATTGATCAATATGTTTTCTAAGTAGTCCCTCAGCATTCGGCCTTATGGCATGATGAGCAAATGCTAGCTTTTGAGGTTTTTGCTTTATCATTAAATTAATAGATTCTATTCCTGATTCTATCCTGTAGGGGTGAGGGGTAGTGGGAACCAAAGCTTCATTCAGACCTGGTATATACATTCCAACTGAATCACCACAAAACATTATTTTGTTTTTTAACATCATAAAACTGAAATGGTGACTTGCATGTCCTGGTGTTTCATACCAAATAAAATCATTCCCGTTAACGTTAATTTCAAAAGATTTATCATTTATTGCTATAATACTTTCTTCCTTCACTGGATCAGGTTTCTCATACATTTCTGCAACCCATCCAAGTGTATCAAGAGATGATTTCCATAAAACTTTATCAGGATTTATTAAATGGGGCTTACCACGTCTATGAACTAAAACTTTGGTATTAGGAAAATTTTTTAAAAAAGTTCCAAGACCACCTGAATGATCTAAGTGTATATGAGTCAAAAAAACATATTTAAGGTTATCTTTGGTAACTCCTAGGAAAGAAAGTTGTCTTTCAAGTTCAGGAATTCCACATTTTGGTCCAACATCAACAATAATGTATTCACCCCCAACTTTTATAAGATAAGGTGCAATGAATTCCATTTCGTTATCAACTTTTAAATCTAATTGCCATATTTCCTCTTCTAAATGTTTAATATTTTCCATTTTCTGTATCCTTTATAATTAAAACCTTAACTTTTGTTAAGACTTATTGTTTAATTATATTAATTATAAGGTTAAAGGTAAACAATAATTAAAATTTTTTCTTCAACTATTAACGTAGCAATTCTAACTTTTATAAGTAGAATCTTTGGTTATACAAGAGATTTAATAATCGCCTTTTTTTTTGGTGCAACAAATTTTACTGATGCGTTTTATGTAGCTTTTAGAATACCAAATTTATTTAGAAGGCTATTAGCTGAGGGAACATTAAGCTCAACACTTATACCATTTTTAAAAGATGAAATAATTAGCGCAAGTGCTAGCTCATTTCAAAAATTTAGGAATGATATATTTAGCATAATTATTTTACTGCTTTCTTTAGTCAGCTTAGCCTTTTATTATTTTTCCGAAGAATTAATCAGATTATTTGCATTTGGATTTACGAATGAGAAAATTCTTATCAGTTCAGAATTGCTAAAAATAATGTCCCCATTTTTATTTTTCATTTCTTTATCAGCTTTTAATATGGGACTTCTGAATTCTAAGAGCAAGTTTTTTGTTCCAGCTTTTTCTCCAACAATTTTTAATTTAGGGATTATATTAGTATTACTATCAAGTTTCTATTTATTTGACATGACGATTTCAAGTCTTGCCTATGGAGTTGTGTTTGGATCTATTTTACAATTTCTATATCAACTACCATACATTTATACAAATAATCTAAGCTATAGAGTTTCTTTTTCTAACATTTTTAATACTAAAACTAAAAAATTTTTATATGTTGTAGGTCCACAAGTATTAGGACTTGGAATTTATAACATAAATATTTTAATAAATACTCAATTTGCTTCTTTTATGGAAGACGGAGCAATTACATACCTTTATCTTTCAGAAAGATTACTAGAATTTCCTTTGGGAGTTTTTGCCGTGTCGATCGCAGTTACATCTTTGACCAAATTCTCTGAATTTTCCTCTAAAAAGCAAATAGAAAAAATTTCAGATTATTTAAATGAAAGAATGAGATTTCTTTTTTATTTATTAATTCCATGTTCAATTATATTTATTTTTTGGGGGTTAGATATATGTAAAATTTTATTTGAAAGAGGAGAGTTTTTATCAATTGACTCACATAACACTTCAAAAGCATTACTCGCCTATTCATCTGGATTAATTTTTATAGGTGGCGTTAGATTATGCACGCAAGTTTTTTTTGCAAATAAAAATACAAAAACTCCTTTTAAGCTTTCAATTTATAATTTATTTTGGAATATTATTTTTTGCTATTTATTTGCATTTAAACTAGATTTGGGATTTGTCGGGCTTGCGCTTGCATCATCTGCATCTTCATTAGTGTTATTTTTTTCTTTATTTTATAATTTGGCAAGCGAAAATATCAACTTAAGTCTTACTAGCTTGCTTGGATATCTCTTAAAAATTATTGTTTTATGTATTATAACTCTTTTTCTTATTGATTTACTTTTTAACCTTTTTCCGTGGGTTTTATTAAATGATTATGTAATTTTCGCAAAAATAATTATTTTTATCTTATTTTATATTTTCTTTTCCTATATTTTTAAAATCTCAGAATTATATTTAATTAGGCAATAAAATTTTACATATTAATAATTTGTTTTAATCTAGAAACATGAATGTTTTGTTTATAAATGGACCAAATTTAAATATGCTAGGAACTAGAGAGAAAGATGTTTACGGAGATTTGACTCTAGATAAAATAAATGAGCTAATAAAAAATAAAGGGTTAGAAGTAAATATCAAAACCGATTTCTTTCAGTCTAATATTGAAGGCAATATAGTTTCCAAGATACAAGAATCCTCTAATTATGATTATATTGTAATTAATCCCGCAGCCTTTACGCACACAAGTATTGCAATTAGAGATGCCCTACTTTCTATAAATGCTAAATTTATTGAGGTTCATTTGTCTAACATATATAGCAGAGAAGATTTTAGACAAAATTCTTACATTTCATCTATAGCAATTGGTGTAATATCAGGGTTTGGTTTTCATGGATATATTCTCGCATTAGAATATTTATCTTCTCTTAAAGATTAGTAATGAAAAAAAAATGGCATCTTAAAGAGGTTGATAGCCTGACAATTGAAAAACTAAATTCAGACTTAAATATAACAAGTCTATTCTCTAGACTTTTAATCAATAGAGGAATTTTGTGTCAAAAAGATGCCAAAGATTTTTTTCTACCAACTTTGGAAAAACTACCAAATCCTAATTTAATGTATGGCATTAAAAAATCTGTTGATAGAATTATTCAAGCAGTTAATAAAAATGAAAAAATTGTTGTTTATGGAGATTTTGATTGTGATGGCATAACTTCGACTGCAATTCTATATAGTTTTTTATATTCAATAGGCGCAAATGTTAAAGCATATAATCCTGATAGGCTGGAAGAAGGCTATGGAATTAATTTTGAATCCATAGAAAAATTAGCCTCGCAAGGATATAAACTATTTATTACTACAGATTGTGGCATTAGTGAAAATCAAGTTATTGAAGATTCAAAAAAATTTAAAGTGGATTTCATAATTACTGATCATCATACAGCCCCGGAAAATTTACCCGATGCATATTCCATAATAAACCCTAAACTTGAATATTGTAAGTACCCATTCAAGGAAATATGTGCAGCTGGAGTTGTATTTAATTTAATTGTTTCGCTTAGGTCCTCTTTGAGAGATGTTGGTTTTTTTAAAAACAGAATTGAACCCAATTTGGCAAGGTATCTGGATCTTGTTTCTATTGGAACGGTTGCAGATAGTATGCCAATAATTGGCGTGAACAGAATTTTTGTTTTTAATGGTTTAAAAGAAATTAAAAATACATTACGTAAAGGTTTAAAGCATTTGATATCTAAGAAAAAAGATAAGTTTTCCATAAGAGATATTTCATTTGATATCGCACCTAAAATAAATGCTGCGGGTAGAGTTGGTAAAGCATCTAATGCTGTAAGTCTTCTTACAAGTGACGACGATAATGAGGTTGAGCATCTTGCTGGAATTCTTCAATCTAATAATCAAATTAGACAGCAAATACAGGAAAAAGTTTTTAATGAAGCTGAAAAAATAGCAGAAATAAAACTACAAAAAAATTCGGATAAATCTTCATTAGTTTTATTCTCACAAGATTGGCATCCTGGTGTTTTAGGGATTATCGCCTCTAGAATTGTAAAAAAATATGGTCTGCCTTGCGCAATACTTTCATCAAAAGATTCTATTGCTAAAGGAAGTCTTAGGACAGCAAATGAATTAAACCTCTATACTGTTCTTGAACAATGCTCTAATACACTTATTCAATTTGGTGGACATAGTGCCGCGGCAGGTGTCACAATATATGAAGACAAAATCCCAGAATTTGAGGATAGATTTGAATCTATTATATCAAACTATGATTTTGATGCTGGTGAACCGCTTGAAATCGATTCAATAGTTAAATTCTCTGAAATAAATATGAGCTTAATTTCAGATATTGAGAAGATGGAACCTTTTGGAAAAGGAAATCCATATCCTATTTTTATATCGAAAAATGTTAAAATAGAATCAAAAAAAGTTTTAAAAGATAAACACCTTGAAATGTATTTAAGTCAAGATAATTGTAAAATTCGAGCTATTTGGTTTAATTTCAACAAATCCAATATAGATATAGAAAACATTGATGTTGTTTTTACCCTACAAAGAGATACGTTCAGAGGCAACAATAATATAAATTTAAATATTATAGATATAGAATATTCTTGACAATGATTACATTAAGCTACATAATCTCAGAAAAAAGGAGAAGTAAATGAAGGTTTTAAATTTTCTATTTTTTATTTTATTTATTATTATGGTTTCAAATGTTAATTTCGCTAAAGAAATAGATGATGAATATGGAAGCGAAACTCAAGCTGAAACTTTTACATCTAATGATGAAGATATCGTAAAGAAAAAATTTAATTATAATGAAACTTATGGCCCTACTCCAATTTTTTCAATCGGCGGCGGACTTTCTATGAATCCCGGAGGATATAGCTTAGATACTAAACTAGATATTCCTTATAAAGATGATCTATATATTGGACCGCATATCTATTATGCAGATTCTGATGATGAAACCAATTTTGGTTTAACAGGAAATATAAAAAAAATACTTGAGTCTGAAGACCCAAAGTTAATTCCTTCAGTTGAAGTCGGTGTCGGTGTTTTAGTTAATGATTTAGAAAACAACAATGACGATAATAGTTCTTACTTCCTAATTCAACTTGGTGCAGGGGTAGATAGAGTAATTTCAGATAACATGAGCATAGGAGTGCATTTATATAATAACTATGGAACTGATTTTGATGATTCTACAAATCATTTAACATTAGTTGCAGGTATACAAATTAGATTATATTAATAAAGCCCTTTTAGGGTGAATTATATGTCATCATCAAGTCCAAATAATATAATTATTTTAGGTTCAGGAGCTACAGGTGGATATTTAGCTCAAGAACTATCTATCGAAAATAATGTCACTCTCATAGATAAAGATATAAGTAAAATTAATCAACTTAAGAATAAAAACAGTATTGATATTATGGCTATATCTGGTGATGCAGCTGATTTAAAAACTTTTAATGAAATTGATTTAAATTCAATTAATTTTTTTATTGCTTGTACAGATGATGATCAATTGAATCTGCTAATAGCCATGTATTTTGAAAGAATACCTGGCATACAAACCGTTGTAGTATTAAAAGAAAGTAAGTATAAAGATTACCCTGGAAGACTTGGTTTCCCAGAAATTAAAACATTTTACCCCGGAGATATTGTTTCAGAAAGGATTGTAAATTTATTTGAAACCCCTTATTCTTGGGAAACAGATAAAATTGCTAATTCAAAAGCTTTATTTCTAAAAGTTAAAATTGATGAAACAAGCGAACTTGTAGGAAGATCTATTCATTCATTAAATAAAGACGGCAATAACAAGTGGAAGTTTATTGCGGTTACAGAAGATGCCCAAGCGGAGAAATTGAATTACATTAAAACTGACAATACAACAATTAGATTAAAAGCAAATGATGTCGTACTAGTTTTATTAGTCGATGAATTCGAAAGGGAATTCGAAAAATTATATTTTGCTAAAGAAGATATAGATATAACAAATATTTTTATTGTAGGGGAGTCATATATATCTGAAAATGTTGCAAAGAAGCTTATAAATAGAAAATGCAATGTTAAAATGTTAGTTTCAGATAAAGCTCGTGCTAGAGAATTATCAGAATCTTTGAATGATGTTCAAATAATTTATGGAGACCCTACAAATAAAGATTTATATATCGAGCATGGAGTAAATGATGGATGTGATTATTTTTTAGCATTAACTGAGGATGATGAAATTAATGTTCTTAGCGCTTTACTTTCAAATCAATTAAAAGCTAAAAATTCTTTAGTCGTATATTCTAAATCCGAATATCAAAATATTATAAACAGTATTGGTGCTGAGCGAGAGATTAATATCAAATATTCTGTGGCCGGTGAGATTAATTCTTATATAATGAGAAAAAAGTTTGCACATGAAACAATCATTGACGAAGATACAAAGATTTTTGAGTTTAGATCAAAAAGAGCAATTTCTCTTAAGGATGAGCCTGAAAATATTATTCTTGCAATGATTATCCGAGGTGAAGAGCTTGATTCTTTTATTACAGATCTTGATGATCGAGTAATTTCTGAAAATGATTATGCAATTGTTGTGACTCTTGATCAAGATGCTGAAAAAAGGCTTGAATCTTTAATATTAGAATGAATATTTCTCAATCTTTAAAATTAACAGGCGTTTTTGTTAAATATTTTTCCTTATTTTTATTGGTCCCAATATTTTCTGTTTTTTTTATAACAACTGATTTTAAAATTATAATCAGTGAATCTTATCTAATACAGATTTTACCTTTTTTATTTTCTTCATTTATTACTTTTTTTATAAGCTTGGGTTTAAATAAAATATCTAATGTAATCAGTACTGAAAATGAGGAATTAGGTAGAAAAGACGGATTTCTGATAGCAAGTCTGGTATGGATCTTTGCTGGATTATTAGGATCTTTACCTTATATTTTTTCTTCAACGTTAGTTCCTATTCTTTATCCTCATATTATTCCTGTATTTGATAACGATATTCTAATAAATTCTTTTTTTGAATCAGTGTCTGGCATCACCACTACGGGAGCTTCAGTATTTAGTGTTTTCCCAAATATAGATCAGCATTCAATGATAATATTTTGGCGTTCTTTATCACAGTGGCTTGGCGGGATTGGGGTAATTCTATTGGTTTTGATTATATTTCCTAGAATTTCTGTAGGAATAATGCAAATAGCATCAGATCAAGAAGGAACCGGTCCTCAAAAAGAAAGAATGACACCAAGGTTATATCAAACAGGACTTATACTTCTAACAATTTATTTTGGAATAACACTATTATTATATCTATTGTTATTTTTTATCGGCGATCTAAGTTCTTATGATTCTATTATTCATTCTTTTAGTACTGTATCTTCTGGCGGTTTTTCAAGTTACCCCTTAAGTATTGAGAGTTTAGCTAATCTTAAAGTTGAAATGATAATTTTAATTTTTATGTTCATATCGGGAATCAGTTTTGCAATTTTCTATTTTTTGATAACTGCAAATTTTCAGAAAATCTTCGAAAATACTGAGTTTAAAACATATATGATTCTTAATTTATTGTTAATAGTGGGGTTGGCATTTCTCTTAAATAATTATTACAATTACAGCTCTTTATCAGAATCTTTCAGATATGGGGCATTTCAGGCAATTTCAATTTCGACTGGCACAGGTTTCACATCATATAATTTTAACGATTGGCCAAGCCATATAAAACTTTTTTTAATTTTCTTTTTGATAATAGGTGGATCTTCAGGCTCAACTACCGGTGGAGTTAAGATGATAAGGCTTATAATAGTTATGAAAAGAATATATCAAGAGATTAGGAGACGAGTTAGCCCAAACATTATATACACAGTAAAAATTAACAATAAAGTGATAGACGAAGAAGTGGTATCAGGAGTCATGTCTTTTTTATTCTTATTTATATTTGCGTGCATATTGTCAATTCTGGCAATTAATTTAATTGAGCCTGAAATTTCAGCATTTACTGGTGCGTCAGCAGTTTTATCATCTATATCTAATTTAGGTCCAGGATTTGAGGGTATTAATCCGCACTCAAATTATTCGTTTTTTTCTATTCCTAGTAAAATTTTACTTACTTTTTTAATGTTACTAGGTAGGTTAGAAATTTTTACAATTGTAGCGCTTTTATTACCTTCATTTTGGAAGAAATATTAATTTTTTTTTGTGTTAAAATTTTTTTAAATTATGAAAAAAAGCAAAGTAGTATTGATTGGAAATTTTGATGGCATACATCTTGGTCATCAAAAGTTAATAAGTAAAGCAAAAAAAATTGCAGAACAAAAAAAACAAAAACTTGTTTTGATTACATTTAATCCGCATCCCAGAGAAATAATTAATAATATTCAAATGGATTTGATCCTCCCCTATAAAGAAAAAAAATTATTATTAAAAAATTATGGTATCGATAAGATTGATGAAATTAAATTCACAAATAAATTATCGAAACTCAGCGCCGAAGAATTTGCAAAAGAATATATATACAAAGCCCATAATCCCTCCGACATAGTTATAGGCAAAAACTTTAAATTTGGTCATAAAGCCAGAGGTGATGCAAAGCTATTAAAAGATTCATTATCTAAAAAAGTGAAAGTTCACAGCATAGATATAAAAAGACTTGATAGTCTTGTAATAAGCTCTTCTGAAATAAAAAAGTTAATTTCTAAAGGTAACATTGACAAGGTAAATAAATTATTAGGAAGAAACTATCATATCTCAGGTAAAGTAATTCATGGGGAAAAAAGAGGGAGATTGATAGGATTTCCAACAACTAATTTGAGTACCGAGTGGAATTTTTTACCCAAAAAAGGAGTTTATGTCTCAAAAGTTGTGATAAGTGATAAATCCTATCAAAGCATCACAAATATTGGAGTCAGACCGACTTTTAATGCAAATTCTCTTCAAATAGAATCTCACATTTTTGATTTTAATAAAAATGTTTATGGCAAAAAAATTAAAATTTATTTCCTTGCTAGAATTAGGAGTGAGAAAAAATTTGAAACAGTTGAAAAACTTATAGAAAATATTACTAAGGACGTTAATTTTGGAAGAAAATATTTTAAAAATTTCAGGTAATACAAAAGTTTATACGGTTATAGGCAATCCTATTCATCACAGTAAATCACCGAATATGCATAACGCTGCATTTGGTAAGCTTGGGATCAATGCTTGTTACGTTCCTCTTGCGCCCAATGAGAATGAAGTAGGGCATATTTGTGATCTTGTCAGGTCCAATGTTATTTCAGGCTCCAATGTAACGATTCCATATAAAGAAGAAGTGATTAAGTATATTGACGTACTAACTGATGAGGCAAAACTTATTGGCTCAGTTAACACCCTCTATTCAATAGATAATAAATTACATGGACATAATACTGACGGTTTAGGTTTTAGTCGATCACTTTTTATTGATAATAATTTTGAACCTGCTGAAAAAAAAGCCATTGTTTTAGGTGCGGGCGGAGCGTCTAAAGCTATCTGCTCAAAATTATGTTCAAATAAAATCTCAAGTCTTTTAATTTTTGATATTGATCATGAAAAAGCATTGGAATTAAAAGAGCATTTAGAAAGTTTTAATTTTAAAACTGATATTAAAATTATTTCTCAAAACGAAGTAGATCAAATCTCTAAAGAATCTGATTTAATAGTTAACTGTACGCCCATTGGTATGAAAGAGTCCGATCCAGAATTAATTAATTCTGACTGCTTTAAAAAAACCCAATTTGTTTATGATTTAATTTATTCTCCTTCTAAAACAAAATTACTGATGTCAGCTGAAACAAAAGGTGCAAAAATAATTAATGGATTAGACATGTTGGCTTATCAGGGTGCTGAAAGTTTTTCATTATGGGAAAAAGTTGATCCACCCTATGAAATAATGTCTCAGGAGCTGCGATATGGAAAATAATTTTAATTGTTGGTTTCAAAGTATTGATGATCCCAATAATAAATTTCCTATTGATGAAATAATATATAGATGCCCTGATACAGGAAGCCTATTAGAGGTCGCTCATGATATGGAAGCCTTAAAAAAACATGATTCAACTTATTGGAAAGACTTATTTGATTCTCGTTACAGAAGACAAAGCTGGCCTTATGGTAGTGGAGTATGGGGAAAGAAGGAATGGGTTGTCCCTTTCATAGACGATAAAAACATAGTCTCTATGTACGAGGGTTCTACAAATCTATTTTGGGCTGATAGATATGGTAAGCAGATTGGGGTAGAGGATTTATGGATTAAAATGTGCGGAAATAGTCATACTGGATCTTTTAAAGATTTAGGTATGACCGTTTTAGTTTCTGCGGTAAAACAACTAATAGATAATGGAAACGAAATTAAAGCCGTTGCTTGCGCATCAACTGGCGACACCTCTGCAGCACTAAGCGCATATTGTGCCGCCGCGGGTTTGAAATCAATTGTTTTTCTTCCAAAAAATAAAGTTTCTGTCGCACAACTTGTCCAGCCACTTGCAAATGGTGCAACTGTTCTTTCCATCGATTCAGACTTTGATGGTTGCATGAAAATTGTTCAAGAAGTTTGCAAAAAAAATAATATCTATCTAGCAAATTCAATAAATTCTTTAAGAATCGAAGGGCAGAAGACTATAAGCATTGAATTGTGTCAACAATTTGATTGGGAAGTTCCCGATTGGGTCCTTATACCCGGGGGCAATCTAGGTAATATTTCTGCTTTAGGTAAGGGTTTTTTGATGCTTAGAGATTTGGGTTTAATTGATAAATTACCAAGGCTAGTATGTGCTCAAGCTCAAAATGCTAATCCTTTATATCTAAGCTATTTAAAAGATTTTAAATCTTTTGAGCCAGTATCTGCAAAGACCACTCTAGCAAATGCTATTCAAATTGGCGATCCAGTTAGTGTTAATAAAGCGATTAAGATATTAAAAGAGTTTGATGGGATAGTTGAACAATCTTCTGAAGATGAACTAGCCAGTTCAACTGCCAAAGTTGATCTAACTGGAACATTTAATTGCCCTCATACAGGAGTAGCAATATCAGTTTTTGAAAAATTAGTTAAAAATAAGACAATAAAAAAATCAGATAAAGTTGTAATAATATCAACAGCTCATGGATTAAAATTTGTTGATTCTAAGATTGATTATCATTTAGAAAAATTAACAGGAATTTCTAATACTTATTCTAATTTACCAATCAATGTAGATAACTCTATTGATGATGTCATGAAAGTATTAGACACAGAAATAAAATGATAAAGAACAAGCTATCAGGATTATATTTAATTTCTGATGAGTCTTTAATTGATCAATCAAAATATTTTGATTTTTTAGATGATGCACTTTCCGCAAAACCATCAATATTTCAGCTGAGAATAAAAGGAAGTCCTAAAGAGGAAATCTTATATAAAGCAAAAGAATTAAGAAAAATTACTAATAAATACGATGTTATTTTCATAATTAATGATATGGCCGATATTGTTAATCAAGTTGATGCAGACGGTCTACATATTGGTAAAGACGATCAAAATTTTGATGAATGTAGAAAAATCATAGGAGAAAATAAAATTTTAGGAGTTTCTTGTTATGGTGATAATGAACGTGCCAATAAATTTATAAATAAAAATGCTGACTATATTGCAATTGGAACTCCATATTTTACAAAAACCAAACCTGATAGACTTCCAACAAGTTTTGATACTATGAAAAAAATTACATCGCCAAAAATTACAGTTCCAATTTTTGCAATTGGTGGAATTGAAACATCAAATGTTGATCAAGTAATGTCCACTGGTGTATCAGGAGTCGCAGTTATTAATGGAGTTTTTTCATATAATAATCCAAGAGAAAAAGTGATAGAATTTAATTCAATTTTAAAAAAATTTAAATAATTTTTTTCCCTGTCTTTTAAAATTATCTAACCTTTCACATAGAGCATGGCTAAAAATTGGTAGAGCAATAGTTGCATCACAATAACATTGAACCAGTTGTCCCTCAGGATCTTCTTTTCCCCATGATACTGCTTCTTCAAACGTACATCCAGATAAACTTCCCCACTGAGGTGAGTCAGTCGTGATTTGAATTGCATACTTATGTGGGTAATACGTTTCGTCTTTTCCAATATTTTTTCGGATCCTACCATCACTTCTTGAAGGAACTTTTCTGTCGGTATATAAAAGATCAGCAGTCACAGAAAAGAGCTGGATCCAATCTTTTGGTACCCCACCACCTATATATACGACACCAGTTTCTTTCACTTTTTCTGCCAATGACATATATTCCGTATAATCTTTAATTGCATCAATTTTTAAATTAAAATTTTTTGATTTTGCAATCAATGCAGCATCTCCGTAAGGACTATCTGCAAAAGCAGGACAAAAAATTGGAACATCATTTCTAGCCGCTGAAGAAACTATTGAATCAATATTTTTTGTTAATAACCAGTCGCCAAAATACTTTAAAAATTCTCTTGATGAATAAATATAATCACCATCTAATGTTAAAATGAATTCCGCAATCAATTCAGTCATTTCNAGATATTCTGATTCATCTCCAAGAATGTCATAATATCTGTTGAACCCTTTTTCAAANAGATNTGAATCATTAGAATTTTGACTATATTGTAAATATGAACCTCCCATTGCTTCAACTATGTCTTCAGATATATTTGCACCTGTTGGAACCAAAATATCAATATAATTATTATCTAATAACCAATTAATAATTTTCCATTGCCCGGTTGTAGATAACGAAGCGGCATAGCCAAAAAGTATTGTTACATCGGGATTTCTCACCATATTTTCAAATACTGACACAGTTTTTGCTAGATTTTTGCCTTGAAAACCAGTATTTTCCATTAAACTGAGTAATTCTGATATTTTTCTATTTTTTTTAACTTTTATTGATTCTACTTTTTTATCTTTATTAATGTTCATATATTTTCTTATTTTAACAGAGATATTTTTTATCAAACAAAAATTAAAGGGTTTGACAAAAAAATTATATATTTCATAATTTTTATTTCAATTACTATTTAAGGTCACTTAAGTGTGCCTTTGGAGGTATCTGCATGGGATACAATTTTAGCAAAAGAACTGAGCATTTTACGCTGCCAAAACAATGGGCAAGCATGAGAGTTGCAAAAAAACTCGAACAAGAAACTGGTAAAAAAATTATTCACTTTGAAAAAGGTGATTATCAAGGACCAGACTTCGAAACCCCAGAGCATATTTTAAAAGCAACTGTTGATGCTTTAAATGCAGGGTATGTTAGATATGATCCAGGACCTGGTTTACCTGAGCTAAGAGAATATATAGCAACAGAAATAATGAAAGAGAGAAGACCAGGAACTAAACCAGAAGAAGTAATTGTTTGCGCCGGAGCTAAGAACGCTTTAACAATGACATTNCTAACTCTTTTAGAAGANGGAGACCATGTCATTTTTCCAAACCCNGGATATCCACCTGATGAAGTTTGGGCTAAATATGCAGGAGCTAAAATTGACCATACTCCACTAAATCAAGAAGACTGGCAATATGATTTAGAAAAATTAGATAATATGATTACTGATAAAACAAAATTATTAATTATTAATACTCCGCAGCGTCCTAACGGGCANATAGTTGAAAATCCTGAGGCAATAGCAGAAATAGTATTAAAGCACCCTGACTTGTTAGTCATAACAGATGAAATCTTTAGTCAGGTTATATATGATGGTCAAAAACATAAAACAATCTCTGCAATTCCAGAGATGAAAGACAGATGTATTGTTATTGATACTTGGTCAAAAACTTATGCAATGACTGGCTGGAGAATAGGATTTGCTGTTGCAAATGAAGAAATTATTACTAAACTTTCAATCTTCCTTCAAGATTCAATTACAAATGTTGCTGCATTTATTCAAAGAGCTGCATATGAGGCTGTAACTGGTCCTCAAGATTGGACTTATGAAAAAAGAGAATTATTNCAACATAAAAGAAATTTAATGGTAAAGGGGCTTAACGAAGTACCAGGNCTNAAATGTATNACNCCTCCTGGATCTTTCTATTGCTTCCCTGACATAACTGGTACNGGTCTTACATCTCAAGAGTTTACTGACAAACTTGTTGTAGAGGCTGGTGTAGCAGTTGTTGCAGGTACAGCTTTTGGTACCCAAGGTGAAGGATTTGTTCGTGTTACCTATGCGGTTCACGACGATGATATTCACGAGGGCATTGAGAGAATGAAGCAACTTTTTTCTAAATAATAATGAGGCTAGTAAAAAAAGTTTTTGGAAGCTTTAAATACTCACTTCTTCTTCTAACTTTTTTTCTTCTAATTGTAGCATGCTCTAAAGCTCCCGTTACTGGAAGAAGCCAATTAATTTTAATTTCTGAATCTCAAGAAATTCAACTTGGATTAACCGCCTATGATCAAGTTTTAAGTAGTGAAAAACTTTCATCAAATCAAGAATACGTTTCTGCTGTTAAGAGAGTAGGTAATAAGATTGCTCCATTTACCGAAAAAAATTATAATTGGAGATTCAATGTTATTGAGTCCAGTCAAGTTAATGCATGGTGTCTTCCTGGAGGAAAAATTGCATTTTATGAAGGAATCCTAGATATAATGGAGAACGAGGGCCAAATTGCAGCTGTTATGGGACATGAAATTGCTCATGCGACCGCAAGGCATGGTGGTGAGAGAATAAGCCTAGGAATTTTAACTCAAGTTGGGGCAATAGCTCTACAAATTGCTTTAAGAGAAGAAGACCCTGCAATTCAGTACGCCGTCTTTCAAGCATATATTCCTGCTGTATCTATTGGTGCAATTTTACCTTTTAGCAGAAAGCAAGAATATGAGGCTGACAGAATGGGTATGGTTTATATGGCAAGAGCAGGTTATGATCCACAAGAAGCCATCAACTTATGGAAAATAATGTTAGAGGTTAATAAAGGAAAAGAAAGACCTCCTCAATGGCTAAGCACACATCCAATTACCGAAAATAGAATAAAAGAACTTGAAGAGTTTTTGCCCGAAGCATTAGAAATTTATAATGATTCAGATAAAGAACCAAATAGAAAAATTAGATAAAGTTTCCATGTCTAATTATTGTTCCAGTTTGAATATAATAGCTATCTTCAGCAATGTTAGTTGCTAAATCACCAATTCTTTCTACATCTTTTAATATCAATAAAAGAAATTTTGCTGCATCAATAATTGATGGATCATTTTTCATTAAAGAGATTATTTCTTCAGATATTTTGATATACGATTTATCAATTTCCCTGTCTCTTTCACAAACATC
>NZXA02000042.1 GCA_002697665.2 bacterium
TGTGATCAATTAATGAATGAATCTGCGAAAAAATTATTCAAACAAGATTCCGAATCATTCGTTTTATTAAATACTTTATCTTATTCCTGGAAAGGTTCGGCAAAGATTCCAGAATCTTTTGAAAATCATCACATTTTTGATGAAGGTGGAAATGAAATTCCATTGCAGAGGACAGAGGAGGGAGTATTTGCTTTGGTTGAGCTAAACGCTCTTTCATTTACTACATTCAAAAAGGGTGATAGCGTTGTTCATAATCTTGAAAAAGATGACAATTTATTACTTGAAAATAATTTAGTTAGATATGAGTTTAATGAGAAGGGTGCACTGATCTCTGCTTATGACAAAGAACTAGAAAAAGAATTCATGGCAGGTCTTGGGAATGTTCTATCCTTGTATGAAGACAGACCAAATAACTGGGACGCCTGGGATGTGGACTTCTTCTATAGAGAGGCATTGATTGAAACAGCAGAAATGACCCATGCCTCTAGTCATTCAAAAGGAGGTGTCTTACAACAATTAAAATTTGAGTTTAAGATTGGGAATTCCAGCATTCAACAGTTGGTCAGCCTTAACCCTTTATCAAAGAGGTTGGATTTTTTGACCAATGTCGATTGGTATGAGAATCACAAAATGCTACGTGTTCATTTTCCTGTAAGTGTAAGAGCTGAACAAGCCTCATTTGACATTCAGTATGGTTATGTAAAACGAAATACGCACAGAAATACTAGTTGGGACAAGGCTAAGTTTGAAGTTGTTGGTCATAAATATGCAGATCTTTCAGATCATGATAATGGAGTTGCCTTGCTAAATGATTGCAAATATGGTTACATGGTTCATGATAATCTACTGGATCTTAACCTATTGCGCTCGCCTACCAACCCTGATCCAGATGCAGACAAGGGATCCCATTCCTTTACTTACAGCCTTTTTCCACACAAAGATAGTCTAATACATTCAGATGTCATTAATGAGGCTTCTTGCTTGAACCAAGAGCCAATATTATTTGATGGGGTGTCTGGGAAGGTAAAAATTCCTGTTAAGTTAAATGGACAAGGATTGGAATTATCTGTACTAAAAAAAGCAGAGAAAGAAGATGCATGGATCATCAGAATTATTGAGACTCATGGAAGGGTCTCTAGTGGATCTATTGAATTAAGTGGAGAGATTTCAGAGTGTGATCTTATGGAGTGGAAAGAGCTTAGTAAGCGTGAAATGGTTAGTAGACCTTTCAAGATAAAACTCAATCCATTTGAAATCAAAACTTTTAAACTCCTTTATTAGGGTTTCCATTTAATTAGATACTTGTGAAAAGTTGTCCCAAGATGTGTTTTTTTTTATTTATAGTAAACTTGTCTATTTTTTTTAACTTTCGCGGTTAATTAGTACTATTTAATACAATTACAATGATCCAACATAAATCAATACTTATAACTATGTTATATCTGGCAGTGATACAAGGGCAGGATGATAGCACCAGAGCCGTCGAATGGGGCTACCTAGATTCATTGGCAGGGGTCTACTATTATGATGATATTCCCTTTACCGGCCCTGTGGTAAAGCAGCTGGACATAGGTCTTATGGCAGGAGAGTTTAAAGACGGGATAAAGCATGGTCTTTGGCAAACTCTTAACCAGATAGGCGACCCAATTATGATTGGGCATTTTGATAATGGGAGAAAACATGGTGACTTTGAGCAATGGTATGATGATGGTGCATCTAGACACCGGGAGCTAATTGCAACATTTGATCAAGATAAATACGTGGGTAAATACAGAGAGTGGTATGAAAACGGGAAAAGATCAATATGGGGGTTTTATATCGATGGTAAAGAGCAGGGAAGATACATTGAGTGGTATGAAAATGGGAAAAAAGCACTCAAAGCAAAGTTTATCAATGGAGAGCCTGATGGATGGTATAGAGAATGGCATCCCAATGGTAAGCGAGCGTTAAAGATCAAGTATAAAGATGGTTATGAAAATGGTCCATGGATACAATGGTATTCAAATGGGAGGAGGGAAATGAAGATGAACTATGTAAATGGAGTTCCAAGAGGAAGGGCTAGGTTTTGGTTTCCAGATGGCTCCTTAAGAGGTGAAGGCATAGTACGAAACGAGGTTCCTGGAGGAGGCTGGATACTCATGGATGCTGAAGGGAATAAAAAAGTTTATAAATAAAAAAGCCCCTTGAGCAGGGGCTTTTTTATTATCCATTTTTTGGTTTACTTATAAAATTTTGCCCACTTTGATTCCGGAGCAACAGCAAGTAATTCTTTTTCGTATTCTCTTGCCTTTGGCTTATCCTCAAGCTTTTTATATATCTGAATAACATAGTGGGTTACTTCAGGAATTTTTTCATGTGCAGGGTTTTTTCCCTTCAAAGCTGTTAGTGTATTAAGCAATTTACCAAGGGCCTTGTTCAACTCTACTTTACTTGGACCCTTCATAGATTGTCTATAGTAAAGATGATATAAAGCCTCGTCCTCAGCTTCAGCACCTCGAACGCCTGCAACTGCAGTGACTTTTTCTACTTCATAGCCAGCATCAGCAACGCTTTCTATATCGTTCCAAACAGTATTATCCCACATAGCATCTAAATCTAGNTCGTCTTCATCTTGTGCCCAACTAANAGCCAAGATAAGTGGAATGAATATTAATTTTTTTATCATAGTANCCATAATTTAAGCAANATTAATCAAATTTATCAAATTTTGGTGTGCTCTCACCCATNCTNTCTATAAANTCGAGTTGCGTTACAAGTTCNGGTTTTGCTCTTTTGACNTCNTCATAATATNCAAGTGCATCATCNTATTTATACATTCTATATAATGCTACGGCTAAATGTACTTTATAGTCCATTTCAGTGGGATCATTTTTGATTGATTTCTTAAAATAATCTATTGCCATNGAATAGTTTCCAAGTCTGGCAAAGGTAATTCCTACAGTATTATCACTTCTTGCTCTNTGCTTTCTAAAGTCTACCTTNTTTATATCTTCAGGCTCTATATCCTTTGGCGCATCTTTNATTTCAACAAGTCCTTTGGTAGAGCCTTCTGCTAGCTCTGCCTCCAAGTCATCAGATATTTTGAGTGTGGGCCCATCTNTTGGACCTGCAACNCTGGCCTTTGCAGCGCCAAACACNTTGTCTAGCTTTCCTTCAAACATTGGATCAATCATCACTACTTCATCGTATTTTTGNTTTGCCAGTCCTTTATTTCCTAGCATGAATTGTGATATGGCAATATTTAACATAAAACCAGCGTGCTCNCCTGCTTGTTGGATTGCTTCTTCATAGAACTCTATTGCCTTNGCATATTCNTCTGTNTTGGTATAGCACACTCCAAGGGTATTGATTGCGTCAGGGAATACAGGTTTCATATTTATAGCTGTTTCAAGCATCTCNATTGCTTCTTTATANCTTTTNAATTCCATGTATTTGACCCCAGCATCATAATAGTCCTCAGCAGCAATCAATTTNCTNCCAACNGAATTATAGACAATTTGTTCTAACCACATTCCATACTGTTTTATATCCTCTTTTAGTAGATCATTAATACCATCAATAGTTGGCATGGGCATATCAGGAGTAATATGTGAACCTGCTATATACTTTGCGGTAGCTTCTTTAACCGAGATTTCATTTACATAATTCTCTGCTTTCATTTCATTATACTTGAGCGTTCCCTGTTTCCATGCAGAAAAAAATGGCTTGCCAACTAGGGTTGCTTCAATCGGAATCCAGACTTTATCATTCAAGACCACAACTTCATTCTCATCTAAAAAATACTTGGTAACATCATCTGGCTTTATTCCACTGTCAAACATTAGAAAAATATGGCCAGCACCTGGTTTGAATACATCCAGAAACATTGTCTCAATCCCAAGATTAGCTAATAATGAGCCATAGAGAGCAGTAAGGTCATCGCAGTCACCAATTTTATCTCTGAGCATATCTCCTGGATATTTCACGGTATCGAATGCAGATTTGTCATCAGCAATATCCAAGAAAGGAGTCTCCAAATCAATATTATAAACCAGGCCATGGGTTCCAAGCGCGTCATAGAGAATAATTGCTCGCCCTAAGTTACTTCTACCAAAATAGTCATTCAGGACGGGGGTATAGTATTGGATAAAATTTCTTGCAAACTTATCTACAACTGCGTCTGCTGGTGTAACATAGCATGCAATCATTTCAGGGTTACTCCACGTCAACTTACCTTTACCAAGAACATAGGAAGATTCCATTTTCTTTTGGGCTAATTTCTCTTCACCACCTTGTTTGTAGGTTACCTTGACCTCTGGCTGAACCAGATTATCAAAGGTTGCCTTTTTCGAGGTGAGTACATCGCTACTAAATGAGACACCAACATCATATTCTTCATCTGATTTTGGAGGAAGCGTTACTGATTCTGAGTGAGGATTATCCATCATTGTGGGAACAAAAAGTGAGACATTGACTGGTAAATCTTCATCAGAAATATTTTTTAAGCCTACCTTTATGAATGGCTCTGATTCATAGTAACGATGAAGTGATCGAAAAATTGGATTATGTGCAATGGTGGTTTTGGTAATACTAACTACAGCAGGACTTAATTGAAGTGCAAATGATATTCGATGTGTTGGTTCTAAATACGGGTGACTTTCATATCCGTATTCCATTACTATTGTTCTAAACTTTAAGGATATTCCAGCAGAAGGGACCATTATTTTTTCTTCACCGCTTATATCTTGTTGGACTCCAGCTCTGAAACTAACTCTACTGGCCAGAACATATTCAGTACCTAAGTGAAACCTGTCTCCAAAATCACCTGCTATGGTTAGCCCGTTAAATGGCATGTAACTAATTCCTAGTTTAAACGCTTGTCCAAGAACTGTCTCGCTGGTTTTATCTTTATATGATACAGATGTCCCGCCTATATCATACATGCCAATCCCTAACTTTAAATTTTTCAATGGCTGTATCAAAAAGCCCGCATCGTACCCAATTCCTGAACTTTTCCCATAGGACGCTTCATCTAACAGCATATCTCTCATTAGGTATTTTAGAGTGAGACCAAATGAGAATAGTTTGTTTGGTTGAGCCCCAACAGCAAAGTTTAATTTATTTTCTCCATAAGATAATTCATTATCATCATAGCCTACATTTGACCAATCAAATCCAAGTGCAATGTGATCTGAAAATGGCCTTGCAAATCCTATATAAGATTGTGTGATGCCCATATTATAGAGATTTGCATAGGTTGAAGTGAANTCTGTCCTACGNAGCCCAGGTAAGCCAGCNGGNTTCCAGGTAATTGCATTTGCATCATCAGCAACCGCAATAAATGCTCCNCCCATACTTAGNGGGCGAGTTCCNACAAATAATTGGTCATATTGACTAAATANAGNTGATAGGAGGAGCNATATCGANAGCAGNTGTTTCATCGATTTAGNACCCCAACAGTAGTNCTCAGNATGGTGTCTTCTTTTTCCAGAGTAACNATATATAAACCACTTGGAACAATGTCACCATTCGAATCCTTNCCATCCCAGTTCATNACTTGATGCCCAGGTTCTNATATAAACTCTGGTTTAATANTTCTTTTTAATCNGCCGGATAGGTTAAATATTCNTGCAGTTACTTCTTCAGAGCGCTCNAANGANTAAATAATATTTGTCTCNGTAAACTCAAATACAGATCCTGANCCNCCAGGAGAAAATATTCTTGGCTGACATACAATNGTTTCAACATCNAAAGAATCAGACATCAATGTGGTGTCCATNGTAACAAATGCTCCATAGGTACCNAANGTNTCNATCTGTACCTGNANGAAAGGATCGCCATTTATAGANATTTGGGANCCNCCCATTTTTAAGACTGGTAATAAACCAGTGATGGATGTATCGATCATTCCGATAAAAGGGGTCATTCCANAGTNAGGCATCGCAATCCACTCACCGTTCAATTCAGCACAGGCTGATTCGTCTTTACANTTTNTGTTAAAATATTGATTTAATGNTTCTGTAATCAAGCAGGTGNTATCAGGGAAACCTATTCTCAGTATCCCTGGTTTGTTAAGTGACTGTTCAAATGGTTTCACATCATAAAGGTCAGATATCAAATAGGTGATTCCACGATTCACTTCATAAATATAAGAACTTGAATCGGGAGGTACGTTCTGCCCAGTTATCGATATGGAAACATCTCCTGTAATAGCATTTTGTGGTAAAAGAATACTAACTTCACCGTCTTCGCTAATTGCAGTGCCTCCATATTGTGATATGATGCTTTCAGGAGTCTTGAATACAGAAGCTGGTGACATTCTATTTTTTCTATCATCTTGGGCACCATAAACGTGAACTTGTATTGCTTTTCCACTATAATCACTTGGCAGGATTAAGACTCCAGTCCACTCGTCTCCGTTGAAACTTTGTTTCTCAACTTTGAGTGAGTCGTCCTCTGTCCCCGATTCACCAAGGTCAGGATAGTAGGGATGCGTGACAAGAACTGTTGGCTCTTTATTGATATCAAGGTAAAAATCCTCTTTAAATTTTATCACGAGGATTATTTGATCAGATGAAACGTAGTTCGCTCGTATAGTATCAATTGTTGGTGCGGTTACATCAATGTAAAAGTACTCACTGTTTGACCAATTAGAAGTAGCATAGCCGTGATCAATAGCACGAACACGCCAGCTGTAATTTCCTTCCTTTAAGTTCCTCAAATTTTTCTGGGGTCTATTAATCAAGCCAATTTCATTGATGCCATAGTGCCCTGTACTGATGGCATGGTCATTATTCTCATCTTCATATCCAACCTGTAAATGATATCTTAGACCGAGCTCTGGTGTGGATCCGCCACCAGCATTTTCAGGATCGATTGGCGCTGTCCATGTAAGATTAACATTGCCATTAACAATATTCGTATCATCAAGGAGGTATGGAGCATTAGGTTCCTTGTTAGGGTTTTCAAGTGATTCAAGATTATCATAAACTTGTGCGACAACATCTTGATTTGCTTTAAATCCTGATAAAAATAAATCAAGGTCTCCATCTGAATCATAGTCTCCCCACTGTGAAAAACTTATTCCAACACTGTCAATAGAAAGAGTCTGGTCTAGCGAAAATCCATTTTCATTTTGATAGTATACCATAGTCGTTGGTACTGAACCCAGAGCACCTTCTGTACTGGATTGCCCTGCAATTAGAAGATCCAAATCTCCATCTGAGTCATAATCTCCCCATGCAGGCTTCCCATAGTAGACACCTTGGAGTATGTGAGTGACGATGAATGAGTTAATACCATTTTGAACAACATAGGTAATAAGATCACCATCCCCATTCATACCTGTCAAAGCAAAATCGTCGTAGCCATCACTATTATAATCCCCAAAGGCAATAGCGCCAGCAGTAACACCAAATATCTCAGACTCCCATGTCATAGATGGAGTCAGGATGTAATTTGAATTATTAATGTAAACCCGCATTCGAAGTGATTGTTCTGCGTCAGCCCCAATAGAGACTAGGTCTAATCTCCCATCGCGATTTAAATCACTCCAATGGACAATTGCTGGATTTATAGGGACCAGGTTTGTCTGGTTTGTATCAAGACGCAGAACTCCATTATCATTGTAGAACACGTCCAGNTGTCTAACGTAAGCATTNTCAAAACCTCCCTGCACATAATCAAGATCACCGTCATTGTCATAGTCACCCCAGTGATGGCCATTGACTCCACCATTNACCCAATAGTCACCGATGCCATCAAAATTNANATCCTGATTNATCTCGGAGTCCATATCAACAACATAGAGTCCATTNTCCCATTTATAAAAACTAGTTTTAAACCCTCCAAAGAAATTNCTAATCTGGAAACCGGTCATGGTCAGATCAAGGTGTCCATCNTTTGTNTAGTCAACCCAAGAAAGGTGTCCACCAAAAACAGCCTGNATATCTTGCTCTAAATCTTGAGATAGCAACCCACCTGAGTTCTCAAAAAGGTTTGTTATGCTTGAGCCTGAGAATGTAACACCTGTTAGTGCCATATCTGGGATACCATCTTCAGTATAATCTGCCCAACCTGCTGATGAGTAATACACACCAGGTAAAGATTGGGTGGAGGCAACAAGGCGCGCAATAAATAAAGTATCCTGCTCGGACCACTCTGATGTATTCCCTGATCCGTCCACGGTTTGGACTGCCCAGTAATAGGTGCCATGAGGGATTTCATTGAATTCACGAATGAGTCTCTTTCCAATGTTTGACTTGTTATATGGAACGGATGATGAAATGAGTTGGTTGCCACCGGATGAGGTCCCAATACGAATATTGTAAGATAGGCTGCCGGGGTCGTCAATATCATCTGAACCAGTTCCCCAAGAAAATATTGCACGAGTGCTAACAGCAAATGCAGTTAGAGCACTGGGTGGATCTGGTTTTTCATTAGTCCCTGAATTATTGTTTATGAATACATGTGAAAAGGATTTTTCTGGGTCTCCAATTTCTGTGGTTCCGCTGGTAATTAGATCGGGGACTCCATCAAGATTAACATCAACAAACCTGGCTGACCTGGCCCCGTATAGTTCCTTTATCTCTTCAAATGTTCCGTCTCCATTATTTAAATAAACCCTTCCAGACACAGAATTAATTCTACCAGAATAGAGGCTTACATCATCTGCGCCAGCAATTACAATATCTTGAAGACCATCTAAGTTGAAATCAATTGCATCTATTGTACCATGAGCAACTGCAAATTCAATCTGCTCAGGATATAATGCAAATGTACCAAGCGGCTCATTTTCAAGGAGATAGGTAACAAGATTCCCTGATATTTTGTCCCAGCCAGACATAATTAGATCTAAATCTCCATCGGAATCAAGGTCAGAGAAGTGAAACGCCCCAGATTTGATTCCACTAATTGCGTCAGCTGTTGTTACTTCAGTTAGTCTACCGATGGGATCATTTTGATAAAGCCTTGTCACAGAAGAATTTGGGTTTGCTGTTTGTCCGCCTATGATCAAATCAGGATCGCCATCATTGTCATAGTCACCCCATGCACTGCTTCCAGTAAAGAGCGCTGGGAAGATGGTTGTTGGATCTTCATCTAAATAAGCACCAGTATTTAGATAAAGCTCATTCAGAATATTATCCGCTGGTTCTTTGACACCCATCAAGAAAAGATCAGGTTTCCCATCCATGTTTACATCGCCCCATTTCCCATTACTGTAAATGACAAACATATTTTGAAGCCAGTTTGACTCGCTAAAATATCCCGATGATGAATTCATTAGTAGTTCTGACCTGGCAGAACCGTTCAAATAAATATCAATGCTGCCATCAAGGTTCACATCTGACAAATCTAAATTGCCAAGCCCGCCTGAAAATTCAGCAATTGTATCTGGGTAGGTAATGAAGTTTGTTGAAAATCCTGAAGTAAGTGCGCCCTGACTATTCACTTTTATTATATCAATGAATAATCCAAAGCGAGTGGAATCGTACCCGGACATGATGATATCGTTGTATCCATCATTATCAACATCTGCAATTTCTATAGAATTTGCAATTGACTGTGGGAGAGAGCTAGATAACGATGTATCAATGACGAACGGGTCTTGTGCGGTAAGTATCGAAAGCATCAGCCCAGTAAGTATGCTAAGCAAGCATGTGTGGTGCCTATTCATTCTGGCTTAATCTTTTATTTACTTGTTAATGTCCAAACACCGTCCCAGTCTTCACCAGGTGGATTTTCTAGATAGTGCTCACATCTTGGGATATAGATTCTACTGGGATTAGTTTTTCTACCACCAAACATTTCTTCTAATTCATCAGATGCCTTAAATGCCTCGATTGCTTTAGACCACTCTTGGCTTTTATATAAATCTAAAGCCTCATGGTATGCAGGTAGTATCTTTTTATATTGATCAGGCTCTTGCCCCACTTCACTTATCAACTCCCACACTTTTACAGGCTCATTTTTACCCAACACTCTTACATTATCTAGATCGCGAACTACTACTTTTTCTTTTACAGCTTGGTAGGTACTATCTGCTATTTGAATATATATGCCATATTGCTTTGCGGATGACTCGAGTCTTGCGGCAGTATTAACATTGTCGCCCATCATGGTGTAGTTCATCCGAGCCTCAGAGCCCATATTCCCAGTTACCATTTGACCAGAACTTATACCTATTCTGTTCTGCATGTTGTGGACAATTTCTGGCCACCGGTCACCCTCTTCCTGCCAACCTTCACGCAAGATGGCAAGTTTATCCTGCATTTCAATTGCAGTTTTGCATGCCCAGTATTCGTGATTATCAACATCAATTGGGGCACCATAAAATGCCACGATTGCGTCACCAATATACTTATCTAAGGTTCCATTATTTTCAAGTAAAACATCGGTCATATCTGTAAGGTATTGGTTTAATAATGCTACCAATTCACTTGCAGTAAGTTTCTCAGAGAATGCTGAGAAACTTTGAATGTCTGTAAAGAATGCTGTATGATAGCCTTCTTCACCTCCAAGTGAAGGCTCCTCGCCGCTTTCATACATTTGATCAATTAATTCTGGAGAAACGTAGGTCCCAAATGACTCTTTAAGAAAATTCTTATTCTTCTCTTCTTGTATATAGTTATAAACCGTAATGCCTAAATACCCAATAAATAGAGCAGACAATGGGCCAACCATGTCTAGCCAAATTTGTTGATTGGTAAACAGCCAGAATGATAGCCACCCGTACGCCCCAATAATAATTGCGGTAACAAGACCGCCCATTGCAGCACTCAGTGCTGGAACTCCAAATGCCAAAAGAATGCCAATAATTCCAATGACTAGTGCAACTTGAACCTTTGGCACCTCATAAATAATCTTGTTATCAAGAATTGTATTTAGGGCATTTGCATGAAGACCAACCATTGGATAGCGAGGATCAAATGGCATAGGGTTTAAATCAGATGTTCCGGTTGCAGTTAGGCCATAGTATAATTTTTTCCCAACAAATTCAAACGGTACTACATTATGGACGGTATTTTTTTCTTCACTACCAATAAAGAGTCTCTGCTTTTTTGCATTAGGGAAGAAGGTTAACGGACGCTGCTCATCGATAATATTATTTTTCGCCAGGTTTGATATAATCTGGAAATTCCTTTCTATGATTCTGGCCATGTCTCTTACTTTAGTGAGCCTTTTTTTATCATCTTCATCGCTATCATTTATAGCGGTATTCAAATCAGTTATATGTTTTTTGTATGTGCTGAACTCATAGTCATTTATTCCAAATTCATAGCTCAAGGTTTTACTCTTTATTAAATCATCAAGATTTGGAGGTTCATTCCTATTTGAGTCTAAAAAAGCATCAGCAATTGTGTTGTTGTCTTTTATTTCATTGAAAATATGCGGTGGAAGTCTCTTAAACTCTGCTGCCGTTCCATCTGGGTTTTCTTGAATCCACTTTTCTGTAGCACCCATCATCATAACTTTTTTAACAGCTCCAAGTATATCTTTTTTGGGCGCATCAATGAATCCCAGGGCAGGTTTATATGCAGCCTTTGCGTTTCCATTAAATGACAGGTTTACGAGTTTTTTAAATTCAGCAAGTATGTAGTTTGAATACTCGCCTTGCTGAAAATCTTTCAAAACATTGTATGGATAATGAACCAGATCAAACTCACCCGTCTCCTTGTCCTGCCAATTACCAGCCCAGTTTACCTGCATCTGGCCTTTGCTGTTTACAGGGATAGATATCTCAGAGCGTCCGTGTTCATCCGGTTCCGGAAGATTAAATCTTATATGTTTCCCTGGAACAATCTCAACATCTTCAAATGATACGCCATAATGTTTGAGCGCAATTGCTAAAGATGCTGAAGGGAAAATTCTATTCTCATAGAGACCAACCAACGGGTATTTTCTTTGTAGACCGTCAGGATCAGGATCAGACTGAAAAAAATAGACACCCGCTGAACTTTTGATAAGGGTATCAACAACAGTTTCTATATCATAGAAATCAAACAGACTAGAGTATTTTTCTCTGTCAACAACACGAAATAAACCTCTTTCTTCAAGAAGCTTTAGTCTTCTTTCCATTACCTCAGATCGCTTTTTGATGGGTTCCTTTTTCTCTGGCTGGGGCTTGAAACTCTGGGCGAAAATAATATTCCCTGCTCTTTGGGATGCTTTTGCAAGGTCATTGTCAGGGTCAGGAAAAAGATCCTTAACCTTTTCCATGGATAAGAGAGAGTCTGAAACGCTATTCAAAACCTTGTACTCAAGCTTACGTTCGCTATCCTCAATGAAATAAACATCAAAAATAAATGCATCCATTCTATGTTCTGCCGCAAGGTTTACGAGTGGGATATGTTTTTCACGACTCCAGGGGTCCCACTTACCCTCTGTTTGCAATGCTCTAACATCTATATCTGCGGTTGCTATATCTGGGCGTGTTTCCATCAT
>NZXA02000008.1 GCA_002697665.2 bacterium
TAAGAGATTTGCACTAGTTTTTTGCGATGAAAGCCTCTCGACTGCATCAAACAATCTCTTTTTAATACTTGATTCGTCCTCGAGTTCTGAATTTTTATTGTTCATATCAGAAATAATTTTGTTGTAATTTAAATTAGTTGAGTTTAGTAGTTTCTGTTTTTTTTCTTTCTCAATTAAAATATCATCGAGCTCTTGAACTGCTTCAGACTTGAAATTTTTTAAGCTTTCTAAGCCTTGCTTAATAAGTTCATTCTCAGAATTAATTGTTTTAATTTCAGAGTCAATTTTAAAAAGTCTTTCTTTATCAGATAAAATTTTTGAGTTTTGTGANTCAAGATCCAACTTGTTTGATTTGATATTCTGTTCTANATCTTCAAGCTCCTTATTTTTTAAAAATTTAGACTCTTCAATAATTAAAATAGTTTGCTGAAAATCCTCTTTATCTTTTATTGCNGTCTCAAGTTTNNGATTTAAATCNTTAAACCTTTTTTTATAAAAGAGTTTTTCAATTTTCTTATATTTATCGACAAGCGTATTATATTCATTAGATTTTTCAGCTTGCTGTCTTAAAGATTCTCTTTGTAAACCAACTTCCTCTTTTATATCATTAATTCTATCCAAATTATCTTTGGTTAATATTATTTTTCTTTCTGTTTCGTGTCTTCTAATTTTATATTTTCCTAGTCCTGCGGCTTCGTCTATCAATTGTCTTTTATCTTCNGCTTTTGCNGTGATATAACTCTCAATCTGACCTTGAGGTATTACAGTAAAAGTTCGCGAGCCAGCACCAATTGTAATAACTAATTCTGTAATATCCTTGAGTTTACAATTTTCACCGTTTAGATAATACAAACTATCACCATTTCTAGTTAATCTTCTTTTTATTTCAATCTCTTCAGGTAAATCTTCGTGATCATGNGTGTCTATAATTAGAGAGATTTCGGCAAATCCTTGTTTTGGGAGTTTATCATTTCCGTCGGAAATAAGCTGTATCATTGAGTCAGTCCTCAACAGTCTGGGATTCTGCTCACCAAGTACCCATCGTAACGCATCTAATAAATTAGTTTTTCCGCATCCATTTGGTCCTACAATTGCCGAAATTTTGTTATTGAAATTAACTACAGATTTCTCATAAAATGTTTTAAAACCTTTTAATGATAAGGACTTTATTCTCATTTTAGGCAATAATAAAACAATATATAAGCTTAGTAAAGAGAATATGTTNCTTAATTATCATTAAAATATTTATTATTTAATTTTACCTCNGCATCTGAAACTAATTCNTTTTTTAAAGAATTTATAAAATTTTCTGATTTTTCAATATATAGACTTCTCGTGATTCTTTCCTTNTCTAAAATAAATAGGTCATCATTTGGTAATCTAATTTTTTCGATAAAAATAAGATAATAATTTGAATCTTTGAAAACTTTATCTATAAGAAAACTTCCATAATTGTCTAAATCAACAGATTCTAAAAAACTATCAATATTAGGATTATACTTTTTGCTTTCGTCATAATAAAATTGCAAGTCCAAATTACTATCAGATTTTATTGCTGAATTAAATTTTGAAGGATTATCTTTATAAAGTTGTATCAATTTTATGAAAAAATTATTTCTGGCAATATTTTGCTGATCCTCTACCATCATTGATATTAATATCTTTCTCTCTGAAATCGAATCCTTAGAATTCTTAAAAATCCATATTTTATCATTATAGTATGTAAACTGGATATCATTTAAGTTTGTTATTTTTGTTTTTATAAAATCTGGCAATTTATTTGAGTCTTTAGATAATGTTAAAATTTTAGCACTATATTTTTTTGAGATTTGTTCAAACGAACTATTCAATATTAATTCATTTATTGTATCAAGTTCACTCAATATACTTTTTTTTGCTATCTCTTCTTTAATTATTTTCCTTATTTTTATTTCATCATACGGTTGATCGGAAAGATAATTTTCATGGTAAGATCTAGTATCTTTAGAGCTTATTGTAATATTTTTTATTAAATCCTTGCCTGAAATTATAATGAGGTCCAAATATTCTAATTTTCTTTCATATTTCTCTTTATTTTTTTTTAAGTAATCCTGAATCTCTTTTTCTGTGAAATTCTGATTAACTTTGAGATCTTCATTCAATGATATTTTTATATAATTGAATTTAGTTTCAAGATTTATGAATTCATTATATGCCTCATCATTATTTATTAAAATTATCTCTGAAAATAATGACGACAATTTATCATTTAAAGCCTCTTCTTTAATAATTTCTTCAAAAATGTTCCAGTCTAAATTGAAGTTTTTTTTAATAATTTTCTTATATATTTCAGGATCTTCTATTTCTTTAACTCCACCAAGAAAATTATCATCTAATATTTTTTCTCTTATCTCTTTGTCTGATACATATAGACCAATCTCGTCTGCATGGTCAGCTAATATTTTTCTCGAAGCTATCATTTGAATTATTTGAAGATCAAGTATATCTCTAAAAGCTTTTTCAGACTTATAGCCAGCAGAAAGTGATAATTCAGATATTTTTTTATTCTTAAAAAAGTCAAACTCTTGCTTTGAAATTTTTATACCATCAACTTTTGCTACTACATCTTTTCCCATTCCAAAAGAAATAAACTCTGTTCCGGCACCTAGACTTATTATTAGTCCTGCAGTTAAAACAAATATGATTAGTTTCGATATAAATGAATACATAAATTCAATCATATCATAATTAATTTAATTTTTTTTCCTTTCATTTATAATAAAAATTGTGAAAATTATCCTAAATGGTAAAAGTAGGAAAGTAGATTCTGATCAAAAAGTTAATGATTTAATTGGTTTATTAAAAATTGATAGTAAATTTATAGCTGTCGCTGTTAATGGAGAGTTTATTTCAAAGAAAGATTATTCCAAGATTTTTTTACACGATGGTGATGTAGTCGAAGTAGTTTCGCCTCACCCAGGAGGATAAATGCAAATTTATGATATAAAGTTAAAAAATAATATCATTTTAGGATCATCAAAATATCCATCGCCTAATGTGTTTTTGAAGTGCGTTAAAAACATAAAGACCGAAATGATTACCGTGGCTCTAAGAAAAATTGGAGATAAGCCAGAAAAATTTTATAAAACTTTAGCTAAAACCAATTGTAAAATTCTGCCAAACACCGCAGGCTGTTTTAATGTTAAAGAGGCGGTCAATACAGCTCTCATGTGTAGAGATATTTTTGAAACTGATTTTATAAAACTCGAAGTAATTGAGAATGAAAAGAATTTAGCTCCTTCTGTTAGAGGAACAATAAAGGCCTCTGAAACTTTAATAAAATTAGGTTTTAAAGTTTTACCTTATGCGACAGATGATATTAAATTTGCAAAAAGGCTAGTGGAAGTTGGATGTAAAGTTGTAATGCCATGGGGCTCCCCCATTGGAACAGGTCAAGGTCTAGTCAATACTAATAAATTGAAACTTATTAGAAAATCTTTGCCAGATACAACTCTTATTGTAGATGCTGGAATAGGTAGGGTGTCACATGCATGTCAAGTCATTGAATTAGGATATGATGGAATACTTCTTAACTCGGCTGTAGCTTTATCAAAAAACCCACCTAAATTTGCAGAATCAATATATAATGGAGTAAATTCAGCTATTGAATCAATCAAAGCAGGTCCAATTTCTGTTTCCAAAAAACCCATAGCATCAACCACTTCAAAAGGTATCGCTTTTAGAAAATAAATTAGTTAGATTTTAAAGATCTATATATCGTTGAATATTTTCCTCCCGAAGGTCTTTGAATCAAGAAGAGGATTGGCTCTTTTTTTGTAATTTTTGACAAGATCTGGTTAAAGTCTTTTAGATTTCGAATTCTTTTTTTGTTCATCTCTACGATTATATCACCCACTAAAAGTTTAGACGCTGCGGGACTATCAGGGTAAATTTTAGAAACTACTACATTAGATAAAATTGACTTATCTTTAAAACTTTCATTAGTTACTTCAAAACCAAATTTTTTAACAGAATCTTTAATTTTATCATCTTTAAATTCAGACTTAACAATATTTTCAGAAGGAATACTTCCAAGAATTACATCAATTTTAAATTTTTTCCCATCCCTCAAAACTGATAAAATAACTTTAGTTTTAGGTTTTAAGGATCCTATGATTCTAGGAAGTTCTTCCATTTTTTTTATTTTTTTTCCGTCAACTGAGATAATAATATCTCTCCTTTTCAAACCTGATTTTAAAGCAGGACTGCCATCGAGAATTTCCGACACAAGTGCTCCATCAGTATTCTTTAACTTGAGAGACTCTGCGATCTCTGGCGAGATAGACTGTATAACAACTCCAAGCCATCCTCTTTCAACTTTTCCATTAATTCTGAGTTGTTCAACAATATCAACCACTGTATCAATTGGAATTGCAAACCCTATTCCTTGACCTCTGGCTGCAATTGCAGTATTGACGCCAATAACATTGCCATTCAAGTCAAATAGTGGGCCCCCGCTGTTTCCTTTATTTAATGCTGCATCAGTTTGTATAAAGTCTACATATGTTCCTAATCCATCTACATATCTACCTTTGGCACTAATTATTCCTGTTGTAACAGTTGTCCCTAATCCAAGTGGATTCCCAATTGCCACAACCCACTGACCGATTTTTAAATTTTCAGATTTACCAATATTTAATGATTTTAATTTTTCATCAGAATTGATTTTCAACAATGCAACATCTGTTCTTTTATCAGTCCCAACTATATTTGCTTTATATTTTTTCTCATTATATAGAACAATTTCAATTTCATCAGCGTTTTCTATTACATGAAAATTAGTTACAATCAACCCAGTACTTTTATAGATAAAACCTGAACCTAATCCTTTTCTAGGCTGCGGCTTAAAATTATCACCAAACTGTCTCTTGAAGAATTCATCAAAAAAAGGGTCCCCTGTAATGCCATAGTCTACATTTTGATTGCTGGATATTTCAATTCTTACCACTGATGGATTAATCTCATCCACTAATTCAGGTAGTGAATCAAGAGTAAATGCATAACTTAGATTAATTATTAAAAAATTAAATACAATAAATTTGGAGATTAGAGAGTACATCACTACTATAATATAAATTAAAAAATTATCTTATCCAGTTTGAAATTCTAGATGATAGAATATATAGATGAATTGCATATTTATGGGAACCCCCCTATTTGGCAAATATATCTTAGAAAGACTAGTCAAAATTGTGAATATTAAATTAGTATTATGTCAGCCTGATAAACCATCAGGAAGAAACCAAAAAGTTGAATTTGGTGAAGTTAAAAAATATTCCATTGAAAACAATTTAAGGATTCTCCAGCCTGATAAAATAAAAAATAACAGCAGCATTATTCAGGAAGTTAAAAATATTAAGCCTGATTTTATTTTCGTTGCTGCATATGGAAAAATTTTAAATAAAGAAATTTTAGATTTACCTAAATTTGGTTCTATTAATGTTCACTCTTCATTACTACCAAAATATAGAGGTGCTGCGCCAATAAATTGGTCAATTATTAACGGTGATAAAACCACTGGCGTAACCATCATGAAGATGGATGAAGGAATGGATACTGGCGATATAATTTTATCAAATGAAATAAATATTAGTGATCATGACAATGTAGAAACATTAACAAAAAAGCTTGCTATTATTGGATCGAATCTAATAGAAATATTTATAAATAATTTCAAAAATAATGGTTATGAGTTTAAATCGTTTGCGCAAAATGATAACGAAAGTTCTATTGCTCCAAAAATGAATAAAGATATTTCAAAAATTAATTGGGAAAAAGACTCAAATACTATTAATAATCTAATTAGAGGATCTTATCCATGGCCTGGTGCAAATTGTTTAGATTCGAATGATCAATTAGTTAATATCTGGGAGGCTATTCCTGATAATAAAATTTTCGGAGAACCAGGTGAGATTAAAAAAAATAATAATAAAATGTATGTTTGTTGTGGCAAAGGGAGTTTAGAAATTTTAAAAATTCAAAAAAGTGGTAGAAAGATAATGAGCGGGGTTGATTATCTAAATGGAATAAAAATTGAAAGATACAAGTTTAGTTGATTGGTATTTCGACTGAATATGTTGAAATCTTCAGTCTTTCTACTAAATGATTATTCCAACATAAGTCCCTTGCATCTTTTAACTTANTTTTTGGCACAAATACAATACAGCTTATATCTAAGGATTGTAGATTTTTCCATTTTTCAATNATATTTTCATTTATATCAGATTCTGTCTCAACTTCCCCTATCATGACAATTTGCCCATAGTTTCCAAAAATTATATCGGGATAAGAACCCTTGAATTCATAATTTTTTTCATTAAGTTTATTAACTTTTATCTCGTTATATTCTTTTGAAAATTTTTTTTCAATTTCCTCAATAATCCAATCATGAAGAAAGTTTTCTCTATTTAGATTCATAGGAATTACTCCACATTAATTTATTTTTTAAAACAGAAAAATATTCATTTTTTTTTCATTCTCAAAAGATTAAAATTCAAATTTGATTTTTNAATATTTATTACAAATTTCCCTTTGAGTTCTTCNCTNTTTGATCCATCNAATGAAACATATATAGGATTTAAAGAATCAACAGAAACTGAAACTTTACTTTTGTCAGATATAACCAAGGGTCGATTAGTTAATGTGTGAGGACAAATTGGGGTTATTATAATGAGTGGAAGATTTGGCGCAACAATGGGTCCTCCTGCCGANAATGAGTATGCAGTTGAGCCAGTAGGAGAAGAAATAATAATTCCATCNGCTCTAACTTGAGAAACCAATTTATCGTCTATGTATACATTTAAATCAATAATTTTTGATAATGCACCTTTATTTATAACAATATCATTTAGGAAATTCTGTTTAACCTCATCTTTATTTTCTTTAATTAAATGAGCATTTATTAGATTCCTTAAATCAGATCTCAAATTATTTTTGAAATAATTATCTAAAATAGTTTGAAAATTTGAGAGTGGAGCTTCTGTCAAGAATCCCAGATTTCCTAAATTAAACCCAATAACAGGTTTTTTTTGTAACGCGGCTTCTTCAGCTATATGTAAAAGAGTTCCATCCCCGCCAAAAGCAAGTATAAGGTCCGATTTAATGGCCAATTCCTCTAATTCGACTAATCTAATCTTAGGCTTTATATAAAAATTTTTATCATATAAAATCTTACAATCTTTGCCTCTAAAATATTTTGATAAAACTTTATCTATTTCGTCAATATTAGGTAGATTTGGCTTACATACAACACCTATGTTCATTAGAATATTATATATTAATTTTATTTATTTTAATTTAGATAATAAATTTTCGACCAGGTTGCCAATATCACCATCCAAAAATGCATCGACATTCCCAATTTCATCATTTGTTCGATGATCTTTGATCATTCTATAAGGATGTAATATGTATGATCTAATTTGGTTCCCCCATCCAATATCCTTCTTGTTTACATTGATTTCATCTTCTTTAGATTTTAATTTATCTAATTCCAAATCATATAATTTGGAACTTAATATTTTCATCGCAAAAGACTTATTTTGATGTTGTGACCTCTGATTCTGGCAAGATACAACTAGTCCCGATGGTAAATGCGTAATTCTTACTGCCGAATCAGTTTTGTTTAAATGTTGTCCACCAGCTCCACCAGCTCTAAAAGTATCAATTTTTAAATCTTTTTCATTAATTGAAATATCAATTTCTTCAGTATACTCTGGTGTAACTGATACTGAAGCAAAAGAAGTATGTCTTCTTTTATTAGAATCAAATGGAGATATTCTAACCAGCCTGTGAACCCCGGATTCATTTCTCAACATACCATATGCATAATCACCTTTGATAAATATTGTACAGTTTTTTATACCAGCTTCATCGCCATCAAGCTTGTCTAAAAATTCAGCTTTAAAATTATTTAATTCAGAGTATCTTAGATACATTCTACAGATCATCTCTGCCCAGTCTTGAGCTTCGGTTCCACCTGCTCCAGAATTAATTGATAAAATTGCATTATTAGAATCTTCACTTCTTGAAAGAACAGTCTGAATATCAAACTTTTTAATCATTTCTGTAAGTTCTAAAATATTTTTTTCAAGTTCAGAAATTACCTCTTTATTATTTTCAGCTTCATCATACAATTCTAAAAGCTCTATACTATCTACATTTTCTTTTTCAAGATCGGTTAAGCGATCTATTTTCTTCCTCAATATAGACAATCTTTTTAACGTTGATTGAGCTAAATTTTGGTTATCCCAAAAGTTGTCTCTTTTTGATAAATCCTCAAGGCTTGTAATTTCAATCTCTAATTTTACCGGGTCAAAGATATTCTCTGATTTTTTCTAGTTTTAGTTGATTATTTTTCAATATTTGTTTTAACTCTAACATTTTCTNCCAAAANAAATTTGTTATTTCTGTTATATTTAATATTAACATCAATATTTANACGGGGGAATTTTTTGAAAAATTATGTTTTAACACCTGGGCCGGTACCTGTACCAGAATTTGTTATGCTTGAAATGGCAAAACCAATAATACATCANAGGACATCAGAATTTGAAGAAATTTTCTACAAAGCAACTTTNGGTTTAAAGAAAGTTTTNATGACAAACGAAGAGGTTTTAATTTTGGCTTCATCTGGAACNGGGGCTATGGATGCAGCCGTTTCAAATACTTTAAGTAGAGGCGATAGNGCGTTAGTTGTAAATGGTGGTAAATTTGGNGANAGATGGGGAAAAATTTGTAATGCTTATGGGGTTAATGTTNTTGAATTAAAAGTTGAATGGGGAAAAGCCGTTGAAGTAAAAGATATTGAAAAGGCGTTGGAAGACAATAAAGATATTAAGGCGGTTCTTATTCAGGCGAGTGAAACATCTACAGGTGTAGAGCATCCTATAGAAAAAATTTCAAAAATTACAAAAAACCGTGATGATGTTCTACTAATCGTAGATGGCATTACTGCTGTTGGTGCATTCCCAGTAGAATTTGACAAATGGGGTATTGATATACTAATAGGTGGTTCACAGAAAGCTTTCATGCTTCCTCCTGGTTTAGCTTTCATCAGCCTTAGTCAAAAAGCTTGGAACTTTTATGAAAAGTCTGACCTACCAAAGTTTTATCTTGATCTTAAACAAGCTCATAAAAACAGTTTAAAGAAAACATCTCCATGGACTCCCGCTGTTAATTTAGTAATGGGTTTAAATGCAGTTTTAGAATATTTTGATAAACTTGGTTTAGATAATTTATTCAGAAGACATAGTGTAATGTCAGAGGCAACAATCAAAGGATTTGGGTCAATTGGCTTAGAAAATTTTGCACCAGGTTGCTCTAGTACAGCACTTTCCGTTATTAAATCTCCTGATCATATAAATGCTGGTGAAATAATTAAAGGTCTGAAAAACAAATATGGAATGATTGTTGCTGGCGGTCAAGATCAAGCCAAGGGAAAAATTTTTAGAATTACTCATATGGGATATGTTGANAAAGGTGACATGATTTCGGTTATTGCGGGTGTTGAAAATATTTTACAAGAATTAAAATATGATTTTACTCCTGGTTTAGGCGTGTCAACTGCATCAAATATACTGGATCAATTATAGTTTTTTTTGTATTATTGATAAAACAATTTTTTTATTTATAATTATAGACATGTAAGGTCCATATTGGATTTTAAGGAGTTTTTATCATGAAAATTGGATTATTTTATGGAACAACTAGTGCGGCAACTCAGGAGGTCGCAGATTTAATTCAAGAACAAATGTCTGATTGTGAGATTGAGGTGTTTGATGTTTATGAACAAGACTTAAATAAAATGTCAGAATTTGACAAAATTATTATTGGTTGCCCGACATGGGATATCGGCTTGCTCCAAGAAGATTGGAGAAGTAAGTTTGATGAATTAGATAGTATTGATTTTACAGGTAAAAAAGTAGCTTATTACGGATGTGGAGATCAAAACATCTATAGCTCCTCATTCTTAGATGCTTTAGGCATTCTTGAAGAAAAAATTACTGCAAAAGGCGGTACTACTATCGGTCAAACATCAACTGATGGATATGAATATGATTTTTCTAAAGCTGAAAAAGATGGTCAATTTGTTGGACTAGGTATTGACAATGATAATGAACCAGAGCTTACTGAAGAACGTGTTGAGGCCTGGTGTAAATCTATAACTGAGCAGTTTAAATAGAAATTTTTTTAATATTTGATAATTGATTTTCCATTATACAGTCTAATAAAACTAAATTAACCATTGCTTCTGCTATGGGAACAGCTCTGGGACATAAACATGGGTCATGTCGTCCTGTAACTCTTAGTTTTTTCTTTTTCCCTGATGAATTTATGGATTCTTGTTCTTTTGAAATGGAGGAAGTTGGTTTAAGTGCAAATCTTAATACGATTGTATTGCCATTTGTAATTCCACCAAGAATACCACCCGCATTATTTGTTTTAAACTTAGTCTTGCCACCTTTTTTACTTAAAATAATATCATTAACTTCTGATCCTTTCTTTTCCGCAATTGAAAAGCCAGTTCCAATTTCAAAGCCTCTAACACCACCTATGCTCATTATTGCTGAGGCTAATTTTGCATCAATTTTTTCAAAAACAGGAGATCCAAGTCCTGCAGGAACTCCTATCGAACGAACCTCTATTACTCCGCCTACAGAATCACCATCTTTTCTAACGTTATCAATTAATTCTGTCATATTATCGTATTGGGACTTATCTGAAATCCTTAATAGATTTTTTTCAATATATTTCTCGTTAAAGTTACTACATTTTATATTACCAATCTGTGCAACAAAGCCTATAGTTTTGATCTTAAATGAATTAAGTACTTTTTTTGCTATTGCACCTGCTGCAACTCTTGCAACTGTTTCTCTGTTCGACGATCTTCCACCTCCCCTATAATCTCTAATTCCATATTTTTCATCATAACTTAAATCGGCATGACCAGGCCTATAAATATCTTTAAAATTCGAATAGGATTTCGATATCGCATCAATATTCATTATAAGCATAGATATTGGTGTTCCAGTTGTTTTACCTTTAAAAGTTCCAGATAATATTTGCACCTTGTCTGGCTCTTTTCTGGGGGTAGTAAATCTACTTTGACCTGGCTTTCTTTTATCAAGCTCAGTTTGTATATCTTTTTCATTTAATTTAATACCTGCGGGGCATCCATCAACTACAACCCCTAGAGCCTTTCCATGGGACTCTCCCCAAGAAGTGATTTTGAAAAATTGACCAAAAGAATTTCCAGGCATTTAAAAATTCTATTATAAATAAAATATATTGCAATTAACTAAATGCTATAAAATTAACATTGCATCCCCATAGCTATAAAATCTAAATTTCTCCTTTAGTGCGATTTTATAACATTTCATCGTGAGCTCGTANCCTAAAAAAGATGATATTAAAATTAATAAAGTTGATTTCGGTAAATGAAAATTAGTTAAAAGACAATCTGTAAATTTAAAATCAAANCCTTCTGTAATAAATAAATTTGTCTTTGACCATTTATTTACTTGATTTGTATCAATAGCNAAAGATTCNATGGCTCTTANTGATGTCGTTCCAATTGAAAGAATTCGATTNCCNTTTCTTTTTACATCTTGAATTTTTTTTANTGTTTTGCTATTTATAAAATAACTTTCTTCATGCATATCATGGTCATCAATATTTTTTGATTTCACAGGCAGAAATGTCCCTAATCCAACATGCAAAGTTATAAAATCTTTGGAGATTGTAAAATCATCTAATAATTTTTTTGTGAAGTGCAGACCCGCAGTAGGTGCTGCAATGGAACCATCTTCGGATGCAAAAACAGTTTGATAGTCCACTAAATCCTCGGAATCAGGATCTCTTCTAAAATATGGAGGAATGGGCATCAAGCCATAACTTTGCAATAAATCCCTGGGGTTAGAATCAAAAATTAGAAACCAATTTTTATCCTCTCTTAACAGCTCGGCGTTAATATTAAGTTGAAAAGAAATTTCAGTTTTTTTGGGAGATTTTGTCATTACTTTCCATTTGTTGTTATCCACATTTTCAATCAACAAAAACTCTCTCAATAAATTATTTTTATCAAGGCCTTTAATCAGAACTGGGAGAACTTTGGTATTATTAAAAATTGCAAGATCATTACTAGTAAAGAAATTCAATAAGTCGCTAAAAAAGCCTAAATCAACTTTTCCACTTTTTTTATCAACTATCAATAATCTTGATGAGTCACGAGGCCTGATTGGTCTATTAGCTATTAATTCTTCTGGTAAATCATATTCGTATTTATTTAAGAGCATTTACTACTTCAACTTATTCAATATCAGCCTTAATGAATTCAATTTAATAAATCCAGTAGCATCTGACTGGTCATAAAGACTATCCTCTTCAAACGTCGCAAGCTCATTGTTATACAAAGAATGGTTTGACCTTCTTCCCAAAATTCTAACATTACCTTTATACAATAATACCTTTACTTCACCAGAGACATTTTTTTGAGTTTCATTTACAAAAGCTAGAATTGAATTCATTTCTGGTGAATACCAAAAACCGTTATATATTAATTGAGAAATCTTAGGAATTAAGCTGTCTCTTATATGCATAACCTCTCTATCCATTGTCAAAGACTCAATAGCTCTATGAGCAATATTTAATACAGTTCCTGCTGGAGTTTCATAAACACCTCTGGATTTCATTCCAACAAACCTATTTTCCACAATATCAACCACCCCTATACCATGTTTGCCAGCAATTGAGTTTAAATTTTTAAATAAATTTATAGGAGTAATTTTTTTTTGATTTAATTTATATGGAATCCCATTTTTAAAGGACAATGTAATTTTTTGAGGCTTACTTAAGGTTTTAGATAATGGTCTAACTGTTTCAAACATATCCTCTGGTGGCTCATTCCATGGATCCTCTAATATTCCTCCCTCATAACTCACGTGGTAAATATTTCTATCACAGCTGTAAGGTTTGGACTTGGTTATAGGAATTGGGATTTTATTTTTCTTAGCATAATTGATACAGTCTTCTCTTGAGTTTAAGTCCCAAATTCTCCAGGGTGCTATAATTTCAATCTTTGGATTTAAAGCCTTATAACTCAGTTCAAATCTCACTTGGTCGTTTCCCTTTCCTGTTGATCCATGTGAAACTGCAAATGCATTCTCTTTTTTTGCAATTTCAATTTGTCTCTTTGAAATNAAAGGTCTTGCNATTGAAGTTCCNANTAGATATGAACCNTCNTATAAAGCTGANGATTGAATCATTGGAAATATAAAATCNTTGATAAATTCATTNTTNAAATCTTCAATNAATACTTTACTTGCACCAACGATTTTAGCTTTTTTTGCAGCCGCCTTTAAATCTTCCCCCTGGCCAAGATCNGCNATATANGCTATTACATCGGCATTATATTCTTTCTTTAACCAATGTAAAATAACNGAGGTGTCTAGTCCACCTGAATAAGCAAGTATAATTTTTTTTTTCTTCATAATTTATTCTTTATCAGGATTTCCAATTCCTTTATAATCTAATAAATAAAATGTNGCTTTAGTTTTTTCATATTTTTTTTCCAAAAAAGTGCCGATGTATTCAAGTTTTTCTAATTCGTTTCCATTTTGAGCTGATGATCTTTTTTCTTCAGAAAATTTAACTTTGAATTTAAGATCTTCTGGCATTCTTCTCTCNGCTGTNGGTTGAGTAGTAAATAAGAATTCAATATCTTGCTCAATTTTTACNCTNTCTGGAAGTGTAAAACCAACTACAATATTTACGGATTGGAATTCTATTACATAAAGATTGAGCTCCAAAGACATTTCGCTTTCAGGACCATCAGTAATAGTCATTGTATAAGATGCGGCNGGCAAAGAATCAACTTTAGCTTTTGATTCAGAAGATCCTAAAGGAAAAAGCCTATTGTAATCCTCTCCATCTATTAAACATCCAAGATTTAGCATATAACACCTCTTTGAAATATTAATAATATCTAATTAAGCATAATATTACTAATTTGATTAGCAGTTAGTGATTTATCTCTTCTATAGGANTAAAANTCATTGTTACTATATGTACATTCATTAATTATATCAATCTTGGAAACACCTAGAGATTTTAGAAGAAAAATATTAATNCTACTTAAATCTATAAAAAATTTATTNTTTTTCTNTTTGATAAAAGAATCGCTATTAATAAATTTTTTTTTGAANTTAATNCACATNTCNTCACTAACNTCATAATTTTCTAAAGANATNGAAGGGCCTAAACATCCAATAATNTTTTCGGGTTTAATCATAAGCTCTTTAAATATAAGATCTAAAACATTAACAATAATTNTATGATANGTTCCTCTCCAACCAGAATGTATTGCTGCAACAAATGTTGCATTAATATCTGTTAATAATATTGGNACACAATCAGCAGTTTTCACTCCTATATTAAATCNTTTTTGAGTAGTAATTATTGCATCTCCATCAAATGGCTCATAATTTTTATCAGTATTTTTTANGAATATAACTTTNTCACTATGAATCTGATTNAATGTAAAAACATCTTCTTTTATTGGNATAGAAGATTTNGATCCAAAATTATAAGAAATACCTTCAACNGATGACAATAGTTTAGACTTATATTTAATCAATTTTTTTCCTCTAAAATATCAATTATTTTTTGCATGTCTTCTGGAACTTCAGAATATAATGTAATTTTTTTCTTNGTGGTTGGGTGAATNAACTTAATTTTGCTAGCATGTAGAAGGTGCCTNGANATATTAGCTTTTAAATTTTTTGATAANTNAGCNGANTTTTTCGTAAAATATAGCTTNTCACCAATAATAGGATGGCCTAGTGAGGTCATATGAACACGNATTTGATGNGTTCTTCCAGTTTTAGGGTANGCTTCAACTAAAGTGAAATNATTATAACTTCTTATCTTTTTCCAATATGTTNTAGCACTTCTAGGTGAAGATGTATTCTCTGATATTTTCTTTCTATTTTTNTTATCCCTTCCNATAAGATTTGATATTTTTCCGTCTTTATCAANAATATTATTAGCAACTAATGCNATATAAGTTTTTTCAATTGTTCTTTGTGAGAACTGTAATGATAGATTTATATGAGCANTATCATTTTTAGCTATTATTATCAAACCAGAAGTTTCCTTATCAAGNCTATGAACAATTCCTGGTCTTAATTCACCTCCAATTCCTGATANATCTTTACAATAATGAATTATATGATTGACTAAAGTNGGGCTATTAATCCCTGCCCCATGATGGACAACAATATTTGCTGGCTTNGAAAGAACNANNAAATCTGAATCTTCAAATACGATATTTAAATCACCCGCTATTGGCACNATTTTTGTTTCTTTTNCTTCCGGNATTTTAATATTTATAAAATCATTTTCTTTTAATACATATGATGGNTTTATTTGGTTATTATTACANAANATGTTTTTTTGTTTTAAAAGTTTTGATATATAAGATCTTGATAAATCTAATTTTTCTTTTAAAAAAANATCNACTCTTTTATATGAATCCTTTTTATCAANATNTATATTCATAATTTAATTAATATATATATTTTGCCTTGATTTGTAAGAATCATAAAATATTAGTCATAATTATGCATATGAAACTAAAAAAAGATAATAGAATTGAGTTAAGATTTGCACTCATTGGACCTGGAACAATGTGGAATTTGTTATATGAAGGTATGGATCAAAGCGTTAATTTAAGATCAATCTTTAAAGGAAAGGATGAGGAAAGTATTTTAGCATTAATTAAGTTTGGAGAAATTTTAAAAAAGAAGAATGACTATGACATCACAATCAAAGATGATGGAATAGAAATTAATAATTTTATTGGGATCAACGATTTTGAAAACGGTGAGAAGTGGACAAACCTTATGAATAAATTAAAAGATGAAATTATTAAGATGATATAATTTCACCAGACATTATCTCCTTGGTCTCGCTCTTGGTCCTCAAAATTAATGAACCATTTTCTTTTATATCAATAGCAGTTCCTTTAATTAGATTATTGCCTAATAAAACTTCAATATTTTTCTCTCTATCGAACCAATTTTTTTTATAATAGGATATAAGATCAGACCTTTTACTCTTAAAACTGGTTGCAAAGTTTTTGAGTATTTTTACTAAAACATCGTCTATGTTCAGTGTTTTATTTAAAATCAAATTCATACTTGTTGGTTCAATATTATATTTCATTTCAGAGTTATCCATAAAATCAATAGATTCAAAATTTACATTAATGCCAATGCCGACAATTATAAAATTTTCTGAATCAGCTTGATAGTCTAATTCGCATAAAATTCCAGAAATTTTTTTTGAATTTACAAGTATATCATTTGGCCATTTAATTTTGGAATCTATATTAAATTCATGTAAAGTTTTCCTTATTGCAACGGCGGAAATTAATGGAATTACCGACGATTCCTCATTATTGTCATATTTCAAAATAATAGAAAGCGCTATGCTTTTATCTTTATGTGATATCCATTTACGATTATTTCGTCCATAACCAAATTTTTGATTTGCCGAATATATACATATTCCATTTTTTTTTTCATTGAGATTTTTAGCAAAATTATTGGTTGAATCAACCTCCTCAAGCTCAATAAGATGCTCATAGAATTCTGAGAGGACCGGATCATGTAAAATAAGCTTATTTATTTTACTCATAATTTAAACTCCCAGCCTGTTGTAGTCTCTATAATCTTTTAGTATTAGAGCTAAAACTGAAAAACCAAAAGATGCACAAATGAGAGAAGATCCACCATAACTGAAAAGAATCATTGGGATTCCAATTACAGGAAAAAGGCCCATAGTCATCAAGATATTTATAATGAAATGAAAGAAAAAATAGGAGCAAAGACCATATAATATTACTTTTAAAAATAAATCATTAATGTCTTTTAAATATGTAAGTGGAAAAATTATTATAAAACCATATAGGATTAGAATTATTAAAGAACCTAAAAAACCCGTTTGCTCAGCCCAAACAGAAAATGCAAAATCCGTGTGATTCTCAGGAAGAAAGCCAAGCTTTGCCTGAGAACTTTCTCCTAGCCCTTTGCCAAATATTTTTCCAGAGCCTATAGAAACTTTTGATTGTATTACGTTATAACCAAATCCTTTTGGATCATTTTCAGGATATATAAAATTTATTATCCTTTGTTTTTGATAGGGCTCTAGGTAATTATTCCATACAGGAATTGATATTAATGAAGCCAGTAAAATAAGTCCTAATAAGTATTTTTTATTGAAAGAAAAACTTAGTATTACNGACATTGATACTACAAAAAGCATAAAAGCTGATCCAAAGTCAGGCTGAAATAGAATNAATATGAAAGGTANTAAAAAAAGACTGAATCCAATAAAATATTTAATAACTAGTGAGCCCGAATAAGATCCGAGTTCGGAGTATATTTTAGCTATAAGGAAAACATAAGATATTTTGATTAATTCTGTCGGCTGAAAAGTAAACCCTAAAATATTAATCCAGCTCTTAGCACCTGAAACCTCTTTGCCAATAAATAAAACCAAAATAAGTAAAACTATTGAAAAAATATAAAAAAAAGTTGAGATATTTTTTAATGTTCTTAGTCTAAGTCTGAGAACAAAAAAAGTAATGGCAAGTGAAATTACTAACCATACAAACTGCTTTATTGAATAAATACTAATATTTTCATTTGCTTGGATTTGTAATAGATTTATACATCCTAATAATATTATAGAATATCCCACGAATATAACTTTTGCGTATGGCTTATCAAGAAAATTAAAGCTGATCATTATTTTCCAAGTAATTTTTTTTATAATATGAAATGATTTGTTTAATTATTGGTCCACCTGCACTTCCGCCTGAATCACCGTGCTCGGCAAAAACTGTAATAGCAATTTCAGGTTTATCTGATGGATAGTATGCCGTGAACCATCCATGATTTTTAAACTTTCCATATCCGTATTTTTTTGAGTCCTTTGAAATAACCTGAGCTGTTCCAGTCTTACCCGCAACTTTATCATCCACTCTAGCCTGAAATCCTGTTCCTTCCCTATCATTTACAACGCCCACAAGGCCTTTTTTTATTTCTTGTAAATTTTTTTCATCTATTTCTAATAATTTATCCTTTATAATTTCTTGATTCTTATATAATCTGAATTTTACAAACTCGCCATTGTTTGCAATTATTGAAATCATCTTATGCGCTTGTAAAACATTCAGTGTTAAATATCCCTGACCAATTGAAACATTGGCCAAATCCCCATTGTAGAAGTTCCCATCAAGATATTTATTTATAAAATTTTTACTAGGAATTGTTCCTAACCTTTGTTTAAATGGAAAATCTTCATGCAATTCACCAACACCAAATTTTGATAACCAATCCGAAAATTTATTAATGCCTAATCTTAAACCTAATTTGTAAAAATAAACATCACAAGATGTAATTAGTGCTTTACTTACATTTACATTTCCATGCCCTCCTCTTAGCCAACACCTAAACTCCCTATTTCCTATTTTGGTTGATCCGGGACAATAAAATGTAGTGTCTTTGCTAACTTTTTTTTCCTCTAATCCAGCAACGGCAGTTACTATTTTGATTATTGATCCTGGAGGATTACTAACCAAAAATGCCCTATTTAAGAAAGGTTTATCTGGAGAATCTTTTAATTTTTTCCATTGCTTAGAAGATATTGGTTTTGAAAATAAATTAGGGTCGAATCCTGGCTTGCTAACTAAAGATAAAACCTCTCCTGAATTCACATTTGAGACCATAACAGCCCCATTTAACTTATCAAATGATCTATAGATTATTCTTTGTAGTTCAATATCAATAGTTGTATGAATATCTTTTCCTTTTTCAATTTCAGCATAGTTATAATTTAGATTTTCAAAACTAACCTCGTCTCCTCTACTATCAACAAAAAAATATTCGGCCCCTACCGTACCTGACAATTCATCATCTTGATCCCATTCAATCCCGACTGCTCCTTTTCTGTTTGACAGCAAATTCCCATAAGTAACATCTTTTTTATCATTTGCAGTCAAATGTCCAACTAAATGAGAGCCTATCTCATTGTAAGGATAAACTCTCAAATAATCACTTATTAATTCAATATTTTCATAAGATGAAAATTTTGTATCTATAATGTAAATGTCCTCAATTGATAAATCTTTTTTTATTAGAATCCTTTGGCGTAAAAATGAATTATTATTTTTATCAAAAATATTATCTAAATCAATTTTGTTTAAATTGATATTATTATTCTTTAATTTTGAAATTAATTGCAAACCTTTTTCTTTTGACGAATTCTTAATATATAAATTCACCATAGGCCTACTATAGGAAATTTTCACACCGTTTCTATCATAAATAGTGCCCCTAGGTGATGGAATAATTGCTTCTCTAAGAAAATTATTCTGAGAAATTCGTTTGTATTTATCGCCTTCAACAATTTGTAAGAATAATAATTTAAAAAAAACTATTACAAAAAAAATTGCTATAATTAAAATTGATATACTTGATCTGAACGAATGGGCCATTTTATATATTTAATAATAATCAATATTGAGGATAAAACTATTGCATTATATATAAAACTTATAGTTACAAATAAAGAATAATGAAAAAAGTCTATTGACCCAAAAAAATTTGCGGAAAATATTACAATTGAATAATAAATTAGGAGTAAGGCTCCCATCAAAATAATCTCATTTTCGTAACTTTTCCAAATAAAATTTGACGTTATATAAATACCCAAAAATGATAAAAAAAGTTTAAGAAATAAATCAAAGAATGATATGTAGCTTCCAAAGATTTGTGTAAATAAAAGTATAAAAATTAAAAAAATGATTATTATTCTTTCTGTATTCAATACCGATAAAGCAACAACCATAATCAAAGTCGGATCAATGTAAGGACCAAAATTCAATAAATAAGAGCTATTAAAAATTGAGAATAAAGCCCATAGAAGAAAAAAATAACTGCGGTTTATATTAATCATTTTTATTCACAACAATACCTACATATTCAAAATTAGATGAAAATATATCTGATGAAATATAAATTTTTAAAAAACCTTTTTTCTCTTCAATCTTTATAACTTCAGCAATAGGCTTTAAAAAAAGTTTGGCTTCAATGCTATTTTGCAAATATACTTTATCCCCTATTGAAATATTTGTAGTATCCTGAATGTATTTTATATATGAACTAAAACCATCACCTTTTAAAATTCCTTTATGTTTTTCTTCACCAACTTCAACAATCATAACAAAGTTTAGATTTTGAATTGAATAAATTTCTGAATGAGATTCATTAACATTCCCAACCTTACCTAAAAATTTTTTATCAGAAAATACAAGTTGATTCTTCTGAACTCCATCCTTTTCACCAAGGGGTACAAAAAAAGTATTATTCAAAATTGAAGGATACTTAAAAATTACCTTAGAAAAAATGATATTTAATTCTTGATTATTATTCTTAATATCTAAAAGATTTCTTAATTTTGTATTCTCTATTTGTAGAGCATTATATTTTTCATTATCATCTTCCTGATCAAGTTTATATGAGAAATGATAATTATAAAAAGAAGAAATAAAGTCCTTAGTGCTTGTACTAAATATTGAGTTAATATTTAACCAAAAAAAGATAAATATTAAAAAACACAAGATAGAAAAAATAAAAAATTTCTTTTTATTTTTTTTTGAAATCATATCTATATTGAAATCTTTCTTAAAGTATTAATTTCTTCAAGGGATTTACCACAACCTTTGACAACACAAAGCAGGGGTTCTTCACCAACAGACACTTTCAGCTTAGTAGCTGATGAAATTCTTTCAGCTAATCCACCAAGTAGTGCTCCCCCACCAGCCAAGACTATGCCATCAACTATAATATCGCCCGCTAATTCTGGGGGTGTTGCATCAAGTGTTTCTCTGACGGCGGTAATAATTTCTTGAACAGATAGATCAAGTGCTTTTTTTGTATCTAAAGAATTTAAATCTATCGATGTAGGTAGTCCTGAATCTAAGCTTCTACCTCTAACTTGCATTTGTAAAGATTCACTTGGAGATTCTGTTACATCAGCAATTGTTTTTTTTACAGTTTCTGCCATATTTTCACCGATTAAAATATTATAAGTTTTTTTAACATAATCAATAATCGCATTATTCATTGAATCACCAGCAGTCTTTATAGATTTGCTAATAACTAATCCACCTAAAGAAATAACAGATATGCCTGTGGTACCACCTCCAATATCAATAATCATTCCACCTCTTGAACTTAAAACACTATCCATTTCTGCTCCAAGAGCAGCTGCCATAGTCTCTTCAATTAAATAAACCTCTCTAGCACCAGCAGACTCAGCTGCCTCAACGACGGCTCTCTTCTCCACCGGAGTAATTCCAATTGGTACAGATACAACTACTCTAGGTCTAACAAGAAAGTTATTTCTATGATACTTTGAAATAAAATATTCCAGCATTTTTTGTGTTACTTCAAAGTCTGCAATTACTCCTTCTTTCAAAGGTCTTATTGCTTCAATAGAACCCGGTGTTTTACCAATCATTAGCTTAGCTTCATCACCAACTGCTAAAATATTTATATCACCAAGTCTATCTCTTTGAACGGCAACCACAGAAGGTTCATTAGCAACTATTCCTTTATCTTTGATATAAACAACAACATTAGCAGTACCAAGATCTAGTCCTATATCAATAGAAAAATAATTTGCAAGCCTATCCCAAAATGTATAATTTTTAATTTTATTAGAAGCCATAATGGAAGATATTAACAAAAAAAATTACTTTTTCATACTTTTTCTTCTATTTAAATGCCTTTTGAATACTTATTGAAATTATACGATCATTATCAATTAATAAATCACCCAAATCAATATTCATGAATTTTCTCTCTGAATTTGATTTTAAGCCTCTAATAATAATAATTTTTTCTTTGCCTGAGATGGTTTTGAGCTTTATTTCTAATTTATTTATATCTTCATCTGATAAATTCATTAACTTCAGATATTTTATATTTTCTTTAAAGTCATAATCCAAGATAACAATTGATTCAGCAATTTCAACTTGTTCCATTTCAACATAGCTACTTTCATCAACTTGAGTTTCTTTAACTCTTAAAGGTAATTGTTTCACATTTTTCGCATTTTCGACATTTGAAATTTTGGATTCTGCGGATATTACAGATATTTCGATACTTGAAAAGTCAAAATCCAAAATACCCGTATCGACTTTGATTATTTTTTCTTTGTTTGCAATTATATAATCTTCTTTATATTTATACCTTCTTTTATTTATTGCGTTGCCCCTTTCATTTAAAAAATAAACTTCAAATATAATATTCTTATAATCATAATTACTATTATTGTAAATTTTTAAATCAATTAGTCCTATTGTATTTCTAACTTTTGAATCCCAAGAATATTTTATTATTTCTAAATCATCTGAGGGAATAGAAATTTTTTTAACTGATTCATTATATATATTCTCAATTTTAATTTCCTTAATAAGTCCGCCGGATGCTACATAGGTTTTAGGAGATATCATTTCAGCATCAATTATCTTAAGACTTACTATATTGGCATTCTCCATCATTTTAATTCCCAAAGTCAAAGGAGCTATAGAAATTATTTCTCCTGGGGCTATAGGGTTAGAGCTAATTAAAGTTTCTTCGGAGATTTTATTTTCGTTTTTGTCAAAAATCGAAATTAAAAATTTAACATTCTTATAAAAAAACTTAGAAATATTCTTATATGAAAATTTATTGAATGAAACTGTCTTGGAAGCTGAAGAATCAATCGAATAATCCAAATCTAAAATTGTTATATTTTCCCAAGGCCTATAGTTGTTCATATTTTGATATTCAATAGATGCCGTTTTAATTCCGATGGATGTATTAATTGGAGTAAAAGGGAGGAGAATATTTGCAACTACATTATTAAAAATTTTTCTTTCGTTTTTACTAATTGAATCATTAATAAAAATAGGAAATTTATAGAGTACATTCGTCTCATCATATATCTGAACTTCAAGAATTATTTGATTATATGATATAGATGAATCATTTGATATTTCTATATATTCAAACACAGGCTGGGTACTTTTTGTTTTACTTTTCCATTTAAAATTCGATACACTTAATTTTGATAAATTTTTATCAAATAAATCGTCTAAGTCATTTGAAAAAGAATCTGGGGTATATAAAAATAGTAAAATTATTAAAAAAAAGGTTTCGAGAGTTTTTTTAATTATTGAGCTTGGTAAATTCATAGTGTTTTTTTAAACAATAATATCAGATAAACTAAGTGATGTAAGTAAGGATTTAAAATGCCTAGATATATACTGTTATCAACATTAACCACTGAGGGAAGAAAAACAGTTAAACAAAACCCTAATAGAATTAAAGAGGTTGACGACGAAATTGAAAAAATGGGAATTAAAATTCTTAAACAATATGCTACCCTTGGTACTTTCGATTTCATAAATATAGTTGAGGCACCCAACAATGATGCAATTAGTAAATTATCTATTGAATTAACATCAAGAGGTACAATTCAAATAAAGACTTTGCCAGCGATTGATATTGATTCATTTGTGGAATACCTGAAAAAAAATGATTAAGATTGTTAAAAGATTACTTGGTAACGTTAAAGAGCAATCTCAGAATGTCCCGGGCTACAAAGCTAATAAAATTTTGAGGATATATATTTATATTGGAGTAATTTCAATTATTATCCCAATATTGTATTTAATAATTATATTCATCTACAACAGCTTCATGAAATGATCAATTTTAATTTAGATATAGCTCAAAGGAAAATATTAATAGTTGGTGCTGGAAATGTTGCCAAAAGAAGATTGAAAAAAATTTTAAAAAGTTCTAAAGATATAAAAATCAATATTGTTTCTCCTAACTTTGACCGAGAAGTTAAATTAATTTTTGAAAGAGAAACGAATGTTAAATTTTTTGAAAGAAAATTTAGATTTTCTGATCTTAGAAACATTGATATAGTAATAGCCTGCACAAATGATAAGGCTTTAAATCAAGAAATTTCGAAAATTTGCTATGAAAAAAAAATCTTTGTTAATAATGCATCGGACCAATCATTAAGTACAATGCACTTCACATCTAATATAAAAATTAATAAGATAATTGAGTTAAATCTAAATACTGGCGGACAAAGTCCATTTTTATCAAAAATAATGAGAATTTTAGTTGAAAAAGTCTTAAAAAAGCCATTGGATAAATTAATAAAATCTATATCATATAAAGGAAAAATTGATAATAATAGAGAAAAAGAATTAAAGAGTAAGATTAATAATTCTGATATAATAAAAAAAGTTTTGAAAAAAGGAAATAATCTATTTGATGATCTTATAGATAAATAATTATTTAAAATATGGGAATTGTAGAAACTAGTAAATTTTATAAAGGATTAAAAATAATATTTGAAGATGAATTATGGGAAATTATTGAATTTCAACATCGTGTAATGCAGCAAAGAGCTCCGGTCATTAAAACAAAGCTAAAAAATATTTTTACAGGCTTAGTCCAAGAAAAAAGTTTCAGGAGTGGTGATACATTCACGCTTCCAGACCTTTCAAAAAAAGATTCACAAGTATTATTTTCTGATGATATATCAATAACTTTTATGGATCTTGAATCTTTTGAACAGCATGAACTCAACATTGATAAATTAAGCGATAAGGTTGGCTTTATAAAAGAGGAACAAAATGTTCTATTAATTCATTATAATGGATCTCCTATTGACATAGAATTGCCAACACATGTTGAGCTTGAAATTAAAGAAACCGAGCCTGGATTGAAAGGTGATAGTGTCACTGGTGGTAATAAGCCTGCAAAACTTGAAACGGGTGTCGAGGTTTCGGTACCATTATTCATAAACATAGGTGATATTGTTAAGATTGACACTAGAGATGGTAGATATATTGAAAGAACTAAAAAAGCTTAAATCAATTTAATCTGTAAATTAAAAAGATATTGAAACTCTTTATCATTAATAGGGATAATTTTATTATTAATATTTGACCTCTTACCAATTTCTATCATTTTATTTAATTCATCAGACTTATAATCTTCTACAGTCAAAGAATTGATAGCTGTTGCTTCTGAGAAATTTTCTAACCATTTTCTTTTATCTGTAAATCTATATTCATTTGTTAGTCTTGAATAAAGAAATAAATATGAGTCACAATAAATAAAAATATCCTGGAGGCTATCTGCTTTTTTTGACTTAATTAGCTTATAGATCAACATAGTATAAATTTACTTTGATAATTTAATATTTTACAATCATATTGTGAACAACATAAAAATATTCTCTGGGACATCTAATATTCCATTAGCGGAAGCAATCTGTAAAAAACTTAGAACTAAGCTAGGTGGTCTGGATATAAAAAGATTTAGTGATGGAGAAATTTTTGTGGAGGTAAATGAAAGCGTCAGAGGCAGCGACTGTTTTGTTGTACAATCAACAAGTAGTCCGGTTAATGAAAACTTATTAGAATTATTTGTAATTGTAGATGCATTAAAAAGAGCCGCCGCCAAAAAAGTATACGCAGTAATACCATATTTTGGGTATTCAAGACAAGATCGTAAGGTAAGTGACAGGTCCCCTATCACTGCAAAGTTGATTTGTGATTTGTTAGTAAAATCTGGAATTGAGGAAGTTATACTGATGGATATTCACTCAGGTCAAATACAAGGTTTTTTTGATGTCCCAGTTGATCATCTTTATGCAGCGCCTATTGCAAGACAATATTTTACTAAAAAATATAAAAAAGACTTGATAATAGCATCCCCTGATGCGGGAGGAATGGAGCGAGCTAGAAGATTTGCAAAAAAATTTGGAGATCTCGATTTGGTTGTGACTGACAAAAGGAGACCGAAACCCAATGTTTCGGAAATTACAAATGTTATAGGAAATGTCAAAAATAAACATGTTTTATTAATTGATGACATGATTGACACAGGGGGCACGGCTGCTAAATCGGCTGCTGCTTTAGTTAAATCAGGAGCAAAATCTGTATCAATGTTTTGCTCACATGGTGTTTTGTCTGGTGCAGCATTGGAAATTATTAATAAGTCCCATATTGATGAACTTGTAATTACTGATACAATAAATAACCAAAGTAAATTAGAGAAGGTAAAAAAAATCAGGGTTTTGAGTGTTTCTAATTTGATAGCAAAAGCTATAAAAAGAATTATTGATAAGAAATCCATTAGCGATTTATTTTTATAGGAGTTAAAGAATGATTACAGTTGAGTTGGAGGTTTTTAAAAGAGAATCTTTAGGAAAACAGGCAAATAAAAAGTATAGAAAAGATGGTTTTGTACCTGCTGTTATATATGGAAAAAATAAAGAAAATTTAAATATCTTGATTGATCCAATAAAACTAAAAAAACTTTTAAAAAATGAAGCTGGTGAAAATACTATAATAGAGATGAAATTAGATAAATCTGATTTAAAGAAGAATGTACTCCTTAAAGATGCACACCTCGATACTCTAACAAGTGATCCATTACACCTTGATTTTTATGAAATTACAGATGGTGTAGATGTTAAAGTTTCTTCTCCTTTGCTATTTGAGGGAAAACCCGAAGGTGTGAAAAATGGTGGAGTAATTCAAACCCTTTCTAATGAGATCAAAATAAAATGCTTACCAACTAATATTCCCAATGTAATAGAAATTAATATTTCAGATTTAAATATTGGCGATACTTTAAGAGTAAAAGATATAAAGCCTATGGATGGCATAGAGATTCTTTCCAACCCTGAAAGTACAATAATTAGTATTCTTGCTCCGAGACTTGTTGTTGAAACAGCGACAACCGATACTGATGAAAGTTCTGAATCTGTGTCAGATGATAATTCTGAGCAAGAGAAAAATACAGAGGGTTAATAATTAAAAGTTTAGTGTGAAAAATTTTTTAATAGCTGGATTGGGAAATCCAGGAGATAAATATAAAAATAATAGACACAATATAGGGTTCCAAATTATTGATACCTATCTAACTTTTTTTAGCCAAAATAAATTGATTGATAAATTTGATTCAGAATATACTTCAATAAATTTTAAAGAAAATAAACTCCATATAATAAAACCAAAAACATTTATGAATGAAAGCGGAATAGCAGTTAATAAATGTATAAATTTTTTCAAAATACCTTTAGAAAATTTAATTGTAATTTATGATGAAATGGATTTATCTCCTGGAAATATAAAAATAAAATTTGGCGGTGGCTCAGCTGGACATAATGGAATAAAATCAATTATAAATTGCCTGGGTTCTGAAAAGTTTACTAGAGTTAGAATTGGAATTGGAAAGCCTGTAAATAAAGAAAAAATTAGCTCATACGTTCTGTCAAACTTTACCAATGATGAATTAAATTTATTCAATGAAATAAAAACAAATATTAAATATATTATCGAGGATTTGGTATTAGAGGGTTTACCATTTGCAATGAATAAATTTAACAGTAAAATTCAATAAACATTATTAAAAATTCAAGGAGGATATCATGGATTTATCAACAAAGTTTGTTGCTTTTGGTGGACTTATTTTAGCCGTACTGGGCTTAATTTATGCGCAAGTAACTTACTGGAACATAAGGTCATTACCGAGGGGTAATGATACGCAAAGAAAACTTGGTGTCACAATTTATAATGGTGCCATGTCTTTCATCAAACAAGAATATAGATATATAGTTATATTTGTAGTTGTAGTTGGTGCACTATTATTTTATTTCTTAGGCCAACAGACTGCTTTATGCTATTTTGCTGGTGCAATTCTTTCTATGACATGTGGTTGGGCAGGAATGACATCTGCATGTATTGCTAACTCTAGAACAGCTGAAGCGGCTAACACTTCTGGTCAAGGGTCAGCTTTAACAACTGCCTTCAAAGGTGGTAGTGTAATGGGATTTTCTGTAGCTAGCTTGGGGATTCTAGGTGTAAGTGGAGCCTTTACAATATATTTTGTATTAAATGGGGTAAATGACATGAACTTAGCAAGCTTTGCAACTAATATTGGTGGTTTTGCAATGGGTGCAAGCTCGGTTGCCCTTTTTGCTAGAGTTGGTGGTGGAATTTATACAAAAGCTGCTGATGTTGGAGCCGATCTAGTTGGTAAAGTTGAGGCTGGTATACCTGAAGATGATCCTAGAAATCCTGCAACTATTGCAGATAATGTTGGTGATAATGTTGGTGATGTAGCTGGAATGGGCGCCGACTTGTTTGAGTCCTATGTTGGGAGTGTAATTGCAACAATAGTGATTGCATCAGGACTAGGGATGGCTACAAATCAAACTTTGGCTATGTATTCATTTCCAATAATTTTGATTATTGTAGGGACTATAGCCTCTTATATTGGAACAAAAGTTGTAGATATTTTAAAAGATTCTGAACCATCAGGTGTTTTAAGGAAAGCATCTCTGACAGCAGGAATACTTTTTTTAGTATTTGCATATTTTTCTTTAAATGCCGTGGGTGGAAGTGTAGGAATTGACTCTTCACTACTGACTAATATTTTTATTTGTTCAATAATAGGTCTTTTCTCAGGATCACTAATAGGTGGTATTACAGAATATTATACCTCTGGCAAACCAGTTTCTGATATTGCTGATGCATCGGAAAAAGGTGGAGTTGCTACTAATATTATTAGTGGCTTATCAATTGGAATGTTAAGTACCGCTTTACCAATTCTTGTAATAGTTATTGCAATATTTTCATCATATCAATTTGCAGATCTATATGGAATCGGTATTGCAGCTGTGAGCATGCTTGCAACTATTGGTATTACAATGTCTGTTGATGCGTACGGTCCGATAGCTGATAATGCTGGTGGTATTGCTGAAATGGCTGGATTAGATCCTAAAGTAAGAGTAATAACTGATAAATTAGATAGCTTAGGTAATACAACTGCCGCTATTGGTAAAGGTTTTGCTATTGGTTCAGCAGCCTTAACATCTTTGACACTTTTTGTTGCTTTTGCTGCAGCAGCCAAAATTAATTCGGTTAATTTGCTGGAATACAAAGTTGTTTGCGGGCTTCTACTTGGAGGAATGGTACCTTATTTATTTGGTGCTTTAACAATGGGGGCAGTAGGAAGATCAGCAGAAAAAATGGTTCAAGAAGTAAGAAGGCAATTCAAAGAAATAGCTGGAATCATGGAAGGGAAAGCTGAGCCAGATTATGCATCCTGTATTAAAATTAGTACTGATGCATCTTTAAAAGAAATGGTTTTGCCTGGTATTCTTGCAGTTGTTTGTCCTATAGTTGTTGGATTTGCATTAGGTCCTGCGGGCTTAGCCTCATTTTTAGGTGGTGCTCTTATTTCAGGAATTACATTAGCATTAATGATGGCTAATTCTGGTGGAGCATGGGACAATGCAAAAAAATATATTGAAGAAGGAAATAAAGGTGGAAAAGGATCTGAAGCTCATAAGGCAGCCGTTGTAGGCGATACAATTGGTGACCCATTTAAAGATACTTCTGGTCCTGCTATGAACATATTGATCAAACTTATGACAATAGTTTCACTTGTAGTTGCACCAATATTTCTATAAATGAGTTCTCTTAGCTGCGGTATTGTTGGGTTACCGAACGTTGGAAAATCAACAATTTTTTCGGCCCTAACAAACGCCGCAGCAGAATCAGGCAATTTCCCTTTTACAACTATTGACCCTAATATTGCAATTGTTGATGTTCCCGATAAAAGACTAGATCATCTTGAAGAGGTATATAAACCAAAAAGTAAGATTCATACTTCTTTAAAATTTGTAGATATTGCAGGATTAGTTAAAGGTGCGAGTGAAGGTGAGGGGCTGGGAAACAAATTTTTAGGCAACATAAGGGAAGTTGATGCTATTGCTCATGTTTTGCGATGCTTTGAAGATGATGTTACTCACGTCTTTAATTCAGTGGATCCTATTCGTGACATGGAAGTTATAAATTTAGAATTGTGTTATAGCGATATACAAATTCTTGAAAAAAGAGTCATAAAATTGGAGAAAAATAAAAAAAATGGTGATAAAGATTCTATTCTCGAGTATGAACTTGTGGAAACACTAATGAATACATTAAATAAAGGAAAGAGAATAAATATAAGTGATTTTGACAATTCTCAAAAAAGGATAATTACTAATTTAAATTTAATATCCTCAAAACCTGTAATATACGTATTAAACTTAGGTGATAACCAAATTGATACTTTGAAAATTGAGGAATTAAAAAAAATAATAAAGTCAGAAGGAGAAACTTTTGTTGAAATATATGGACTATTAGAAAATGAAATAAGAGATCTTGAAAATACTGAAAAACAAATGTTTTTAAGTGAATACAATATTAAAAAAACCGGGCTAGATCTTTTAATCAATAAAGCATATGAGTATCTAAATTTAATAACATTTTATACAGCTGGTCCAAAAGAATGTAGGGCATGGAGTATAATAAATCAATCTAAAGCACCTGTAGCTGCAGGTAAAATTCACTCAGATTTTCAAAAAGGTTTTATTAAAGCAGAAGTAATAAAATATTCTGATTTTATTAGTGCAGGAAGCGAAGATGAGGCAAAAAAGCTCGGTTATCTCAAATCTGAGGGAAAAGATTATATAGTAGAGGATGGAGATATGATTCACTTTAGGTATAATGTTTGAAACCTGTTGCCATCATATTTGGCCAGCAGACCATAACAGGAGGTCATAGAATATGACTAATAACTATGAGATTTTATTCATAGTTCCAAAGAGTATTGATGCCAGTCAATATAGTGAGCTTTCAGATAAAATAACTACAACAATTAAAGATAAATTCAATTCCGAATTATCTAAATTTGAAAAATGGGCTGAAAGAAAATTGGCATATACAATTAACAACCATTCTGATGGAACTTACTATATTATTGAAACTAAGTGTAATGCTGAGTGTATTAACGAAATTGAAAAAATATTAAGCTTTGAAAAAGCTAGTGTATTAAGATTTTTAATTGATAAAAAATAAGGAGTTATCATGGCAGAAAGAAAAGAATATGACAGAAGAAAACAACCCAGAAAAAAGCCGTCTAAACTTTTAGAAGGAAATGTANATATAAATTATAAGAATGTTGAACTTCTTCAAAATTTTATTACNGAAAGGAAAAAAATTGCACCTAGAAGNATGACAGGAAATTCAGCTTCTCAACAAAGAATTATTTCNCGAGAAATAAAAAAAGCTAGNCATATGGCACTTCTTCCTTATACAGTAAATCACAAATAATTTATGAAAGTTATTCTACTAGAATCAATAAAAAAACTTGGTAGNAAAGGTGATATAGTTGAAGTATCCGATGGTCAGGCAAAAAACTTTCTTATCCCAAAAAAAATGGCTGAAGAAGCAACTAGCAAAAATATAAATGTTCTAAACCAAAGAAATAAATCCATTGAAAGAAAAGAAGACCAGTTGTTGGATAACGCAAAAATAACAGAAAAAAAGATTAATGATATAGATGTATTTATTAAAGCAAAAGAAAACAACGGTAAACTATTTGGTTCTATTACTAACTCTAAAATTTCATCAGAATTAAATAAACATGGAATTAAAGTCGATAAAAAAAATATAGAAATTAAAACACAAATTACATCTTTGGGTAAATATGAAATTAGAATTAAACTATATAAGAACTTTTATATAAATAAANAAATAGAAGTTATAAAAGAATCAAATTGACACNTAACATTAATTTATTGTAACCTAAAAACAAATGAACTTGATTGTCATACCAGGCGGTGCTTTTGTTGAAAACTCATATTTATTGAATGATGGTGTTTCTGAGGAGCTGATTCTCATTGATCCAGGGAGTCAGATAAATGAAATAGAAGAGCAAATAAAAAAGATCAATTTTAAAAAACTTGTAATAATAAATACACATGCTCATTTAGATCATGTATATGGTGTTCAACATTTTAAGAAAAAATATTCTGCCAAATTCTATATTCATGAATTTGANCTTCCAATTTTGGATGTAATGGTGGAGGCATCAAATAGGTTTGGGCTTGAAGAATTTTCAAATCCCGAAATTCCCGAAGTTGATAGTTTTATAAGTGATAATGAAATATTGAATTTTGGTGGTTTCAAATTTTCCTCTTTATTGGTTCCAGGTCATTCACCGGGGAGCCTATGCTTTTACTTCTCTAAGCAAAATAATAGTAATCTTGAAAATGACTTTATAATATGTGGAGATACAGTTTTTGCAGGAAGTGTGGGNAGAGTGGATTTAACAGGGGGAACAAATATGGAAGATCTTNTAGGAAATATTGNTAATAAAATAATGAANCTCCCGGATGAAACNGTTCTTTTTCCAGGGCATGGTCCTGAAACACAAATTGGTATAGAAAAAAAATCTAATCCTTTTTTATTAGGTTATGTTTAATGGATAAAAAATTATTTAAAGTCATATTNCTTTTATTCACTTGCCTNTTAATTGGAGTTTTAATAAATAACTCATANCAAATTCATCTTTTAAGTAACAAAAATTATCTAACAGTAAAAAATAATAATGAATTGGAAAGTAAAAATATAGCTCTCAGAAAAGAGATAACAATGTTAATTGAAAATAAATCTTACATATTATTAACAGCAAGAAAAAAACTTGGAATGATATATGATGGAGAGATTGTTTATAAATTCATTAAAAAGAAAAACTAATNCATGGTTACAATTAGAAAAAATTTAACTTATCTTGATCATTACCCTAGAAAAGATNANGGCCAAAACTTTCTATCGAATGATAAATTAATCAATAAAATAATTAATTTTATTATCAGCAAAAAGATAAACAGAGTAGTTGAAATTGGACCAGGTCTTGGAGCAATTACAGATAAATTAAAAGAAGCTGATAAAAAACTTATGTTGATCTGCATAGAGAAAGATAAGAAACTGTTTGAATACTTAAAAAAAAAATACTCTAATGTCACTAATTTTAAGATAATCAACAAGGATGTTCTAAANATAGATTTAAAGGAATATGTTAATAATAAAACATTAATATTTGGCAATCTTCCTTATAATATTGCAACAAAAATACTTATTGATTATACCGACTCCTTTATGGGAAGTGATACTAAAGCGCTCTTTATGTTTCAAAAAGAGGTAGCTGATAAAATAATTGCAAAAAAAACCAAAAAGAGCCAACTATCAACCAAAATTAATTGCTTTTTTCACATTGAAGAGTTTCTTAATCTTAATCAATCAGATTTTTGGCCTCAGCCAAAAATAAAATCTACTATGCTACATATTATTCCTAAAAAAACTCAATTCAATATTGAGAATATGCAAAAATTAGATGCTTTTTTATCTTTAGCTTTCCAATCAAATAGGAGAAAATTAATTAATAATTTATCAATTGAATATGATAAATCACTATTATTACAAAAATTTAATTACTTAAAAATTCAAGACAATGCAAGGCCAGAAAACCTGACTCCAGATCAATATTTAAATTTATTTAATATTCTATAAATAGTATGTTTTTGTTAGGATTTTTTCGATAAAATTTCTAATAGAGTAGTTATAATCATTAACAATTATTGAAAATATATATAAATCATTATTTTTACCATAGAAATAGCCAGATAAAGAACTTACCCCTTTAATATAACCAGTCTTGGCTCGCATATTTTTATAAAGTGGTTTCAATTTAAATCTTTTTAACAATGTTCCATCAAGACCAGCAATAGGAAGTGAATTATAAAAATCATTGAAATAATCTCTTTTTGTTGCATATTCAAGTAAATTTATAATAGAACTAGTTGTAACACTATTATATTTAGACAATCCAGATCCATCTTCTATATTAAATTCTGAATTATCAATTTTAACTTTTTTGTTCAGAAAGAATCTCATAATTTTTTGGGAATCACGCCATGAGCCACTCTTCCTAAAATAATTAGCTGAAATTTTTTTAAAAATGTGCTCAGCATATAAGTTGTTACTCTGCTTGTTAATAATATAAATTAATTCAGATAATTCTTTGGAGTCAATGCTATATTTGGTTTTTTTTGGATTAAATTTGATTAGGTTTGAAATATTTTTTAATTTTATTTGTCCTTTAAATTTAATATCATGCGACTTTATCTGTTTTTTAAATATTACACCTAAAAGGTATAAAGGATTATCTGTCAAATATAGAGTTTGATCTTTAGAATATAAGTTATTGTCAACTGCAACTGAGGATATATATGGTGCCCAAGATAGACCCTTCCAAGATGATTTCCATGTCTTGTTGTAAAAAGGCTTTTCAAAATAATTATTATTTATTACTATGTTTCCATTAATTTCTTTCATTCCTTTCTGCTTAAAAAATAATACAACTTTTTTTATTTTTTTGGTTGTTAATGTCGGGTCACCTTTGGTATCAATATAAATATTTCCATTGTATACGCCAGAATCATCTATTGAATCAATAAAATAGATATGTGTTAGAAATTTATATTTCGGACCAAGAAACTCTAAGCCGGTTAAAGTTGTTAATATTTTTTGGTTTGAAGCGGGAGTCATCCTAGCTTTATTTCTATGACTGACTATTATCTTGTTTTTGGTAATATTTTTAATTGATATTGATATATTTGGTGAAATCTTTGATTGCTCATTTATTAAATCCTTGATTGAGCTTGCAATGACTCCAGGAACAAACATTATAAAAAATAATAAAATTAGTGTGCATCTGACCATGATTGTCCTTTATTAATATCAACTTTTAGAGGAACTTTAATCTTTATAGAATTTTCCATGTAATTTTTAACTTTTTTTGATACATAATCTACTTTATCTTTTTTACATTCAAAAACAAGTTCATCATGCACTTGAATTACCAATTTTGCATAATTTTTAAGTTCTTTATCTTGATTTATATTTATCATTGCTAGTTTTATAACGTCCGCAGCAGAGCCTTGTATAGGAGTATTAATTGCAGCTCTTTCATTTGCAGATCTTAATATAAAATTTTTTGAATTTATATCTTTTAAATATCTTTTACGATTTAATATTGTTTCAATATATCCATTTTCTCTTGTATAACTGATAGTATCCTCGAAGTAATTTTTAACTCTAGAGTACCTAGAAAAATATTTTTCAATATATTCTTTCGCTGTTTTTATATCACTATCTATTTGTAATGATAATCTTTTTGGTCCTATACCATAAATAATCCCAAAGTTTATTGTTTTGGCTAAACTTCTTTGTTGAGATGTTATTTTATTAATTGGCACTTCAAAAATTTCTGAAGCTGTATTTAAATGAATATCTTCGTTATTTTTATAACTTTTTAGCATTGTTGGGTCACTGGAAAAATGTGCGAGTAATCTGAGTTCAATTTGTGAATAATCTGCCGAAATAATAACTGAATCATCCTTGGGGGAGGAAAACGATTCACGAATCTGTTTACCTTCGTCAGTTTTTATAGGAATATTTTGTAAATTTGGGTTACTTGAAGATAGTCTTCCTGTAGACGTACCGGTTTGATTATAAGATGTATGAACTCTGTTTGAATTAACATTAATCAATTCTGGTAAAGAATCTAAATAAGTAGATTTTAATTTTGAGTAGAAACGGTAAGCTAATATTTCCTTAACAATACTGTGCTGATCTTCAATGCTTTGTAAAGACTCGGAATCAGTTGAAAACTCCCCTTTTTTGGTTTTTTTAAAAGGTTTAAGCTTTAACTTATCAAATAAGATATCTCTTAGCTGAAGAGTTGAATTAATATTAAATTCATAACCTACTGACTTATATATTGTTTTTTCAATCTTATTAATTTTTTTTTCAAATTTTGCTGAGATGTCGTTAAGTTTTTTTGAATCTATAAAGACACCATTTGATTCAAGATTCGCCAAAACCGAAACAAAAGGCATTTCGTTCTTATGAAACTGTACCAATAAATCCTTATCTAATAATTTATCTTTGAATATACAATATAGCTTATATGTAATATCTGAATCTTCGCATGCATAACTCATGGCAACATCTACTGGAACCTGCTTAAAAGAAATCTCTTTTTTTTCAATCTTAGTAATATCTTTATAACTCAACATTTTATGGTCTAAAAATCTTCTTGATAAATTATCTAAGCTGTAGCTTTGAAGTGAACTATCAAGAAAGTGTGAGGCGACCATAGTATCAAAATATATACCTCCTAAATTAATTGAATAATTTTTGAAGACTAAAATTTCATATTTTAAATTCTGACCAATTTTCTTTATTTTTGAGCTTTCTAAAATTTCTTTTAAGTTTTCTAGAACATAATTCAAATCTAATTGGTCAATATCTGTTTCATGACTTAAGGGAATATAAAATCCCTCATCAGAATTATAGGAAATCGCAATACCTACAATTTCAGCATCTAACGCATTAATTGAAGTGGTTTCGAGATCCAAAGAAAACTCTTTAATTCTAGATAAAGACTTTTTAAGTTTCATGAAATCCTTCTTATTATTGATTATTGAATATTTTGTATCTCTAAGATCAGATTTGTTAAAATCATCATCAATCATCGAATCAAATTCTAGTTCTTTGAAAAAATCATTAAGTTCCTGATTGTTTGAGGAAGAAATCTTAAATTGATTAAAATCATCTGTAATTTCTAAATTTGTATTAATAGTCACCAATTCTTTACTAATGTATGCGAGCTCTTTATTTTCTTCTAATAAGTTTTTTATTCTCTCTTTATCAATTTTTTTAATATTTTTATATAAATTATCTAAAGTTTTAAACTTATCTATCAGAGATAGTGCTGTCTTTGGACCTATTCCTCTAACTCCAGGAATATTATCAATCGAATCCCCTACTAATGAAAAATAATCAATCATTTGCTCAGGCTTTAAGCCGTATTTTGATAAGACTTCCTTTTCATCAGTAACTCTGTTTTTCATTGTATCAAGCATAATTGTTTTTTTATTTATAAGCTGTGTAAAGTCTTTATCTCCTGAGATTATTGTTATTTTATTTTTAGCTTGAAATTTTTTTGATAAAGACCCAATAATATCATCAGCTTCAAAATTTTCTTTTGACATAACACAAATTCCTCTCAATTTTAGATATTCAATAATTTTTGGAAATTGTAGTGATATGTCCTCGGGAGCTTCACCTCTATTTGCTTTGTAATCATCATAAATTTCATTTCTGAAGGATTTACCTCCTGAATCAAAAACTGCCACAAAATATTCTGGCTTAGTCTCCATTATAAATTTATTAAACATATTAATAAATCCAAATATTGCATTTGTTGGGAAGCCTTTTGAATTAGTAAGTAAGCCTATAGCATGATAAGCTCTAAAAACATAAGAGCTTGCATCCAAAATATAGAGATGTTTTAACATTAATTATCTAAAATATTTGCAAGTTCACCTTTTTCATATAGTTCAATGCAAATATCACATCCACCTATAAACTCTCCATTCACATAGAGCTGGGGTATAGTTGGCCAGTTGGAAAAATCTTTTATCCCTGATCTTAGGTCTGGGTTGGCCAATACATCATAGGATATAAAAATTGTACCTATGTCATTTAATATTTGAACAACTTTAGCAGAAAATCCACATTGCGGACTTTCTGGAGTTCCTTTCATATATAAAACAATTTTATTTTCACTAATAGTTTTTTTTATTTCTTCAGNAATATTATTCATTTATTTCTCCTATGATAGTTTAAGATTAACTNTTAGACTCTTCTAATGTTAATGTTTTCATTGAAAGTGCNTGAATTGCTTCTTTCATNTCTTCTTGTAACACAGAGTAAACCATTTTATGTCTTTCNAGAGTATTTTTTCCATTAAATTCAGAGCTTATAATTATCGCCTCAAAATGCGTTCCATCNCCTGTTACGTTTACAGAACTACAATTTATACCTTTTTCAATTTTATCTTTTATATATAATTCATTCATAACTATATTATAACTTAAAAAAATAATCGCATAAGGTTAAGTACAAATATAATACTAAAAAATATCAAAAAAATTATCCCAAAAATTGCCAGTAATTTTAAATTTTTGCTTGGTTTAAACTTTGAAGGGAAATTNTTATTAAAAACAAGTTTANAATTTAATATGGCTATNAAGGGGGCTGTTAAAAAAGATANTATGGTTGCCAAATCAATAAGAAATCTCATGTGTGATCCTAAAAATGCTATTGTAATAATGGTTCCAATAACAACAAAAAATAATAAAGTATTTTCTGTAATTTTTTTAGATTTTTTTAATGCTGTCAGTTGATAGCATTTTTTTATGACTTTAGGAAATGCATCAAGACATGTAAGAGTTGTACTAAACATTGTTGCAAATGCAGTAAATAAAATAATATTTTCTGCCCAAGGACCAAGAGAACTGTAGAGCTTTGCTAGTTGTTGAACAAATTTTGAGGCCGAACTTCCAAAATCAATCCCTGATCCATAAAATACATTAGCNCCTAAAATAATAAAGGCNCATGCTAAGATAGAAGTCCAAATNTAGGAAAAATTAAAATCAAATTTATTATCTGTATAAGAAACGTCTCTGCCACTTGTTTTTTTCTCAATAATCCAAATTGACGACCACGCAGACAAATCCAGAGGGGACGGCATCCATCCTATAAGCGCAATTAGAAATGTTATTCCGGCATAAGACAATATTTTTGTTTCAACAAATGTTGGGCTTATTTCCTTATCAATATCAAAAGTTACAAATAGAGATATTAATGTCGAGACTATTAATGTTAAGACTAATATCTTAATAAAAGAGTCAAAAAATTTTTTTTTGATAAAAAGAATTAATCCAATACACAATGTCAATATGATTAATGAACAGGATATAAAACTAAGGTCTAAATTTAGCCAATTTTTCAATATTGCTGCGGTAACCCTTGTTACACCTGCTTGTATCGTGAACATAGTTAAAAAAGTTAAAGATGTGAATAAATATAATGCCCATTTGCCTATCTTCTTATACCCATCTAAAACAGTTTCATTTTTTACTACTGTATATCTTGTTGAAAATTCAAAAAAGGGATACTTAATAATGTTTGCTAGGATTACAGCTATTAACATTATATATCCAAAGTTGGCACCCGCACGGGTTGACTGAACTATATGAGATACGCCAATTGCTGCAGATGCCCATAAAATTGAAGGACCTAGTGCCCTAAATTTATATAATATTTTTTTCATAGGTGTTAAAAATATACATAATGTTAGTTAAAATATGAATGTGTCTAAAAGAACATTAGCAATTGCAGGAAGTGGGTTAAGCGCTATTTTTACTGCTCTTACCATAAAATCGCAACTTGATACTAACATTGTAATATTTGATAAGGCTAGAGGTTTAGGAGGTAGGCTAGCAACCAGAAGAGCAGAAAATGGAAAATTTGACCATGGTGCGCAATATTTTGATATTAGCACTCTATTAGATGTGCCTGAAATTCAGATACTTTTAGATGAAAAAATAATTTCTTCCAATAATAATTCAGATAAATTCTTCTCTCCTGGTGGCATGACAAATATTGCAAAATTTTTATTAAAAGGATTTGATGTTAAAAAAGAACATAAGTTATTATCAATTTCTGAAATAGGTGGCGAGTATAGTTTAAATTTTGAAAATGCTCAATCAATAATATGTGATGATATAATCCTTTCATGTCCAATGCCTCAGACAATTGAGATTTTGAGAAATAGTAAAATAGAATATGACGATTCGGAAATGGATTCATTGACAAAACTTGAATATGATCCTTGTATTGTCATAATGGTAAAATCTAAAAATAAAATATCTGAATATAATAAAGAACTTGGAAATATGTTCGCAGATCAAGATATATCTTGGGTAGGTGATAATACTTTAAAAAAAGTATCTGATGAAGAAAACTTTTATACGGTGCAGTGCTCACCAGAATTTAGTTTTAAACATTTTGACCTAGAATATGATAAAACAAATGATCTCTTAGAGAAAGAACTTACATCAATTTTTGGTAAAGGTTATGAGATTTTATCGAATCATAAATGGAGATATTCTATTCCGAAAAATTATTATTCTAATAGTGAATCTCTAGTTATTAAGAATAATAATTTTATTGGTTTATGCGGTGACATTTTTACTAATGGTAAATTCGATGGTGCTGTGAGATCAGGAATATCTATTGCTGATAAATATATTAAAAATGAATTTTAGAGACAAAAAGCTCTCATTTGGAATAGTTTATATTGGGATAATTGTTCTTTTTTCTTTACTTGGTTTATATTTTAACCTTGCAAATTTCATATATTCACTGTTTGATAGCGATTCAATTTCTATAATCTTCTATTTGTCATTAATTTTAGGCTTAACAACTATTTTGGATTTTATATCAAGTAAAAATCTTAATAATTATAAAGATCATTCTAAAACTTTAATTTTTTTTTTTAAATCTAATAATTTTTAGTGTTTTTTATATATCTATAAATATTCTAAATTTAATTCTAGATAATTACCAGCTGATACTCACACCAATTAAGATTTTTATATATTGTATAATTATGCAAATTTTTATTGTGCTCAGCCAAAATATAGTATCTAGAATTTTGTTAAAGAAAGAAGCATTCAGATATCAAAATTATAATTTTTTAAAAATTAAAAACTCACCATTATATATGACATATAATGTTAATTATAGTTTATCATTGAATAAATATCTTGTCCCTAGTCATTGGTTTTCAGAAAAAAAAGAGAATTATGAATTTTATTTTGAAAGAATTATATTAATGATAAAAGAAAATTCATATTTAAAAGTTTTAATTTCATCAATAATAATAAATTCAATAATCTCTACTATTGTTATTGACTCTCTATACTTTAGCTCTTTCAATTTCTCAGAAATAGTAATAAATTTATCTTTGATTTCTAACTTAATATGTTTTTTTTATATTTTAGTTTTACCAAAAATCAGTCAATGGGGAATAATGAATATTGACAATAAAGTAAGAAAAAAAAATGAAAAAATATTTAAAGAAAATTTAAATATTTTTGAACAAAATCAAGATAAGAATGATAGAATAAGCAAAAAAGTAGAAAATATCTTTTATCCGGTTCCTTCAATATATACTAGAGAGAATAATAAGAAAATATATTTATTAACATTACCAAATATTTCAAGGGTAATAATCTTTTTCATGATATTTAATTTGTCAATAATTTTTAAAGGAGTCCATGGAAATGCTGGGAAACCCTTAAACTGGTTTTTTCCGCCTGTTGAATGAATAATATTATAATAATTGGTTCAGGAATAACAGGGCTTACTATTGGGAGTGAACTCCAAAAAAGAAAAATAGATTTTAAAATATTTGATTCGAGAGAGAGTATTGGGGGTAAAATTCAAACTTTTAGAATATGTAAAATGAACCTTGATAAGGGTTTTCAAGTATTACTTAGAAATTATCCAAGCTTGAAAATATTCCCTGAAATTAATGATATAGAATATATGGATTTTAAATCAGGATTTATTATAAATAAAAATAATACTTTTTTTAAATTACTAAATCCCCTCAAAAATTTATCAGGTATTTTTTACTATAATAGATTTCCAGGATTTTCATTTAAAGATAAGGTTTTATTATTAAAACTTTATTTAATGAAAAATAAAATAAAAAACGACCAAAAACCATTAGATTTTTTGAAGAATTTTGGTTTTTCAAAATCATTTATAAATGATTTTTTTGTAACTTTCTTTCAAGGAGTATTTTTAGATAAATCTTTGAATATTCCGTTGAATTATTTTTTATTTATATTTAAACTTTTTGCAACTGGCAAAGTATCAATTCCTGTAAATGGTATTAACGAGATTCCAAGAACAATATCTAAAAAAATTGATCCCAATAAAATAAATTTAAATTCTAAAATAAAAAAAATTACAAAAAATCAGATAATTTGCTCAGATAATAAGAAATATAAATTTGATAAATTAATTTGTACAAATCCCCAAATTGAATCAATCTTTGATACTGAAATTAATCAAAATATTTTTAAGGAAATTAAATATAATGGAACAAGTTGTTTCTACTTTACAGTTACCATAACTAATATTGAAGAAAAAATAATTTATTTGTTTCCTGAATCTAACCTTATATCTAGCCTATATTTTATTAAAGTTACAGATAATAAACATATAGTTTCCATATCAAGTTTAAATAAAACTTGTTCAATAGATGATATGAAAAAAGAATTTATTGGTTATTTTAATAATATTAAAAATTTAAATTATCTAAAAAGGTTTGTTGTAGATGAAGCTTTGCCTGTAATGAACAGTTTTTATAACTATAATAGCTGTTCATTCATGGAATATTCTACCAACATTTTCTTTTGTGGAGATTTTTTAGCCTCTCCATCTTTAAATGGAGCTATTGAGTCTGGTGAAAATTTAGCAAAAGGAATATTTTAATGGGATATTTGCTTTTATTTTACTCTAACCTGATTTCATCATCCATTCTTTTGGGATTGATACTTATTGTCCATTTTGTTCACTATAAATCATTTTATTTTATATCTGATAAAGAGTTTGTTGATTTTCATAGTTTTCATACNCGTAGCATATCATATCTGGTNATTCCACTTATGATAATTGAAGCCTCCACCTCCATAATGATTTGNTTCTTTTATTATGGGCTTATACCTTTAATTAATTTAATCCTTGTGTTTTCTATATGGATTGTNACTTTTTTGCTNCANGTACCTTGTCATAACAAACTCTCCTGTGGTAAATCNGATNCTATAATTAANAAACTTATTGATACAAANATAATAAGAGTCTATCTTTGGTTTTTTAAAACNATTTCAATATTATTNATCATTTTGTAAATTTATTTTTAAAATTTCGTTCCAGTTAGTTGTATACCTNTTTGANCTNCTCTCTCTTTTCATAAACCAATCTCTTGATATTCCNGTATTNGCATACTTCATCGTATCACTNCCAAATGTTTTATTTATTTTATCAAATGCTTTCATTAATTTATCCTGCTGTTTTATATCTTTCATNTTATCCATAAGAGAATATTGCTTGGACTGAGAATCCTCAAGTCCTGACAAAAAGATATGGGCTTTTTTATACACAAGACCTTGATGAAATATTTTTTTTAATAATTTTATTGCTACAATGATTAGTTTTTGAGTAGAACTGGTTGAAGACTCCAAAGATTCCGTCATAAAAAGAAATTTATGAGTATTTTTCTCATCAAACCTATTCGTTGATAATGCGACAGTAATAATAGAGCATTTGGAGTTCTGAATTCTGAGTTTCTCCGCGGCTCTAGATACATAGACAGAAACTGCTTCTTCCAAAAATTTTATATTTGTTACAGTTTTTCCAAAAGCCCTTGAGGTAGTTATTTGCTTTTTGTTTGAGGGCTGTGAATCTATATCAATACATTTTATACCTCCAAGCTCAACTACTGTTCTGAGGATATTAATATTAGTTAGGTCTTTAACATACTTATGGTCCATTATGCTTAATTGATAAGCATTAGAAATTCCTAATCTTATAAAACGTTTGTGCAGCCTTCGTCCAATACCCCAAACCGATCCTACAGGAAGTTCTTTCAGAATTTTGTCCTTGGTTGTTTTATCAAATAACAAAAAAACCCCTGAATTTTTCTTTGCTATTCTGCTTGCAACTTTTGCTAGAGTTTTAGTCGGCGCGACACCTATAGATACAGGTATACCCGTCCACTTAGCAATTTTATCCCTTAATTTAATAAATCTATTTTCTATTTCAGATAAATTTTCTGAAGAAAAAGAAACAAATGCCTCATCTATAGAATAAACCTCGGCATTTATAAAGTGCTCTTTAACTATATTCATTACCCTATTAGACATATCTGCATATAATGTATAGTTTGAAGAAAAAACTTTAACGTTCTCATGCTTTATGAGATTTTTACACTTAAAATATGGCTCTCCCATTTTAATTCCCAGATTTTTAGCTTCATTAGATCTAGCAATTATGCAACCATCATTATTTGAAAGAACTACTATTGGTTTATTTTTTAAATGAGGATCAAAAACTCTCTCACAAGAAGCATAAAAATTATTGCAATCAATAAGGGCTACATAATCTTTCATTTTAAACTTTATGAATCACGTATGTGACAACTCCCCATATATCAAAATCCATCTCTTCGGTTATTTCTATAGGAGAAAAATCATTATTTTCAGGCTTGAGAAATACTTTACCATTAGCAATCCACACTCTTTTTACTGTCAATTCACCATTGATAGATGCTATTACAACATTCTTATCTTTAGCTTCTAAAGCTCTATCAACTATGAGGGTGTCCCCTGTTCTTATACCGGCATCAGACATCGATTCTCCTTCTACTTTGACAAAAAAAGTTGCGGATGGATTCTTTATGAGCAATTGATTTAAATCAAGGTTGCTTTCTACATAATCATCTCCAGGAGAAGGAAATCCAGCTTGGACTCTAGCTGTAAAGAAGGGTAGTTCTACTCCTTTTTTATTTGCTATAGATTTAATATCTAATACTGTTAGTGAGCCTCTAATAGTTTTGGACATAAATAAATTATACCAAACAAAACATCTTATTATCTAGAAAGCCTAGACTTTATAAAAAATGTTATAGATACAAGCATATAAGGGATTAAAACTAAAGACATAATTGATTTAAATAGCTCGGCTAAAGGTCTCTGAAATTTTGGACAACTTACTATATCCAAAGCTGGATTATTAAAACAATCAATTAGCCCCGGTATTGAGGGAAGAGATTTAGCACTAGCAGATAAACCTACTACTACTACAACTATTGCTATGTGAATGAAGAGTCGTTTTCTCTTTTCATTAAAAGCCATAAAACCAAAAAATGCTATCAAGGTTCCGATAAATGCGGGTATTAAAACAGTTATCGTATTGTAAGAAAAATATCCGTATAGGCCGAGTAAAACCAGAAGAAGGCCTGTAATTAAAGTATATCTTGCCATCATTTGCTCCTTTTAATGCTCCGGAGGAGGGATTTGAACCCCCGACCAAGTGATTAACAGTCACCTGCTCTGCCGCTGAGCTACTCCGGAATCATTTAGTAAAAATAAGAATTTAATGCATATGTGATAAACAGTCAAGCTTAGTTATTTCTTTAAAAAATTTTGTTAAAAAGTATAATACAAATTTATTAATGGTAAATAAAAAAAAGAAGCCAAACATAATCAAAGAAAATAAGAATTTGCCTGTACCAGCCAGTTCTTTAGAGAAATATTTGGCGGAGATTAGTAACTATAAAATCCTAACAAAAGAAGAAGAAATGAAATATGCTCTAGACTATAGAGAAACTGGCAATGTAGAATCCGCAAGAAAGCTTATTACATCAAATTTAAAATTTGTTGTAAAAATTGCCGTTGAATATCAAAATTACGGTTTAAATATTATGGATATAATTCAAGAGGGTAATTTAGGTCTAATGAAAGCAATAACAAAATTTGATCCAACAAAAAGGTATAGATTGATTTCTTATGGTGTATGGTGGATACGGGCATACATACAGAATTTTATAATGAAAAACTGGAGTTTAATTAAAATTGGAACAACACAAGCTCAAAGGAAACTTTTTTATAAAATTAGATCAGCAAAAAGTAAATATGATGATGGAAATCTTACTAGAGAAGAATATTATGGGAAACTTTCAAGTGATTTAAAAGTTTCAATAAAAGAAATTAGGGAAATGGATATGAGAATGAGTGGTAAAGATTTCTCATTAGATGATGAAGTCCGAGAAGGTGAAACACAAACCAAAATTGAATTTCTTGAGTCAGGAGATAAATCACAAGAAGATATAACAATTTCTAACGAAAAAAGTAATAGTTTAAAAGAGGGCCTAGAAAAAGCTTTTGCCATTTTAAATGATAGGGAAAAATATATTGTTGAGAAAAGATTGTTATCCGATGATCAAGAAACTTTAGAGAATATTGGGAAAAAATTTGATATCTCTCGTGAACGAGTAAGACAAATAGAAAAAGGCGCGATAAACAAAATTAGAAAAATTCTAATTAGCATGGATATCAAAGCAGATTTTTAATCACTTCAATAGCTATTTTCAAATCAGATATTTTCTTACAGCCGGCTTGTGCTAAATTTTTATTCCCTCCACCTCTTCCACCAAATTTTTCAGAAATAATATTTATGGCTTTTTTACAATCAAAACTCGAATTTTTTGTATTTGATGCACATATTAAAACTGANTTNTTTCCATTATTNGATCCTAAGATACCAATAACGTTTTCATGGTTTTTCTTAATTTCATCCCATAGTGACTTTAACTCCTCTGCTGAAGTTTCTTGAGATAAATATGTTATAACTTTAATTCCATTTATGGATATTGATTTCTTGTCTAAATCTTTAGCAATATCTTTGGACTTTAATTTTTCGAGATTATTAATTTTAATTTTTAGTTCTTTATTGTCTTTCTTAATNCTATCGATTTCTTCAGGTATTTGGCTAATTGAAGATCCCAGAAGATNAGAAGATTTATAAATATTATTTTTCAAACTCAAATAATAATCATATGCATNAACAGANGTGTAAGCTTCGATTCTTCTTATACCNGATGAAATAGCTCCCTCAGAGGATATNGTAAGCAAACCTAAGCTTCCTGTTNTCTCTATATGAGTTCCTCCNCACAATTCTTGGCTATAATCACCAATCTTTACAACTCTTACATAGTCACCATATTTTTCTTCAAAAAAAGCATTTGCTCCATCCTTTATNGCTTTTTTATAATTAACATTCTCAAAAATNTTAATATCATTATTCTCTTGAATTTTAATNTTGCAGAGTCTTTCTATTTCATTNATCATCTCTTCGGATATATTACTAAAATGGCTAAAATCAAANCTTAATCTAGAATCNTCAACNAGTGAGCCNGCTTGTCTTACATGAGTTCCAAGAACCTCTCTTAATGCATAATGTAAAATATGTGTCGCTGTATGGTGACTTGATATTTTAACTCTTCTATTTAAGTCAATTTCTAGATTAAAGATGTCTCCTGTCTTAATATCTCCATTTTTTAATATCGATTCATGAAGAAAGATATCATCTTTGGTTTTCTGAACATCAAATATTTCAACGATCTGATTTCCACATAAAGCCTTGCCTTTATCACTTATCTGACCTCCACTCTCTGCATAAAATGGGGTCTTATCAAAAATCAAACTTACCTTTTCTCCTTTAAATGCAACATCAACAATTTCGTTATCTTTAATAATTCCTATCAATCTAGATTTAGTTTGAAAATCTTTATAGCCTTGAAATCCTTCTTTAATTTTTTTTGATATGATATCCAAATTTAAATTTTCATTGAGTGAAGCTTTAAATTTTGATGATGTTTTAGAGGAATTTCTTTGTTTTAACATTTCCTCCTCATAACCTTTAAGGTCCATGACAAAATCACTATTCTTTAAAATATCCTCAATCAAATCNACAGGAAAACCATAAGTATCATAAAGTTTAAAAATACAGTCTCCACTAAGAACATTTGAATCTGATGAATTTTTAAGAAAAATATTTAAATGCTCTAGCCCCTTATCAATAGTACTTAAAAATTTTTTCTCTTCGTTTTTTATAATCGATAAAATATTATCTGTATTCTTTCCTAGTTCTACATAAAAATCTTTCATATTCTTAATAACTAATTCTGCCATTTTATATATAAATGGTTCATTAATTCCTAACATTTTAGAATGCCTTATTGCTCTTCTTAATATTCTGCGAAGTACGTAGCCTCTTCCATCACTTGAAGGAGTAACACCGTCAGAAATTAGAAATGTTGCCGCTCTTGCATGATCTGCTAAAACTCTATATGAAATATCTGTATTAATTTCTTTTCCATAAGGGATGTTGTTTTCTTTTGAACAGTAATCAATTAAATATGAGAATAAATCAGTATCATAATTACTTTTAACATTTTGTAATATTGAAGCTAACCTTTCTAACCCCATTCCTGTATCAATACTGGGCTTAGGCAAATTCTCAAGATTTCCATCTACATCTCTGCTATATTGCATGAAAACAAGATTCCAAATCTCCAAATATCTCTCTCCATCACAAATATCAATATTAGAGTCATCAATAGTATCCTCACTCATGTCATAAAGTATTTCTGAACATGGACCACATGGTCCGGTATCACCCATTGACCAGAAATTATCTTTTTCACCTAAGCGAAAGATTTTGTTTTTATCAACATACTTTAACCAAATTGACTCTGCGTCATTATCATTTTCAAAGATGGTTATAAATAATTTCTCTTTTGGTAGTTTTAAAATATCAGTTAAAAATGTCCATGCAAACTTTATAGCTTCATCCTTAAAATAATCTCCGAAGGAAAAATTACCTAACATCTCAAAAAATGTATGGTGCCTGGAAGTTCTGCCCACGTTTTCTAAATCATTATGTTTTCCTCCAGCACGTAGGCATTTTTGACATGATGAAGCCTTAAGATATTCTCTATTTTCTAATCCCAAAAAAGTATCTTTAAATTGAACCATACCGGCATTGGTAAATAATAAAGTGGGATCTTCAGAGGGTATTAAACCTGAACTATTTATTTGTTTATGCCCATTTGCAATAAAAAAATCTAAAAATTTCCTTCTTATTTCATTAGATAACATTGAGATATTATAATCAGATTTAAAGAGAGAATAAATTGAAATTAATTATATAGTTCAAGCTACGTTAACAAAAACTTTAGATTTACCCTTTTTTATAAATTCGACCCTGCCATCAATTAAAGCATAAATTGTATGGTCTCTACCTAATCCGACATTCTTGCCGGGGTAAAATTTAGTGCCTCGTTGACGGACAATAATGCCACCGCACCTTACATTTTGACCACCGAAAAGCTTAACACCCAATCTTTTACCAATTGAATCTCTTCCGTTTTTAGTACTACCGCCACCTTTTTTAGTTGACATATATTTCCCCTATTTATTTATTGAAATAATTTCCATTTTTTGATAATTTTGCCTGTGGCCATTTAGTGTTTTAGAATTTTGCCTTCTTCTGAATTTAAAAACTTTGACTTTTTTTCCTTTAACTAAAGAAAGAATTTTTGCCTTGACCTTGGCAGACTTAAGTTGTGTTGGATCAGAGATAACATTTGTAGAGTCACTAATAAGTAAAACATCATCAATAATAACTTCTGCTCCAACATCTTGAGAAGTTATTTCTGCCTCAATAATATCACCTTTCTTGACGTAAAATTGTTTTCCGCCAGTTTTAATCACAGCTTCCATTAAGTTGCCTCCGAAGATATATATTCTTACAAATTATAGCTTTTTGTCAATAATAATTAATCAACAAGTTCAACATTCCAATATGAGGAATCAACAAAGCTCAAGAAAGGTTTCCATTCTTTATATGTTGTGGTTTGAATATATAAGTTTGATAGCAGTTCCCAGGTTGGCTTAATAGGTTTATTTATTAATTTCATATTAGCCTCTTCTAAATTTTTACACCCTTTTTTTCTATTACATTTTGAACAGGCACAAACTACATTCTCCCATACTGTTTTACCACCCAAAGCTTTCGGTATAACATGATCTATAGTTAATTCGGATTTAGGTAGAGTGTCGCCACAATACTGACACTGTAGTCTATCACGCTTAAAAATGTTATATCTATTAAATCTGACTTCTTTGCTCGGGACCCTATCATAGCGAACAACCATAATTACTCTTGGAATCTTTATTACCGCTGAAACAGTTTTAATCGAATCTTCTTCATTAGCAGCAGAAATTTCGCTCCATGTATTAAAATCAAATGTTTCATAATTTAAATTAACAGCTTTTGCTGCTCCACCATAAAGCATTAGAAAAGCTCTTTTAACATTAGTAGTATCTATCGGAAAAAAAAATTTATTAAGAACCAACACAGGTGAATTAATCATTATATATAATTTACCAGATTATAATTATACTTAAATTTATATTATGTTAATGAAACTAAATGTCATATTTAAATCTGATAAATTATTAGTCATTTTATCAGCCATATTATATTCAGTTCCATACATAAATTTTGATTTATACATACTCCACTGGTTTTTTTTACTACCCATTTTGTATTTAATTGAATTCAAAAACACTAATATAATATTTACGGGATTATTATTTGGAGTTACAAGTTCATTTATTGGTCAATATTGGATAACCGAAACATTAATGAATATTGCGGGAGTATCTTTTTCTAATGGTATTTTAATACATACTATATATTCGTTATATGAATCAATTTTTTTTATAATTATCTTTTTTATTATTAAAAAAATTTTTTCGGAAAAAAAGTTTTATATTATAAAATTTTTAATTTTAATTTTCGCATGGATTTGTATAGAAAATATATTCCCTAGAATTTTTCCATATAAATTAGGTAATTCACAAATAAATTTTAAATATCTTAGTCCTTTAATTGGTTTTTTTGGTATTAATATAATTTCATTTTTNGTTTTAGCTTTGAATATCACTTTACATTTTATTTNTAGAAGAAGAAACATATTTAAATACTATAAGNTNTACCCATTAATATTTTTGATATTTTTCTTAGGTATTAAAAANGAANATAGTGAAGAAAATTATAAATCNTATGAAAAAAGCTCNATAAAAATTGTTCAACCAAACAATGAAAAAAATAATCTACGACTTTACAGTGCAANTCCTNTTCTAGATNATAAAATATATGACTTAANNATATGGCCNGAAAGCTCTATNGATTTCATCGATTTAGATAATATTGATCAAGTAGAAAGATTCAGNAAAGATTTTAAAANCAATTACCCTTTTAATTCNAAAGAATTAATATTTGGAACTATTACAAAGANAAATNATAATTTNTATAATTCAGCAATTCTNATTAANAAAAATAATGATTTTAAAAATTTTAAAAATAAAAANAAATTACTTATATATGGAGAATACTATCCATTTAAAGNAATAATATCTAAGCTTATTCCGATATATAAGAACTATAGAGATTTAATGCCNGGCAAAAATAAACCAATTNAACTTCAAAATNAAANCTCTGTATTTATTTTTATTTGTTATGAAGATCTTTTTGCGGATGATTTAGCNAATATAGTTTCTGATAATGATATTGGATATCTTATCAATATAACAAACGATATTTGGTATGGGAATTCAATTGCAGCTTATCAACATTTAATGCTCTCTTTACCAAGAGCAATAGAAGCAAATAAGTTNTTAGTGCGTTCAGCAAATAATGGAATTAGTGCNGTAATTTCTCCTAAAGGTAAAATNATTAAAAAAATNGNTTTAAANAATGANGGGAGTATTTTTTATGAAATTCCTATAATAAAGAAAAAAACNATTTATCATAGCTATTACAAAATNATTGAAACATCATATTATTTAATTTTAATACTTCTAGTTTTTATTAAAAAAATTTTTTATACAAGAGAGAATTAAATCNTTCTCTTTCTTCGTTCCTATCGANACTCTAAAATANTCTTTTAATTTNGGGTTTCCGAATACTTTTATATTAATATCATGATTTAATAGGTATTTATATAAACTTCTAGTTTTNNTATATCTTATAAATATAAAGTTTGAATCAGAAGGATATACTTTAAATTTATCATATGATTTAAGTGTAATATTTATCCTATCTCTNTCTTTGACTATTTTTTGTATATTTTTTGAATATTTTTTATCATTATCAAAAAAATCTTGAGCTATTATATTAGATAAAGTTGATAAATTATAAGGTAAGCGCACCTTGTTTATTATTTCGATAGTNTCTTTACTTGCNATTAAAAANCCAACTCTAAGTGATGCGAAACCAACNTTAGACATTGTTTTTAAAATTGCCAGATTTTTATATTTTTTAAGNNATTGGATAAAAGATTTTTTNGAATAATCTGCATAAGCTTCATCAATCACAACTAGTCCATTCGCATTCTCAATTATTTTTAAAATTTTATCTTCTGAGAAAGAATTTCCAGTTGGATTATTTGGAGATGCAATAAAAATAATATCGGGATCGTATACTTTTATCTTTTTTAAAGTAATGTTGATTGGTATATCAAAATTCTTGTCTAATGAAACTTTATTACATTTTATTTTTAATACTTCAGATAATATTTGATACATTGAAAAAGTTGGATCAAAAGTTAAAATTCTGGATGTTTTTCCAGTTAAGCACATTAATAAATAAAGTATTAGCTCATCAGAGCCATTTGATAAGACTATATTTGAAGTCTTAACTTTATGTTTTCTTGAAATTTTATTTAATAAGTTTGAATATGATGGATCAGGATATCTGTTTATTGAATTCTTTTTGAGTTGAGATGAAAGACTTCCAGCCTTTATCTTATTCAACAGTTTTATGGTTTCATTAAAAGGCGATTCGTTTGCGTTGAGTCTTATTTTATAATCTATAGAATCTGGCGCGTAAGGAATAAGTTTTTTAAGATGCTTTTTGATCCTCATACTCATTTATTTTTCCTTACTTTTACAGAATTTGNATGTTCATATAAACCTTCAGATTCNGCTATGATCTCAACATTTTTTGATAATTTTTTCATTCCTTCCTTTGAAATTGATGTAAAGCTAGAATATTTTATAAAATCTAGAGAGCTTAATGGAGAAGAAAATAAAGCATTTCCGTTAGTGGGCAAGACATGACTTGGCCCGGCAATATAATCACCAAATGCTTCTGCAGAATTATCTCCAACAAATATAGATCCTGCATTCTTAAAATCTTTTTCATATTTCCCATANTNCTTCAAAAANATNTCTAAATGTTCAGGAGCAAATTTATTTANAAATTCAATACAATCATTAATACTGGGCATAATATAAATTTTTCCATTTTTATTTAATGATTCCTTAATAATATTTTTTCTTTTTGCATGCTTTACTAAATTATTAACTTGTTNATAAACTTTTTTTGCTAACTTTTTTGAATTTGTTACNAAAATAGCTGANGCTTTGGGNTCATGTTCGGCTTGTGCTAATAGGTCATTTGAAATATATTTTGGNTTTGCATTAGAATCTGACAAAATTACNACTTCGCTTGGTCCTGCAATCATGTCAATACCCACATTTCCAAATACCTGCTTTTTAGCTGCTGCTACAAAAATATTCCCAGGNCCAACTATTTTGTTAACCTTGACAATGCTTTGTGTTCCATATGCCATGGCTGCAACTGCTTGAGCCCCNCCAACTTGATATATCTCATCNATTTTCAATAATTTAGCAATATACAATATAGATTNNTTTATCCCATTTTCATTAGGNGGAGTACATATTATAATTTCTTTAACTCCGGCTGCNCTTGCAAGACAAGCTGTCATNATTAAACTAGATGGATATGATGCGGTCCCGCCAGGAACATAAATACCNACTCTTTCAATTGGATTCACATTCCAGCCAAGCTTATTTCCATACTGATCCTTATATCTATAATTTTTAGTTAACTTCNTTTTTTGATAATCNGTAACTCTTTTTATTGATATTTTTATAGCACTTTTTAATGAACNACTTAGCTGNTTACCNGAATTTTCAATAATAAATTTATTTAATCTTAAATTNTTGGAATTAATTAANATTCCATCAAACTTTTTAGTGAATAAAAATAAAGCTTTATCCCCATTTTTTTTAACCTTAGAAATTATTTTGGAAACTAAATCTTCAATCTCTGCAAAATCTTCTTGTTGGGACTTTCTTATTTTAAAAATTTCTTTATCAATTTTGGACTTACTAAGTGAAATAGTTTTCATTCATCAATTATACAATAAATATGAATTTTGAATTAAAAAAAATTATTATATTGAAATATTTAGTATTAAAGACAAGTGAATTAAAAGCATATATAAAATTGAATATAGAAAAGCAGTTTTATATTTTTTACTATCTGTGAAAGATTTATAAACTATGCATAAAAAAGATAAGCCAAGAATGATCGCTATTACAGCATATAAATTTGATGCTATTCCGCTGAACCAGAAAAATAGTGAGAAAGGTAATAGCGATAGGCTATAAATCATTATTAGATAATTAGTAAATTTTTTTCCATATATTAATGGCATTACAGGAAAGCCCGCTTTTTTATAATCATCTGCTTGATATTGTGCTAACAGCCAAAAATGAGGCGGCTGCCATAGCATCATAAAAATAAACATAATTATTCCGTTTATATAAAGGTCTGAAACATTTGGATCAACTGATGAAAAACCAATTAAAACTGGCAACGCGCCGGGTATCCCGCCTAATACTGTTCCAAAAGGAGATGACCTCTTTAAAAATAGAGTGTAGTAAATTGTATAGCTTAAAATGGCAGCCAAAGTAAATATAAAGTTAGTTGTATTGATAAGAAAGAAAGAAACGCCTAGAGAAAAGGTTGTTAAAAATGATGCAATGATTGTTAGATTTTTTTCTCCAATTAAAGTTAAACTCTCCACCCTTTTAGAAAGTCTTTCCATTAATTTATCTTTATCCTGCTCAATTATATTGTTTATCATTGCTGCCCCTGAGGCAGACAATATTAAAGAGATCATAGTAAAAAAAACTAATTTTATATCGGGTATACCCCTATTTGCTAATATCATTCCAGTCAAACCCGTAAGGCCAACACTTAATATTATATTTGGCTTCGAAAGGGATATTAATGCTTTCAGCTTTTTCATAATGGTTATATTGTTTTATTTTCATCAAAAACGGCATCTAATGCAATCATAATAATTAATAAAGCAACAAGTAGATGAATCGCTGTCATCGAAAAGGCTAATTTCGAAACTACGACATAAATGCCTAAAGCTATTTGAACTCCGACAAGTAGTGTTAACCTTCCAATACGCTTAAACTGGTCTTTGATGTTTTGTCTATAAGTTATTAAAAGAAGAAATAAAGCATAAAGGAAAATTAAAACTCCAGAGAATCTATGTAAAAGGTGAAGAAAAACCGTCTCGCTTAGGTAAGGTGGAATCCAATAGCCAAGACAAGTAGGAAAATCTGGGCAAGCTAATCCAGCGTTAGAATGTCTGGTGTATGCACCAAGAACAAGCTGAAAGTAAATAATTAAGAAAAAAATTATATATTTTTTAGCTTTAGATGAAAAAAACTTGGCAGATGAAAGCTCACTGCTTGTAGGGTACTTACACATAGTATAGATAAGAAGAAAAATTAATATTGCGTTACCAAAATGGAAAGTTGTTAAATTTGTTTCAAGTTGGAAAATAACTACTAGGCCTCCCAAAATTATTTGAGTTGTTAATAATAATGCTGCAAAAATAGGAAGAAACTTTTGCTTGCCAACGTAATTTTTTATCCTATTTTTTGCAAGAAAGAAAAAGAATATGGATACAATTAAACCCATAATTCTGTGCCCATGTTCCATAAAAATAGGAAAGTTAATATCTGGAAAAAATTGTCCAAAACATAGTGGCCAATCAGGACAAGCTAATCCATGACCCAATCCACTTACCATATTTCCCCATATCAATAATATAAATAATGATCCTAAAGTTAATTTTTCAAGTTTGCCCATTTACTTCCTATCTAATTTGCAACTCTTGTAAAAATATCAGTTGCAGAAAAAGCTATTAACAAGAATAGCAAGAATAAGGGGTATGTTGCAAAGATCCATGTCATTGAATCCTCATATTTTAAATGCATGAAGTGTAGTGCAACTACACCAGCTTTAACAGAAGCTATAAGAAGGGCAATGGGAACATTCAATGCACCGAAATCGAACTCGGCTGCATAAACTGTAATAAAAGTTAAAAACATTAACAATAACCAAATATTTAAATATGTTTTGTATGGGTTTGCACTTGCCATTTTAACTCCTAACCAACTAAATACAGCAATGGAAAAAGATAAATCCAAATAAGATCGACAAGGTGCCAATACAATCCACCGATTTCAATTGCAGTAAATTTCTCCTTAGAATATCTTCCTTCATATGTTCTTTTAAGAATAACTCCAAGAACAGCCATTCCAATAAAAACATGTAACATATGAACACCTGTGGCAGCAAAGTAAATAGAATAAAAAATATCTGTGCCTGGGCCAATTCCATTGCTAAATTTATATGAATATTCAAAATATTTATTAATACCAAAAATTGCTGCACATATTAGGGTTATCCATAACATTACTTGAACTAATTTTATCTTGTTCTCCTGAATTGCAGTAACAGCTACAGCTACAGTCCAACTACTAAAAATAAGTATCACGGTATTAACAGATCCTAAAACAACATCGAGGTTTGCTGACCCTTCAGCAAACATAACAGGATACTTTGCTCTGAAAATAGCATAAGCAGCAAACAGCCCGCCAAACAATAACAATTCAGTGGCGAGAAAAAGCCACATACCAAGTTTTGCAGCAGAGTGTTCTGTTTCAGGATCGAAATGACTCTCTTCTTCAACAATAGGAGGGAGCATTTCTGATGGATATGCTAAAGATTTAATAAACTTCATAATCTGCATTATCCTAGGCCTCCTGCTCCACTTTGGTGCCATAATCATAGGTTGATGTTGTTACCGTCGGTATCTCTTTAAAATTCAAAGTCGGTGGGGGTGACGGCATTTGCCATTCTAAAGAAACAGATCTGTACGGATTAGAGTCCGCAGCTCCAACTGGTTTAAATAATGTATAAAGCATGTAAATAAATCCAACTCCAAGTATCCAAGTTCCATAAGTGGATAATTGGTGAAGAGTCTCAAATTCAGGGGCATAATTGAAATATCTTCTTGGCATACCCTGCGTACCAAGTATAAATTGAGGGAAGAAAACAACATTAAATCCAATAAATATTAGTGTAAATGCAATTTTTGCCTTAAATTCGTCGAACATTTTGCCCCACATTTTTGGATACCAAAAGTGAATCGCAGAAAATAGACCAAAGACTGTTCCGCCAATCATTACATAATGCATGTGAGCTACAACAAAATAAGTATCATGCAAATGAACATCTGCGGCCAAAGCTCCTAAAAACAATCCAGTTAGACCACCAATAGTAAAAAGAAAAATAAAAGCTAGTGAATACAGCATTGCAGCACTTAGCTCCACGGAACCTTTGTACATAGTCCATAACCAGTTAAATACTTTTATAGCTGTAGGTACAGCAACAGCAAAAGTTATAACTGAAAAAATAATATTTATAAGTTTTGATTGTCCACTTGTGAACATATGATGTCCCCAAACTAGGAAGCTAATTAAAGCAATTGCGAGGCTCGAGTATGCGATAGCTTTATAACCAAAAATTGGTTTCCTTGAAAATACGGGTATCACTTCTGAGATAATACCCATAGCCGGAAGTATCATAATATATACAGCAGGGTGCGAATAGAACCAGAAGAAGTGTTGAAATAAAACAGGGTCTCCGCCTTTGGCTGGGTCAAAAAAGCCTAGACCAAAATATCTTTCCCCAATTAATAACAACAAGGTAATTCCTACAACAGGGGTTGCTAAAACTTGAAGAAGTGAAGTAGCATATGCGGCCCAACAAAACAAAGGAAGCCTATCCCAAGTTAGTCCAGGTGCACGAAGTTTATGCATACTTACTATAAAATTGATTCCAGTAAGAATAGATGAAAATCCTAACACAAAAACACCAAATGTTACCAATATTACATTTGTACCAGTATCAATAGAGTAAGGTGTATAAAATGTCCATCCTGTATCTACCGGTGCTGCTAAAGATAAAAGCAAAATTAACGAGCCAGCACAGTAAATCCAGAAACTATATAAATTAAGTTTTGGAAAAATAACATCCCGAGCTCCAATCATTAAGGGTATTAAAAAATTACCAAAACTTGCTGCAACACCTGGAACAATAAAAAGAAAAACCATCACGGCTCCATGTAATGTGAATAAAACATTGTATGTTTGAGCACTAATAATTGTTTGGCCAGGGCTAAGATGTTCAAATCTAATCAAAAAAGAAGCAATTGCAGCCAGTACAAAAAATATTCCAATTGCCCAAAGGTACATTACTCCAAGTCTTTTATGATCTACTGTAAAAAACCAGGATTTAAAACCCTTTCCATTCTCTAAGTAATTTTTATCAAAATCATGATGATCTGTCATTTTTCAACTCCTACTTAATAGTTTTAATATACTCGATAATTGCCGTGATCTCAGAATCGGTTAAAAGCCCTTGATACGAAGGCATTACCGGAGCGTAACCTTTAACCACTTTTCCTTGTGGTGGATTAACGGGATATAATATTGACGTCTTGATATAATTTTCATCTGCAATTTCTTTAGTTCCATCTGTAAATTCTCTTTCCTGCCCAAATAAAGCTTTCCAACTAGGTCCAACTCCATTTGCACCATCAATACTATGACAAGCTACACAGCCTTTTGATGAGTATAATTGCTCACCAATTTTATCAGGTGCCATACCTGCATAGGCATTTTCTACATCAGCAGAATCTCCTGATTCCCATTTAGCATATTCAATATCGGAAACTACATGAACCTTGGCCAACATATCTGAATGTGAAATTCCACAATATTCAGTACAGTAAATATCGAAAACTCCCTCTTTTGTAGGAGTAAAATTAATAAAAGTATATCTATTCCCGATAACATCTTGTTTGACTCTAAATGCAGGAACAAAAAAACTATGAAGAACATCCTTGGATTGCATTACAAGCCTCACAGGTTTATTAACAGGCACATATAGTTCGTTAAAAGTCTTCTTACCATTAGGGTAGGCAAAAGACCAGGACCATCTTTGAGCAGTAACATTAATTTCATAAGCCCCTTTTGTCGGTGTAGTATATTTATCATAATAGACATAACCATAAATAAAAATAAGAATACAAAGTATTGTAGGTATTACTGTCCATAATGTTTCTAAAAAACTATCATGAGTAATAGCTGGTGTTTGATCGTTATCCGAACGTTTTCTATACTTTACNACAAAATATATTAATAAAAATCCAACTAAAATACAGGAAACAACAGAGATTATGGTTACAAGCCATAATATACTATCCACCTGTGGNGCAAATGTTGACGCAGATGTAGGTAGCCAATCCATTTATTACTGTTCCCCCTTGTTTTTTCTTAACCACAAAAACCCCATCATTATTATAATAGCAAAAAGCGTAATAGCACCACCTAACTTCATAACATTTAGAGCTCTGAGTGCATACTTTTTACCTACGGGGTCAAAATCAAAACAATACAATAGAACCTTATCGCTTAGNGACACTGTACCGGTGGATCCTTGAGAAGCTTCTATTATAGCTAATTTAAAATCTCTAGGATCATAAATAACTCCAGACAAGTATCTTGATACTATTCCATCATTTGTTAGTAATATTATACCTGCAGGATGAGCAAATTCATCCCCATCTGGTTGAAATTTAAATCCAACCGATTTAGTAATTTTTTCAATGCTTATATCGTCTGATGTATAAAAATTCCAACTTTCGTCGGCATTTAATATGGAGCTGTATTTATTTTCAAATATCTTCGATGATTCGAAACTATCTTTAGAATTAAAACTTAAAGTTACTAGATTATAATCAATTCCAGGCCTTTTATTTGATGCTTGAACAACATCTTTTACGCCATCTAATATAAAAGAACACATCTTTGGACAAGAATAGTAAGCTAAAACGAAAACTGTTGGAATATCTTTATTTAATATATTTTTGAGATTTGTTTTTTCACCTGATACAGAGACTATTTGGGACTTCAAGTCAATTGAGTTTCCATATTTTTCTTCCCATCCTACATTATTTCTAATATCATTTACATCACTTATAGAATAAGCTTGAAGAGTTAGAATAATTAAAAAAAATAAAAATCTCATATTTAACCATAGGGGTGAAATAAATTATAAATAGAAGAAGAATTGTGTCAATCGTTGATTAGTGTATAAAATAAAATTTATTGACATTACAAGCTTAATTAAATAGGATTAGGTCTTGTTTATTATAGGGCCCATAGCTCAGCTGGTCAGAGCTCCCGGCTCATAACCGGGCGGTCACTGGTTCGAACCCAGTTGGGCCCATATAGGTGGTTTCTAATGCAAGATAAAATTAATCAGTTTTTAAAACTTCAAGAAATTGATATAGAGATAGCCGAATTTGAAAAGTCTTTTGAGGACCTACCAAAAGAAATATCCTCTTTAGAAAAAAAAATAGATTTTGAAAATATAAAAATTAGTAATCTTAAAGAAAAAATCAATGAGCTTGAGAAAGAAATGAAAAACTATAATAATGAAATTGATTCGATTGATAATAAAATAAGTGAACAAGAAGAAAAATTATTTTCTATAAATTCAACAAAGGAATTTGAAGCATTACAAAAAGAAACTGGTGACCTCAAAAGACTTAAGTTAGAAATTGAGGATTCACAAATTAAAGCTATGGAGTCGGCAGATAGTTCAAAAAAGGCACTTGCCGAAATGGAAGAATTTTTTACAAATGATATCGAACCTTTAAAAAATCAAATAGAGACACTGAAATCTAAATTGAAAGAATATACCGACAAAAAAAGCAAGCTATCTATTGAAAGAGATAGTAAAACAAAAAGTTTGGATCAAGATTTTTTAACTAAATATGAGTCTTTAATGGTTGATAATCCACCAGTTATTGTTCCCGCTATTGGAGAAACATGTAGTTATTGCTGTCTTACTATTCCACCACAAACTTACATTAAAGTTTTACAAAAAACTGAAATTATTAATTGTCCTCACTGTAGAAAAATCTTAATTCCCGAAGAAAATTTAAATGAATGATTATCTTAAAATATTTATTGATGGCGCCTGTCAACCAAATCCTGGAAATGGTGGAATTGGAGTTTTTATCGATAGTGAAGAAATAAATGAAGAAATTTCTTTCTCACTGCCAGGAATCGTCACCAATAACATTGCAGAATATGAGGCACTAATTTTTGCTTTAGATTTGATATTAAAAAAATATAGCAGCTTTAAACAAATTAGAATTTTTTCTGATTCTAAACTTGTATGCATGCAATTCAATAAAAAGTGGAAGTGTAAGGATAATAATTTAAAGTCCTTACTAGAGAAAGCACATGCTATTTCTAGTCAAATCTCATCTGAAATAATCCTGACTTCTATCCCACGTGAGGAAAATAAAGTAGCTGACGAACTTGCAAAGAATGGAATTAGAAATTAAATTAATTGATGAGTGGATTGAGTGATCGCTTGCATAGCAAGAGGAAAGTCCGAACTCCACAGGGAAGGATACTGGATAACATCCAGATGCTGTGAGGCAATGGAAAGTGCCACAGAAAATAACCGCCATTAATAAACATATGATATTGATGGTAAGGGTGAAAAGGTAGTGTAAGAGACTACCGCTTTTTTTGGTGACAAAAAATGGCAAGGTAAACCCTATCTGGAGCAAGGCCAAATAAAGAAGTTGTTATCCCTGACATTTACTTCTGGGTAGGTCGCTTGAATCTAAAAGTAATTTTAGATCTAGATAAATGATCACATAGAACAGAATTCGGCTTATTAATCCACTCGCTCATTTAAATGTAACTTTATAAAATTTTCTTTTACCAATTTTAATCTCATAGATTAAATCTTTTTCTGGTACAAAATCTAAATTGTGTATTTTCAAATCATTCATTTGTATTGAGCTACTTTTAATTAATCTTTTAATTTCGGACCTTGTGAATGATTTTGATGTAAATTCCTCAATTAATTCAATTATATTTTTGGAATTAAGATCAACCACTTGCTTCTTAATATCATCTGGAAAATCTTTGTTAGAATATGTTTTTTCAAAATCATTTTTTGCTTTTAATGCTGCCTGTTCGTTGTGGTAGTCAGTTATTAATGATATGGCTAATTTTTTCTTTCTATCAAGTGGAGATANAATCNTGGCAAAAAGTTCNCTATTATTNGAAAAAAGAATTTTTATATATTTTTCCATCAATTCATCCGAGATTGACATAANTTTACCGAANATATCATTTGGTTCNTCATTAATACCAATATAGTTTTTATAACTTTTGGACATCTTCAAATTTCCATCAATGCCTTCAAGAATTGGAAGAAAAATAGCCACTTGTAGATCTTTACCATAAGCTTTTTGAATTTGTCTACCTAATAAAATATTAAATCTTTGATCTGTACCACCGAGCTCAACATCTGATTCTAGATGAACGGAATCATAAGCTTGTAACAATGGATACAAAAATTCNGTTANGGTTATAGCTTCCCCAGAAGTATACCTATTTTTAAAATCNTCCCTTTCTAAAATTCGTGCTACGTTTTCCATTGATGATANCCCAATTAATTTTTTTAGATCAAATTTATCAAACCATTTNGAATTGTATAAAATATTGACATTATTNTTATCTAAAATTTTAAAAAGTTGATTTTCATATGTTTTCGAATTTGAAATTATCTTTTCTTCGCTCAAAGGGGGTCTAGTTTTATCTCTACCAGTCGGGTCGCCGATTCTAGCAGTAAAATCACCAATTAAAAAATTTATTTCATGACCTAAATCTTGAAAAATTTTTAATTTTTTTATTAATAAAGTGTGGCCCAAATGTAAATCTGCCGATGTAGGATCAAATCCNGCTTTAATTTTTAAAGGTTTAGATTCNTTATAAGAATTTTTTAGTTTATTAAGAAGTTCCTCTTCTGGAATTATCTCCTCAACGTTTTCTTTAATTATTTGCAATTGCTCACTTGGGCTCAAAAAATTCATTATTACGAATATACTACTTTAAAATTTGGTCTATAATCAATAATTTTTAAACCCATTTGTTATAGGAAACCTTCTATCTTTTCCAAAAGCGACATTAGTGACTTTTATACCCGGTGGNCCTTGCCTTCTTTTAAACTCATTTTTATCTATAAGATCTACAATCTTTTTTATTATTTTTTTTTCAATTTTTGTNGCTATGNATATTTCATTAATACTTAAAAAATTNTCTACATATAAATAAAGTATTTTGTCTAAATCTTCATATGNGGGTAATGAATCAGAGTCNTTTTGATTTGGTCTTAATTCCGCACTGGGCTCNCGGTTAATAATTCCTAAAGGGATTTTNCTATTGGGATATTTTTTGTTATAAAACTTGGCTATTTTATAAACTAATGTCTTTGGAATATCTTTTAATGGAGCCAGTCCACCTGATAAATCCCCATATATNGTTGAATATCCAACACTCATTTCGCTTTTATTGCCTGTTGATAACAATAAATAATTAAATTTATTTGATATTGCCATNAGCAGATTAGATCTTATCCTNGATTGTAAGTTTTCCTCTGCTATATCCCATTTTAGATCCTTAAACAGAGTAGAATATAGAAGTGAAATATTTTCATTAAATATTTTTTTTATACTTAACTCACCAAGTTTAAATCCAAGATTATCAGATAAANTCTTTGCTAATTTTAAGCTTTCATCCGAGTTATATTCTGATGGAAGTGCAAATCCATAAATNTTCTTTCCCCCTAAAGCTACTTTTGATATTGCTGATACTAAGGCAGAATCAATTCCACCGGATATACCGATAACAACTTTAGTGAAATTATTCTTTGTGACATAATCTTTNACCCCTAGAACTAATGCATTAAAAATACTATCTATATTATNTGGTGGAATTTTTCTNATCTTTTTAGANCTCAAGGGNTAATTAATGATTTTATTTTCNTCTTTAAAAGATAAGGCTTTATGAATTAACTTTCCNTGNTTTGANANCGCCATACTAGATCCATCAAAAATAAGCTCATCTTGTCCGCCAACCAAATTACAATATANAACATCAATTTGGTTTTTTTTTGCAAAATTGCTGACCTTTTTAAATCTGAGCTTTTCTTTTTTAATTGAATATGGAGATGCCGAAATATTTATTAATGCTTTTGCNGGATTATCTTCAAGGTATTTTTTAANCTTTTTATCATTAACCCATATGTCCTCACAAATTGATATGGCNATTTTTGTTTTTTTATATTCAAATGAAAAAAATTCGTTGCCTGTTTGAAAATATCTTTTTTCATCAAAAACACCATAATTGGGTAAATGATTTTTATAATATCGACCACACAATTTTTGATTTATAAAAACACTTGCGGAATTATATAAATTTTCCTTCACCCTATATGGATGACCAATAACACAACAAATATTTTTAGTCTCATCTGCTATTCTTTTTAAGCTAGAATTTATCTTTTTTATAAAAAACTTATTAATTAATAAATCTTCAGGTGGATATCCAGATATACAGAGTTCGGGAAAACATATAATATCAACTTTTTTTTTCTTGCAACTCTTAATTGCACNAATAATTTTAGAGGTATTATTCTCTATTGCCCCCACTTTGAAGTTTAATTGAGACATACAAATTTTTAAATCATTTTTCATATTATTAAATTATAAAGAAATAATCTATAATATTTTAATGGTTTTTAAAATAATTAGATATTTAATATTGGTTTTTACACTATTTTTTACATACTCCAACACAAATCTTGCGCAAACAAACGATATAATAGGATCCACAGGTAAATACATCAAAAGCAATNGCTACTTTTTTGACGAAAAAGCTATCAATAAAATTTTTGAAGCAGGTATAGATTCAATAAATAATTTTTCGGAAGATCTTTTAATAAGTTATGAGTCTAAATCTACTAATGGTGTTATAAAAGTTAAAATTATCGATAATGGCTCAACCAGAACTCTATCTCTAAAAAACAACAATAGACTAAAAGGAATAACCAAAAATTTAAATACAATAGTTAAAGTAATTGAGGAACAGAATGTTAACTCACAAGATATTGAGTTACTTAAATATATGGTAGCAAATGCTATTCTTGCGGAGGTTGATGAATATTCCTCATTAATCTTACCCGACGAAATGGAAGAATTTTTGGTAGAAACTAAAGGTACATTTGGAGGGCTTGGCATTGTCATTGGTGTTAGGGAAAATAAATTAACTGTAATATCTCCTATCGATGATACTCCTGCATCAAGAGTTGGTATTAAAGCTAATGACATAATAAAAGGTATTGATTCAGTAGATGCTGGGGGTCTATCATTAAATCAGGCAATAAAATTATTAAGGGGAGAGAAAGGAACATCTGTAACCTTATATGTTCAAAGAGAAGGTGTTGATGAATTAATAAAATTCAAAATAATTCGGGACATAATAAAAGTTAAAAGTGTAACATCAAAAAAAATTGATAATATTGGATATATTAAAATTAATTCATTCCAAATTAATAGCTACAAGGATTTTGTTGAAAATTTAGACAAATTAAGATTAGAAGGAATCAAAGGCCTTATACTTGACTTGCGAGGTAACCCAGGCGGATTGCTAGACCAAGCAATTAAAATTTCTAATGTTCTCTTAAAAAATAAACTTATAGTTTCAACTCGTGGGAAGGACTCGAGGATGGATATGGATTTTTTCACACAAGCTGGTGTAATATCAAAATATTTTGGTCCACTCATCGTTTTGATAGATAGTGGTAGCGCCAGTGCTTCTGAAATTGTTGCGGGAGCATTAAAAAACAATCAAAGAGCAATAATTATTGGCGAGAATAGTTTTGGAAAAGGAACAGTTCAAGAGGTATATGAACAAAATGATGGGTCGGCGATAAAATTAACAATTGCAGAATATTTAAACCCCAATGAGTATAAAGTTCACAAAAACGGCGTTAAACCTGATGTAGAATTTATTAACGTTAAAGTGGAAAATAATGAAATTTTCTTCCTGGAAAAATTTGAGGAACAATTAAATTATAATGAAAATTATAAAATTTTTTCTTTGGAAAAAAATTCTGATTCAAGTAAAGAAATAAAGCTAGAAGATGATAAAAAAATTATACTTTCTAGAAAAATTCTACAATCAAATTTCATTAACAAAATAAGTTTTAATGAAAATATTAAAAATTTTTTGATCATTAGTGAGGACTTAATAAAAAATGAGGCTGAAGAATATCTTGAAAATCTTTATAATGAAATCGATAAATATGAAAAGGATACATATGAAGAGGTAATAAAAAATATTGAATTTACAAATAATGATAAAAGATCTCTAAATTCTGGTATTAGAGAAGAAATTGTGTTTAATATTGATAATAAAAATTCCAGTAAGATTAAAAATGTTTTTATAAAGCTAACCTCTGATAATAAGACACTAAATAATCGTTTTTATTTTATAGATGATATAAAAAAATTTGAAAATAAAACCGTCAAAATTGAACTTAAAATACCTGAATGGATTGAATCAGGAAATGAGAAAATTAATTTTTCCCTAGTAAAGCTTAATTTTAATAATATTCTCAAACCTAAGTTAATGGAGCTTGGAAATGAGGTACTTGATTTAGAAATTAAGAAATCAAGCTATGAATTTCCAGAGTTATTTTATAATATAGACCTAGATCCAAATCAAAAAGAGTTAACAATCAGTTTTGATCTAAATAAAACTGGGCAAAAATGTGACGAATGTTATTTAAAAATATTTTCAAGAGATAAGAATTTGGCTATATCCCAAAGGAATATTAAAATTGAGAACTTATCAATCCAGAACTTTAGTGGAATCTCAAAAATCAAAATCAGAGAAAAAAATATATCTGAACAAATAAAATTTACTCTTAGATTTCATGATGAAAATACAAATGATTATTTTGATAAAGATATAGAAATTAATAAAAGTGAATTATTATCATATGTTAATAATCAAAAACCAAAATTATTTATAATAAAAAAGCGAGATATGATTTATTCCGAACCCAGCTACTCAGAAACCATACTCAGCAATCTCAAAGAGGGCAATCTTGTTTATGCGCATGGTAATACAAAGAATTTTATATTAGTTAAGGAATCCAATAATAATTTTTGGATACCAAAAGATGTAATTGAAGAAATTAGTTCTAAAGAGGAGTCAAACTTTATTAAAGCAAAGATAATTAAAAAAAGTGATATTCCTCCTGAAATTAAACTTATAGATAATTCCAATGAGAAACTCATATACGAAATTAAGGACAATAATAAACTAAAAATTATTAATTATTATATTAACGACAAAAAAATTGGAGTTAAAGAAACTAATCTAATTACCGAAAAAATCTATATTGATTCAAAATTAGATATTGGCAGAAATAAAATTTCAATAATAGCAATTGATAAAAATGATTTTAAAACAGCTAAAAATTTTTACATAACGCGTGATGAAACTTAATTTTTTATTTTTGAAAATTGCATCTTTTCTTTCAGTTATATTTATAGTCTTAACTCTTACTTTTTTACTTTTAAGACTTCTCCCAGGTGGTCCTTTTGATAAAGATAAAAGATTACCTCCTCAGATTAAAGAAAATATAGAGAAAAAATATAATTTAGATAAGCCATTAATTGAGCAATATTTTAAATATATAAAAAATTCATTGAGTGCTGATTTTGGTATGTCATATTCATATCCAGATAGGTCAGTTAAAGAAATAATTATTGAATCGGCAAAAATATCATTAAAAATAGGTTTTTTATCTATTATATTTACATTTATATCTACAATTTTGATATCAATTTATTTATTTGATAATTCATCTTTTATATCTTTGCTAGTTAAAAATTCATTATATTTATTTGTTGGTGTACCCACCTTTTTGATAGGAGCTATCTTAATTATTCTATTTGCAGTTAAATTTAAATTTATTAGTTTTGGACTAATTTCAAAGCCTGTCGATTACATTTTACCAATAATTACGCTTTCATTACCCTCAATATCTTATCTTACTAATCTACTATTAGAGTCTATGAATGAAACAAAAAGTAAAATGTTTGCCAGAGTAGCAAGAATAAATAAAATTAACAAATATGATTACGTACTCAATTATATTCTAAGGAATTCATTGATTCCTTTGGTTACGGCATTTGGCCCTATTACAGCTTTCATGATTACCGGCTCATTTGTCGTTGAAAGTATTTTTGCAATACCTGGAACGGGTAAAGCATTTATTTTGTCAGTGATAAATAGAGATTATACAGTTATATGTGGTCTAACACTATTTTATACAGTTGTTTTGTTAACAATTAATACAATTATAGATTTTTTATATCCAATCTTAGATAAAAGAGTAAAAATCGATGAATATTAAAATTGAACTAGAATATATAGGAACGAATTATTGCGGTTGGCAAAAACAAAGAAATTCATTAACTGTTCAGCAAGTATTAGAGGATATAATTTTCAAATTAACTAATGAAAAAGTGATATTGATAGGTTCAGGAAGAACTGACTCAGGTGTTCATGCGAAATCTCAAATTGCAAATTTTACAATTCAAAAAAAAATCAATTTAAGAGGTTTAAAAACAAATATCAATAAATTATTGCCTAATGACATAAAAATAAAAAAATGTAATAAAGTATCTAACAATTTTCATTCCCAATTTTCATCATTACAAAAAACATATTTATACAAAATTAAATATAAAAATGATGTAAATGTTTTCGAAAAAGGTAGAATTTTTTTTTATAAAAGTGATCTTGATATCAAAAAATTAAAAAAAATTTCAACTTTTTTTTTGGGTGAAAAAAATTTTGTTAATTTTTGCAAAAAGGGTTACTCAGGAGAATCTACAATCAGAAAAATTGAAAGTATAAAAGTATTTAAAAAAGGTTTGTATATTGATATTAGAATTACAGGAAATGGTTTTTTAAGGGGTATGGTTAGATTAATAGTCGGGTCAATGATTAATTTTTGCAAAGGGAATCTAAAAGAAGAAGAAATTATCAACGCTTTGAAATACAGTTCTAAGCCATTGCCAAGAAATTATTCAGTTCCAGCAGAGGGTTTATATTTATTTAAGGTAAAGTATTAATATGATATTTAGGTCAATATTAAAGAATCAAAAAAAAATTGATCAGACCTATAAATCCTTAGAGGATTACAATAAAAATTCTGATAATTTATCAGAAAAAATTATTCCTTACATACATCCATCCAAAATTGTGGCTGTTGGATTGAATTATTATGACCATGCAGAAGAAATGAAAAAAAAGCCGACTGCCGAGCCAATGATTTTTTTAAAATCCCCATCTTCATTAACATCATTTAAAGATTCTATAATGCTTCCAAATCACATGAGTTCAAAAGTAGATTATGAGGGAGAGCTTGGCATTGTGATTAAAAAAGAAGCTAAATGGATTAATACTAATGAAGCAAAAAAATATATTTTGGGTGGCTTATGTGTAAATGATATTACAGCCAGAGACCTACAAGCTATAGATATACAGTTCGGGCGAGGAAAAAATTTTGATACTTTTTGTCCTTTAGGTCCTTATATATCCGACGAAGTCGATTACCAAAACCTTAAAATTAAAACTTATTTAAATGGAGAATTAAAACAAAATTCTAATACAAATTTGATGATTCATAAAATTGACTATTTAATCAGTTTTATAAGTAGAATTATGACCCTCAATAGAGGAGATATTATTCTAACTGGAACGCCTGGCGGTGTGGGACAACTTAAAGAGAATGATTTAGTTAGCGTAGATATTGAAGGACTAGGAAAAACTAGCAATACTGTTGAATTATGTTTCAAATAAAGGAGTTCAAAAATGAAAAAATTACTTATTTTACCAGGGGACGGGATTGGCCCAGAAGTAACAAAACAATGTATAAAAATTATTGATTTTTTTAAAGATCAACTAGATTCGGACATTGAATATGAAGAAAATTTATTTGGTGGTGCGTCTATTGATGATAATGGAAAACCTCTTAATGACATTGTACTTAAAAAAGCTTTGGATGCGGATGCTGTTTTGTTAGGTGCAGTTGGAGGGCCCAAATGGGAAAACTTAGATCATGAACTGAAGCCTGAAAGCGGATTGTTAAAACTTAGAAAAGAATTACAAACATATGCAAATTTAAGGCCCGGTAAAGTTTTTAAATCACTTTCGGACGCATCATCTTTAAAACCAGATGTGTTAAAAGATACTGATATTTTTGTAGTAAGAGAGTTAACAGGAGGAATATATTTTGGTGAACCAAGATTTTTTAAGAAGGTTGATGGAAAAAGAGTTGCCTCAAACCCTCTAGTCTATAATGAAGATGAAATAATTCGAGTAGCAAAAGTTGCATTTGATATAGCCAGAAAAAGAAAAAATAAAGTTACATCCCTCGATAAAGCAAATGTTTTAGAGGTTATGCAGTTATGGAGAGACGTTGTAACTGAGGTTCATAATAAAGAATATCAAGATGTTGAACTTGAACATTTATATATAGATAATGCTGCGATGCAAGTTATAAAAAGGCCTTCCTCTTTCGATGTAATACTTGCTAGTAATTTATTTGGAGACATAATCAGTGATGAGGTCGCTGAATTAACTGGGTCATTGGGTATGCTACCATCAGCCTCAGTTGGAGCAAACAAAGCAATTTATGAGCCAGTTCATGGAAGTGCTCCTGACATTGCAGGAAAAAATATAGCAAACCCAATAGCTGCTATTCTTTCATTATCGATGATGTTTAAATACAGTTTTAATCAAGATAATGTTTCACATGTAATAGAGCAAGCTGTTTCTAATACTCTAGATAGTGGATTAAGAACAAGGGATATTGGAACGAATAATCAAAAAATATTAAATTGTGACGAAATGGGAGATTCCATATTAAATAATATAAAAAAAATCTTTTAAATTTAATAAGATAAATTTGGATAAATACTTATAGCGTGAATATATTTTCTAAAATACCCAAAAAGAATGGCATATATTCAGTATATGGCGTTAACAATTTATTAGAATCTATTTTACTTAAAGAACTATTGAGTAAAAAAAATATTTTTTATTTTACAGAGGATATAAAAGATTCAAAAGCAAAATTTGATATTTTATCCAAAAATTCAGATTCGGAAATAAATTATTTAGATAATAGTTTTTTTGAAGATTCAATAAGTTTAGAAAAATTGCCCTTAATTTCTGAGATATTCAATAATTTTTCAAAAAAATCTAGCAGAGTGATAATATTTGATTCGATTAAAATAAGTAAAAACATAAATATAGATAAAAGAAGCCTAAGCTTTAAAATTAATCCCAATGACACTCACATAACACAGAATGAAATAATCAAAAAACTTCTAAAATTTAATTTTAATCAGACTGAATTTGTAAATAGTTTCGGAGATTTCTCTGTCAGAGGGTCGGTTTTGGATCTATTCAGCCAAAACTTTGAGAAACCCATCAGAATTCAATTCTACAAAGAAAAAATCAAATCTACCAGTTACTTCAATTTGGATACTATGAAAAGTGGTGGAAAAATTTTAACTAGTTTTGATATATATAAATATAATCATAGTGGAGATGTTGATAAAAGACCCATAATCGAACTAATACCCAAGAATTCTTTCATTATTTTAGATCATCAATGGAATAATGAAAATCAAGAAATTATCAAAGAAATTTCGAGATATAACATAATTATTTTTATAAATCCTTTAATAGAATTAGGCAAAGAGATAGAAACCCTAGAAATTGAATATCCTGAGATTCAATATGAGACAGAATCATTAAGTTGGATTAAGCAATTATTAAAAAAATATAAAGATAACAAGTTCACTTTTTTAATTACAAAAGAAAATGATATGGATCAGATCAGAGATGAGGTCAAAAATCTGTCATATAACATTTACTGTGATGAATATTCTAAAACATTTACAATAAAAAATAAGAAAGAAATATTTGTATCTTTAAAAAAGTCTGAAGAAAAACTTATAAATAAATTTGATGAATTCAAAAAACTTACACATAAATTCAGAAATTTTTCAGAATTAAAGATGGGTGACTTTATAGTTCATAAAAAATACGGAATTTGTTTGTATAATGGTTTAATTCAAAAAGAAATTAATAACACTATAATTGAATTTGTTAAATGTAAGTTTCAAAATGATGACTACTTATTTGTACCTAGTATCAAAATTAATTTATTGCAAAAATATGTAGGTAATAAAAATGAGATAAATATTGATTCTCTTAGAAGTAAAACCTGGAAAGTAAAAGTAACCAAAGCAAAAAAAATTGCCGAGAAAGTAGCAAAAGAGATTCTGGCCCTTTATGCAAAACGAAAAGTTGTTAGAGGTTTTTCATTTGATTTTAATCCAATTGAGCTAAATGAATTTGAAAAAAATTTTGAGTATCAAGAAACCCCTGATCAACTAAAAGCAATAAATGATGTATATGAAGACATGAAAAGAAACTTCCCAATGGATAGGTTAATATGTGGTGATGTTGGATTCGGAAAAACCGAAATCGCACTTAGAGCGGCTTACATAGCTTCGATGAATAGTAAACAAGTTGCTATAATAGCGCCAACAACTTTACTTGTTAATCAACATTTAAATACTTTCCTGCAAAGATTTAAAGATTTTCCTATTAATATTAAAAGTGTATCAAGAAATACTTCTTTAAAAGAATTTAAAAATATAATTTTGGAATTAAAAAATTCTAAGATTGATATATTGATTGGAACACACAGAATTCTTAACGAGAAATTAATTTTTAAAAATCTTGGATTAGTAATTATTGATGAAGAACATAAATTTGGAGTAAAACACAAAGAAAAAATTAAAGAAATAAGACTTGGTTTAGACTATCTTGCCCTATCAGCGACACCAATACCAAGAACCTTACAATTATCTCTAAGCGGAATTAAAGATATTAGCATAATAGCAACTCCACCCTTAGATAGATTTTCAATCGACACTCAAATACATTTATATAATGAAGAAATTATTAAAAATGCAATAAATTTCGAACTAAACAGAAAAGGAAGAGTTTTTTTTATACATAATGAAATAAAATCTATAGAAAAAACTTATAATTCTCTTAAAAAATTACTCCCTGAAGTAAAAATGGCTTTTATTCATGGAAAAATGAAGCCGAATGTAATAGAGGATAATATTTTAGATTTTATAGACGGTAAAATTTCAGTTTTAATTACTACTACGATTATTGAATCTGGAATTGATATCAAAGAAGCAAACACAATAATAATTAATAATGCAAATAAATTTGGGCTTTCCGATTTATATCAAATAAGAGGTAGGATAGGGAGAGGATCCGAAAAGGGTTATGCATATTTAATTTTGGACCAGAATAAAAAATTTAATAAAAACGCTATTAGAAGACTTGATGCAATCAAAACATTATCTTCTCTTGGTTCAGGATTTAACCTCGCCATGGAAGATTTAGAAATAAGAGGAGCTGGAAATCTTTTTGGTACTGACCAATCAGGGAACATTTATGATGTAGGAGTTGAATTCTATTTAGATCTTCTGGATTCAGAAATCAGAAAAATCAATAATTCTATAATTGATGATGAAATGAACATTGAAATTAACACAAAAGATAAAATAAATATACCTGCGGATTATATATCCTCTGCCGAAAAAAGAATTTATTATTATAAAAGAATATCATGTATTGAGAGTGCTAATGAATCTATTGGTGTTATAGAAGAACTTATTGATTTATTTGGTTTAATTCCTGAAGAAATTAGCAAATTAATAAAATTATCCGAGTTAAAGATTAAATTAAAAAAATTACAAATTACTGATTTTCAAATGAATCAAACAAATATGATTTTAAAAATAAATAGTCTCCAAAAATTGAAAAACTTTAAAGTATTTTTTATCAAATTTGATGGGAAAATAGATTCGGCAAAAAAAATATTTGATAAAATAGATAATATAGAAAAATATATTGAAAAATTCTCAAAATTTGAAAATAATAAGTTTATAATTAATTTGGAAAATGAAAATGAAATTTAGATATTTTAGCTTTTTTTTAATTTTAGTATTTTTTACCCTTGCAACTAGTTGTAAATCAAATACCAAAATAATTGAAGGTATAGTAGGTGTTATTAATGATGAAATAATTTTACTTACCGAATTAGACAATCATATTATCCAAAGCCAAAAAAATACAAATTTAGATAAAGATAAAAACCAGTTTTTAAAAGAATTAATGGATTTAAAAATCTTAGAAATTCAGGGTAAAAAAATGGGCATTATTGTAACAAATGAGAAACTGGAAGAAATTATATCAGAAATAATTAAAAATAATGGTGAAGAAAAATTTAATGAAGAATTGACTAAATCTAATAGAAATCTTTATAGGTTAAAATTCGAATTAACTATACAAATGCTTCAGGAAAACATCTCGAGAATAGTTTTAAAAAACAAAATTATTATTAGTGAAAAGGAAATTGAAAAATATTATGAAAAAAATATAGGTAGTATAAAAAAACAAAATTTAATTAGAATGTTAAGTATGAGTGCCAAAGACAAAGAATTTATCGATGAGATTTTAGATATATTTAATAATCGTGAAGACACATTAGATGTTAAACTTGCGAAGTTAGCGGAAAGGGGCTATATCAAAGATAAGCCCAAAGACTTGGGCTATGTTAATCCAAAAGAATTATCATCAACAATTTATGACGAGATTATAAACTCAAAAATTGAGGAAGTTGTAGGGCCAATTAAAATTCAGGATGAAGCAAGTTTTTTTATAATACTCGATAAGACCTACTCAGATGCTTCTTTCTTATTAGCAAGAGAAGATATAAAAAACACTATATATAAAAATAAATCAATTAAATTATTGGATAGCTGGTTTAGTGATTTAAGGAAAAGTATGTACATTTCTCAAAGATTATAGGTCATTTCTCTACATAAAAATCTAAAGGAAGACAGCTACAAACAAAATTCTTATCGCCAAAAGCATTATTAACTCTCCCGACTGGTGAAATATATTTAAAACTTTTATCAACTAGCTGATTAGGAAAAGCTTCTAAAATAGAGTAATTGAAGTTTTTATCTACTATATCTTTGAAGGTATGGGGTGAATTTTTTAATGGAGAATCAGAAATATTTTCAATTTTACTATATTTTTCAATCTCTTTTTTTATGGAAATTAACGCATTACAAAATCTATCTAACTCGATCTTAGACTCACTTTCTGTTGGTTCAATCATTAGCGTTCCTGGGACTGGAAATGACATAGTGGGAGCGTGAAATCCATAATCAATTAATCTTTTTGCAATATCTTCTTCACTCACCAAATGATCCTTTTTAATTTGCCTAATATCAATTATGCATTCGTGAGCAACTCTACCATTTCTTCCCGTGTAGAGAATAGGAAAATAATCTTCAATTTTTTTAGCAACATAATTAGCATTTAATATAGCTACTTGAGTTGATTTTTTTATTCCTGCACTACCCATCATATAAATATACATCAGTGAAATAGGCAAAATGGATGCGCTGCCCCAAGGAGATGATGACACAGGGCCAAATCCAGACTTAGGGCCTGCATCACTATTAAGTGGATGATTTGGAATAAAATTAGATAAATGCTTTTTAACCGCAATAGGCCCAACCCCAGGTCCCCCGCCCCCATGTGGAATACAAAAAGTCTTATGAAGATTAATATGACATAAATCTGGACCAAAATGACCGGGTTTAGATATACCAACCAGGGCATTTAGATTAGCGCCATCCATATAGACTTGACCACCGGCATCGTGAATCATATTACATATTTTAGATATTGACTCTTCATAAACTCCATGAGTAGATGGATAAGTTATCATAAGTGCAGCAATTTTATCTGGAAATTGCTGAATTTTGTCTGCTAGATCTTTAGTATCGATATTACCATTTTCATCACATTTTATAATTTCAACCTGCATACCAGCCAAAACCGCACTTGCAGGATTAGTTCCATGAGCCGAGCTGGGTATTAAACAAATTTTTCTTTGCTCTTCTCCTCTTGCAGAAAGAAATTTCCTAATAGTTAATAGTCCTGCTAATTCACCTTGCGCTCCAGCGTTTGGTTGGAGCGAAACTGCATCAAACCCGGTAATTGAACAAAGCATCTTCTTTAGGTCATCAATTAAAAATTTATACCCTGATGTTTGAGATTTTGGCGCAAAAGGATGAATGGAATTTATTGCAGGCCAGCTTATAGGAATCATTTCTGAAGTAGCATTAAGTTTCATCGTGCAAGAACCTAGTGGTATCATGGACTTGTTTAATGCAATATCCTTATCTTCCAACCTCTTAATATATCTTAAAAAATCTGTCTCAGACCTATAAGAGTTAAAAACTTCATGATCTAAATATTTAGTTTTTCTTAGAATGCTTTTTGGCAAAGCTATTATGTTATTATTTAATTCAGAATCTAATGAAGTGATAGATTCTATTTTTAAACCAAAACAAAAAAGTATTTCATGGATATCATCGATTGTTGTTTTTTCATCAATAGATATAGTAATTATTTCTTTTGAATAATATCTAAAATTAATTTTCTTTTTTAAAGCTCTCTTTTTGATTAAAGATTGCTTGGCTTTTGTTGTTTTTATGCAGATTGTATCAAAAAAGTTATTATACAAAATTTTGTAGTTATTATTTTGTAGTTGTCTTGCTATTAATTTTGCAGTTCTATGTATTTTAAGTGATATTTTCTTTAATCCTTCAGGGCCATGATAGATTGCATATGACGCAGCGACTATTGCCAATAAAGACTGAGCAGTACAAATATTACTGGTAGCCTTTTCCCTTCTGATATGCTGCTCTCTAGTTTGAAGAGCCATTCTATATGCAACATCAGAATTTTTATCAATTGAAATCCCTATTATTCTTCCAGGTAAAAGTCTTTTAAATTCATCTTTACATGATATAAAAGCTGCATGGGGTCCGCCAAATCCTAATGGGACACCAAACCTTTGAGATGAGCCTACAGCCATATCACAACCCATTTCACCAGGTGATTTTAATAATAATAAAGACATTAAATCACAAGCTAAAATTGAGACAGCATTTTGAGATTTAGCAGTAGATATTAAAAAATCATGATCTCTAACAGAGCCAAGAGTATCAGGATATTGAGAAATAAAACCAAAAAAATTGTCTTCATTTTCTCTAAATAAGGATTCTAAATTTCCAATTTTAATCTCTATACCCAGTGGTTCGGCTCTAGTTTCCAAAAGTTTAATTGTCTGAATATGACAGTTTTCGGATACAAGAAAAACATTTTTATTATCCTTACAGAACCTAAAAGCCACAAGCATAGATTCGACAGCAGCAGTTCCTTCATCCAGAAGTGATGCATTAGAAACCTCTAGTCCGGTTAAATCCATTATCATTTGTTGAAAGTTTAAAAGCATTTCCAATCTACCTTGAGATACTTCTGGTTGATAAGGAGTATAGGCTGTATACCAACCAGGGTTTTCGAGGATATTTCTTAAAACTACAGAGGGAGTTTTAGTATCATAATAACCCATACCAATATAATTTTTATATAGCTTGTTTTTACTTACAATACTCTGGAGATATTTTAATGCTTCATCTTCGGACATACTTTCCTTAAGATCTACATCAACATCCAATACAATTTGGTTAGGCAAGGTATCCATTACTAGTTGGTCAAGAGATTTATAGTTTAAGAACCCTAAACAATCATTAACTTGATCATCTGAACTTCCGATATGCCTACTAATAAAAGATGAAGTTTCATTTAATTCATTAATTGATGAGTTTATATCAATTTTATTCTTCATTTATTAAACTCTCATAATCCTCTGGAGAAAGAAGATCATCATAATCGTTCGTATTTGTTGCCTTAACTTTTATTAACCATCCTTCCTTATATGGACTTTGATTAATAACCTCAGGCGAATTTTCAGCACTAGAATTCACTTCAACAACTTCACAATCAATCGGTGTATACAAATCAGAGACTGACTTAGTAGACTCAACCGCACCAAATGTCGATGACTTGGAGAGATTATCACCTACTGATGGAAGTTCTAAATATACAATTTCACCTAATGAGTCTTGAGCATGGTCAGTAATTCCTATAAGCATTTGTTCGCCGTCAATCATAACCCATTCATGCTCTTCAGTATATTTTAAATCTTTTTTAACCTCTGACATAATTTGAATACCTCCTATACAAATGGATAGTCAACCCTAACAGCTCTTCTAAAATTTTTTCTAATTTTTATATCAAAATTTCTCAATTCAGAAAAGTCAGAATTGATTAATGCCAAGCCTATACCCTTTTTCAAAATAGGCGAATAAGTTCCACTTGTAACTTTACCAATATTAGAACCGTTATTGAAAATCTCATAACCATTCCTTGCTATGGAATTATCTTCCATTAAAAAACCAACAAATGAAAATTCGTTTTCAGAAATTTTTTTTAAAATTGCATCTTTTCCAATAAAATTGTGCTTTGAACTATCTATAAACTTATCTAAATTAAAATCGGAAGGAGACGTACCTTTTGTAAATTCATTTCCATGAAGAGGAAATCCCTTCTCAATTCTTAGGGTATCCCTTGAGCCTAATCCACAAGGTTTTATATTTGGACAGTCTTCTAAAATGTTTTCATAAATCTCTTTAATCAATTCATTTGGCACAAACAACTCAAATCCATCCTCGCCAGTATAGCCGGTTCTAGCGATTAGAAAATTATCTTCAATCAAGGAATCAAACAATGATTTTGATTGGTATTTTTCATCTAAGTCCATTATGTTAATTATAGTATATTTTTTAAATTCCTCAGAAAATGTTAGGGGAAAGATTTTTGAAAGATATTCCATAGAGTTGGGACCTTGAATAGCTAGTTGTCCATAAAAATCACTGAGATTTTTTATATCAACATCATAACTTTTTGAGTTAGTAACTAACCAATCAAATACAATATGTATATTTCCAGCATTAACACATAAAAAATATTTATTTTCATCTAGTTTGTAGGCAATTACATCATCAATGACATTTCCACTAGAATCGCAGAAAAATCCGTATTTTGCCTGTCCATTTTTTAATGAGGATATCTTATTTGTAAAAGTAAAATCGAGAAAAGATAAGGCATCATTCCCCTCAATTATTATTTCTCCCATATGGCTCACATCAAAAACACCTGAATCAGCTCTGACTTGAAGGTGTTCATTCTCCAAAGAGGAAAACCAAAGGGGCATATTCCAGCCATTAAATTCAGTAAATTTTGCTCCGTATTNTTGNTGAGTTTTAAATAAGGGAGTACATTTCATTTTATATATATTTTACCCAAAAAATCTNAGAATTTTTTAAAGTAAAAAAATTAATTAATTGATTGTATAAGNTGTTTAAACTTATCAGGATGATTTATTGCTAATTCAGCCAAAACNCGTCTATCNAGGTCTATTTCTTTGACTTTTAGTGAGTGAATAAATTTGCTGTAAGTTAGTCCTTCTTCTCTGAGAGCTGCATTGATTCTAGATATCCACAACGAACGCATCGTACGCTTTTTTGCTTTTCTGTCTCTATAAGAAAAAGCAAGGGATCTTAATAGTGTCTCTTTTGCCCTTCTNTAGACATTTTTNCTTTGNCCCCAAAAACCTTTTGTTTGCTTCAGAAGTCTNTTTTTTCTTCTTTTGCTTGCGACTGATGTTTTAACTCTCATTTGTGTAACCTATGCAAAAACTACTTTTCTTAAATTTGCAGCCTTCTTTCCATCTACTGTTCCAGCCTCTTTTAACCTTCTAATTCTAGACTGAGCTTTGTGAACATTACAATGATGCTTACTTCCTTTGATTCTTTTNAATTTACCATTAGGTTTCAGCTTAAATCTTTTTGCTGCACTTCTATTGGATTTCATTTTTTGCGCTGCCATTAGCTTTTTTTACCGCCTTTATTTTTTTCGGAAGAACCATCATTGTTAGATTCTTTCCTTCAAACTTTGGTTCATTATCAAGTTCGCCTGATTCCGATACACTTTCTACAATTTTCTCAACAAGCTGTTCACCAAGTTGTTTGTGNACTATCTCCCTGCCCTTGAACCAAAGCCTTATTTTTACCTTGTGCCCATCACTTAAAAAGTCNTTGAGCCTATTTATTTTAACATTAAAATCATTTTCTCCAATATTAGGTCTAAATTTGATTTCTTTCAACACTTGGGCTTTAACTTTCTTTTGAGCAGATTGCTTTTTTTTGTTATCATACATGAATTTTCCATAATCCATTAACTTGCAAACTGGTGGAGTNGAATCTGGAGAAATTTCTACTAGGTCAGTAGAATTGCTCTTTGCTTGATCAAGAGCCTCTGACAAAGCTACTACTCCAAGTTGTCCACCGTCTAAGCCAATTAATCTTACCTCGTTTGCTCTTATTTGTGAGTTAATTCTATTAGCCTTCTTTCTAGACCTTGAAAAATTCTTTTTTCTTATGTGTCAACCCTCCCAGACAACTCGTTCTTTATTAATCCAAGCAATTGATCTAATTTTATTTCTCCTATTTGCTTACCTCCGTATTTTCTTAAGCTTATCGTTTTATTTTCTAACTCGTTTTTACCAACTATTCCTATAAATGGAACTTTAGATATTTCACCTTCTCTTATCTTTAAGCCCAATTTTTCATTCCTAATATCAACTTCAACTCTTAAACCAGCAGACCTTAAATTATCCGCTATATCATTAACATATTCAACCTGCTCATCCGAAACGCTAAGCAATTTTAATTGATGAGGGGCTAGCCAAGTAGGAAAGGCACCCCCGTAATGTTCAATTAAAATTCCAAAAAACCTTTCAAAAGAACCAAAAATAGCTCTATGAATCATCACAGGCTGAAGTCTTTGATTATTACTCGAAATATACTCCAGGTCAAATCTCTTAGGAAGATTAAAGTCAACCTGGACTGTTGAACACTGCCATGATCTTCCTAAAACATCTTTGATTTTAAGATCTATTTTAGGTCCATAAAATGCACCCCCGCCTTCATCAATTGAATATTTTAATGATTTATTATCTAATGATTTTTTTAATGAATTTGTAGCTGAAGCCCACTCGTCATCACTACCAACATATTTGTTTGGTTTTGTTGATACAAATATTTCATATTCAGAAAAGCCAAATTTTTTTAAGAAGTCTGTTGTAAGGTCAATTACATCATTAACTTCTCGTTCGATTTGATCTAATGAGCAAAAAATATGAGCATCATCTTGAGTGAATCCTCTAGCNCTAAAAAGTCCATGTAAAACACCTGATCTCTCATATCTATAGACTGTCCCAATTTCAGCATACTTGATTGGCAGCTCTTTATAGCTTCTTAGTCCATTCTTGTAAATCATTATATGAAATGGGCAGTTCATAGGCTTTGTTTGATATTTGTTTGTATCAATTTCCATCTGTGAAAACATGTTTTCACTATAAAANTCTAAATGCCCACTAGTTTCCCATAAATTTGCTTTAGCAATGTGAGGTGTATAAATAATTTGGTAGCCGGATTCAATATGTTTTTCTCGCCAATAATTTTCAATAATATTTCTGATAACTGATCCATTAGGGTGCCAAAGAACCAAGCCAGGTCCAATCTCCTCATTTATGGAAAAAAGGTCTAATTCTTTTCCTAATTTTCTATGATCTCTTTTTTTTGCCTCTTCCAGAATTTTTAAATGTTTTTTTAAATCTTTTGAACTTGAGAAAGCAGTTCCATATATTCTTTGTAAAGATTCTCGAGTCTCATCACCTCTCCAATATGATCCCGCTACGCTGAGTAGCTTAAAAGATTTTATAAAAGTGGAATTTGGTAAATGAGGCCCTCGACACAAATCAAACCAATCGCCTTGCTTATACAAAGAAATTTCTTGAGATTCATCTAAATCATTAATTATTTCTTTTTTAAAAGTTTCTCCCATGTTTGAAAAAATTTCCAGTGCTTTCTCTTTATTTATAACTTCTTTTTCAAATGAGACATTTTTTTCCAATATCTCATGCATTTTNTTTTCAAACAATTTTAGATCGTCTTCAGTAAAGTTTCTATCAGTATAAAAATCATAATAGAACCCATCTTCAATGACAGGGCCAATTGTAACTTTGGTATCGGGATATATGCTTTGTACTGCTTGAGCTAAAATATGCGCAGTCGAATGTCTAATTAAAGTCAAACTCTTTTCATTTCCCAAAAAAATTGGATAAATTTTTGACTCGTCTGCAGGATTGAAATAGAAATCTTTTATTTCACCATTAATCTCAGCACCTAGTACATCGGTACCAAATTCTAACTTATCAAATATTTCCNTTAAACTTAAAGGTTTATCAGACTCTAAAATTTTGCTATCAACATAATATTTCATATAATACTCATGAGCACGAGTGGATTTGAACCACCGACCTCTTGCATGTCAAGCAAGCGCTCTCCCCCTGAGCTACGCGCTCGTAAAGGGAATATTGTAAATTCATCAAATCATAAATCAAATTTTGTCGACTATTTATCAATAATTTATTATAATTTGTATATGGAAATAGAAAATAAAAACATATTGTTAGAATCAAACCTTAAAAGCTTCCCNTTAATTAACCGCGGAAAAGTTAGAGATCTCTATGATCTTGGNGATAATCTATTAATTNTTTCATCGGATAGAATTTCAGCTTATGACGCAGTTTTGCCATCGGGTATATTAGCAAAAGGAGAAGTGTTAACAAAGTTATCAAAGTTTTGGTTTTCTCTGACTCAGGAAATTGTACAAAATCATTTTATAACTGAAAAAGTTAATGAAATGTATCCTGTCCTTAATGATGAAATTGATCAAGTAATGGGTAGATCAATGGTAGTAAAAAAGGCAAAACCTTTACCTATAGAATGTATAGTCAGAGGATACATCACTGGATCAGGCTGGTCAGAATATAAAAAACAAGGAACAGTCTGCGGGCTTAAACTGAATGAAGGTTTAATTGAATCGGAAAAGTTAGAAGAGCCAATTTTTACGCCTTCTACAAAAGCTGAACAAGGTGAGCATGACGAAAATATAAGTTTTGAAAAATGTTCAGAGATTGTTGGTGAAGAAATAGCAAACAAAGTTAAAGATCTATCAATAGCAATATACTCTAAAGCTCGAAATTATGCTGAGTCTAAAGGTATTTTGATAGCAGACACAAAGTTTGAGTTTGGACTACTTGAGAGTGGTGAAATAATTTTAATTGATGAAGTTTTGACTCCAGATTCTTCCAGATTTTGGCCAAAATCATTATATGAGGCTGGAAGAGGTCAGCAAAGTTATGATAAGCAATTTGTTCGTGACTATTTGACTTCAATTGGTTGGGATAAAAAACCACCTGCTCCTGAGCTCCCTAACGATATTTCAAATAAGACAACAGAAAAGTATATTGAAGTATTGGACCTTCTAACCAGTTGATTTTTACACTTTTTTTTAGTTTTATTGCCTATGCTGTATTACTTTGGGCTGGCGCAAGTGCTTTAGTTTCAGGCTCAGTAAAACTTTCGAAAAAAATCGGACTATCAGATTTTTTTATAGGAATGACAGTCATTGCAATAGGGACATCTCTACCAGAATTTTTTGTTTTATTTAAATCTGCCTATATAGAGAATTATTCAAATAATTTAATCTATGGAACAATACTTGGAAGCAATATGGCGAATACATGTCTAATTCTTGGTCTCACCTTTTTATTAAGTTTTAAAAAAGAATTTAAATATAAATTACAGAATTTAAATTTTAAATATCTACTAATTATATTTTCGACATTTTTATTTTGCTTTTTTTCATTTGGTATAATAAATTCGACATTAATATGTCTAATGATCATTTCGTGCTCCACAATATTTTATTTTTCCGCAAATTTTAATGATTCAGCCAAGATTGATAATAATTTATCGAATTTTTTGATTATCATTTGTTTAGTTTTTGGGCCCGTTGCTATATGGTTTGCCGCTGATGGGATTACAATGACTGGCCTTAAAATAATTGAACAAGTGGGTCTTTCCAGTGCCCTTGTAGGAAGTATCTTTTTGGCCTTGAGTACATCTTTTCCAGAAATTGTAGCTTGTTTAATATCTTTGTTTAAATATGGAAAAAATGATTTTGTATTAGGAAATATTATTGGAAGCAATATTGCCAATTTCACTATATTTTCCATCATTAATTTGTTATTCGTAATACCATTGCCAAGTTTCGCAATGTCCTCATTGATTTTAATCTTGATCGCCGAAATAATATTATTTTCTTTCATATTGATATTTAGTAAAAGAAAATCAGTTCCTAATTATTGTGGAATATTTTTACTTTTGCTTTATATTATCTTTGTATTTAAAGTATGAATGTTATATTAGAACCAGTTACAGATGAAGTAATAAAATTTGATGATAATAACTCTTTTAATACCCTTATAGGTGTTGAAAATAGAAACTTAAAATTTATTTCGAAACTATATAACTTAAAAATTGATTCACGAGGTAATGAGCTTCATTTTAGTGGGCTTAAGGGATCAGTTAATTTATCAATCAAGCTTGTGAAAAGTTTTTATAAAATTATTCAAAAAGGTTACGTGCCTAACTTAAGTGATTTTGAGTTAGGATCTAAAATAATTAGTAATAATTCACATAGTATTGAAGAAATTTTTTTAGATACAATTTGTTTATCTACTGATAAAGGAACGATAGCGCCTAAAAGCATAAATCAGAAAATATATATCGATTCAATTAGAAAAAGTGATGTTGTATTTGGTATTGGTCCCGCAGGAACAGGAAAAACATATTTGGCTGTTGCAATGGCGGTCTCATATCTAAATCTAAAAAAAGTTAAAAAAATTGTATTAACAAGACCTGCTGTCGAAGCAGGAGAAAAGCTAGGATTTTTACCCGGGGATCTCAGTGAAAAAGTTGATCCTTACTTAAAACCACTGTTTGATGCATTAAATGATATGATTGATTCAGATAGAATTAATAGAATGATTGATAAATCTATAATTGAGATTGCTCCTTTAGCTTTTATGAGAGGTAGAACGCTAAATGATGCTTTTATAATTTTAGATGAAGCTCAAAACACAACTACAACTCAAATGAAAATGTTCCTAACTAGGTTTGGCTTCAATTCAAAGGTTATCGTAACTGGTGATACAACACAGGTTGATCTAGATAAAAATATTAAATCTGGTCTAGTTGAAAGTATATCGTTATTGAAAAATATTAGTGGAATTGGTTTTGTAAATTTTAACGGTAATGACATTGTTCGCCATCCATTAGTAAAAGAAATTTTAGAAGCTTATAAATAAATTACCTGTTCACGCTCTGGACCGATAGAGATCATTGATACTTTAACATTTAAGAATTTTTCAATGTACTTTATAAATGATTGTAGGCTTGATGGTAATTTTTTATTTTTAAGATCCTCATTATTCCATGCTTTAAAAGTTTTATATATAGGTTCAACATGATCAATAATATTGTTATCCATGGGAAATTTCTTAAATTTTTGAGATTTATACTTATATCCAACACAAACATTTATGTTGTTGAACATTGATAAAATATCAACTTTTGTCAATATTATCTCATCTAAACCACATATTTCTACAGAATGCTTAAGGGCAATTAAATCTAGCCACCCGCATCTTCTGGGTCTACCCGTTGTTGCTCCATACTCATCACCGAACTCTCTCAAGGCCAAGCCTTCATCATCAATCATTTCAGTGGGAAATGGACCATGTCCAACTCTTGTTGCGTAAGCTTTTGAGATACCAATGGATTTACCAAATTTTTTATAGGGGACACCAGTGCCAGAAGAAGCATTTGAAGATATAGTGGAAGAAGAAGTTACAAAAGGATAGGTACCAAAATCAATGTCTAACATAACTCCTTGCGCTCCTTCAAATAGAATGCTTTTACCTTGATTTACAGATTTATTCAAAAAATCTTCAGTGTTTACTATAAATTCTTTCAAAAATTTAAACCTTTTCATTAAATCGTCGACTAGTGTATTGATGCTTATCTTTTTTTGATTAAATACTAATGAAAGAATTTTATTTTTTTCTTTCAATGTCATTTTAAGTTTATCCTTCAATATTTTCTTATTTGATAAATCAATAAATCTAATTCCCTGTCTCGATATCTTGTCTTCATAACAAGGTCCAATGCCCCTGCCAGTAGTTCCGATTGCATTCTTACCTTTTATTATTTCACGACCTATATCAATCAGTTTATGAAATGGCAATATTAAATGTGCTAACTCACTAATTTTAAGATTTTTCCCTGTGACCTTATATCCTTTTTTTCTTAAGGCTTTAATTTCATCTACAATTATATCTGGATCAATAACAGCTCCATTTCCAATAACAGAAATTTTTCCATTTCTTAATACTCCAGAAGGTATATGATGCAAAACAATTTTTTTATTTTTTATAATAATAGTATGGCCCGCATTGCTGCCGCCTTGGAATCGAGAAACTATATCAAATTTTTCAGATAAAAGATCAATAATTCTTCCCTTTCCTTCATCACCCCATTGCGCACCTACTACCACCAGATTTTTATTCTTATTCAATTAAATTTCTTCCTCAATAAATTCTTTAAACGATTTAAACTTTGCAAGTTTTTTCATTTTGCTATCATATAAATTTATTTCCTTTGATTTGCTAATTTTAACAATAATTTGTTGAAAATTATTAGGTAATTTTTTATTAGAAAATCTAGTAATAAAACCTTGATTCACGAGGAAATCTCTAATCTGAAAAGATTCAGAAATTGATGCATTAGAATCTATGATTATAAGCGCTGTTGGACGTGCTAAGTCGTCAACCTTAATATGTTTAACCAAGGTTAACAAGTTTAATCCAAATCCTATTGCGGGAATGCTTGACCCATACTTATTAAATAAGTTGTTATATCTTCCTCCATTTAAAAGAGTTGATTTGATTTTAGGGACATTTATTTCAAAGGTGATATTGGAATAATATTGAAAATCTTTTACATCTAAAAAATCAATTATGCATTTAGTTTCCGGGTTAATTTTAACCAATTCCCCACTAATTATTTTTAAGTTCTTAATTTCTTTTGATATATTTGATGGAAGATAAGAATCCTTTGGTATTTTATTTTTTGTAAATGGTATAACTATAGATTTTATAAAATTTCTCTCCTTTTTTGGGACAGAAACATCATTTGAAATTTTAAAAATTTCAGAAAAATTTTTTTTGTAAAATAGATCTCTAATTTTTTCATTAGATTTTTTCAATTTAGATAAAATAAAATTTACTATTAATGATGAACTCAAAGTTATGACTTGATTGGAAAAACCCATTTTTTTTATTAAAGAAGATGCTAATTGAATAATTTCAATATCATTCAAAATCCCTTCGGTTCCAATAGATTCACAGCCTAATTGAAAAAATTCTCGTGAGTCAGAATTTTTATTTATTTTATTCCTTACAACTCTTTCTGCATAAGATAATCTAATTGGCAAATTGGACAAAGAATAATTGGAATTAACAAATCTTGCTATCTGTGGTGTTATATCTGATTTTATACCTAAAATTTCGCCACTAAGGGGGTCTATTAATTTTAAGATATTTTTGCTATCACTTTCTGCAGAATCTGAAGTTAAAGACTCAATATTCTCTATAATGGGTGTATAAATTTTATTGAATCCCCAGCTTTCCGTCTCTTGAAAGAAAATCTGGTTAATATAATCAAACTTTCTTACTATCTCAGCTGTGTAGTCTCTAATTCCTGGGGGTAAGGGGATACTTTTCATTAATCTAAAATCACTTGTTCTATACTATTAACTTCATCCATATTTGCTATATATTCTAGAGTATCTTGTGTAACAGGAGAATCAACTGATATGAAAGATAATGCAAATTTTGATCCTTTATCTTGGGGGTTTGAAAGATAAAGCCTATTGATATTAATATCTTTTTTGCCTAAAGAATTTCCTAAAAGTCCTATAACACCAGGCTTATCATCATTTTCTATGATTAATATATTTCCATCAGGAATTACATCAATTTTTCGACTGTTAAATGAGGTAAATCTTGGCTCCTTTTTACCAAAAATAGATCCTGATAAATGATATTCAGAATTTTCATCAATTATTTTTACAGTTATTAAGCTAGTAAAATCTGATATTGAAGATTCTTTAGTTTCTGTAATTTCAATTCCTCTTTCTTCCGCTATTAGAGGAGCATTAACAAATGTAACTGGAGCATCCATGATTGGAGATAAATAACCTTTAAGCACAGACATTGTCAGAGGACTTAAGTCATTTTCGGTAACTAGCCCGCTATATTTAACATTAATTTTTTTAATTCCTGTTTTACAAATTTGTCCCATAAACTTTCCTAATTTTTCTGATAATTCTACATAGGGTTGAATTTTTGATAAAACTTCAAGATTCATAGAAGGCATGTTAACTGCATTCATGACAACACCATTAGTAGCGTATTCTATGACTTGCTCAGCCATAGCAATTCCCACTTTTGTTTGAGCTTCTTTAGTTGAAGCTCCTAAATGAGGAGTGAACACCATATTTTTATCTAATCTAAAAATAGGTGAAGTAAAATCTGGTGGTTCGGGCTCAAAAACATCAATAGCAGCACCACCAACTTTGCCTGATTTTATCGCCTCGGCTATATCTAATTCATTAATAATTCCGCCTCTTGCACAGTTAATAATCATTACTCCGTCTTTCATCATATCAATTGATCCTTTTGATATGAGATCTTTCGTTCCTTCAGTGAGTGGAGTGTGAACCGATATAACATCTGAATTTCTAAACACATCCTCCATGTCGACCAAATCTATCGGCATATTTAAATCGGTATCTTTGGATATAAATGGATCATGAGCTATAACTTTCATTTTTAATCCAATTGCTCTTTCAGCTACAAGTCTACCAATATTACCTAGGCCTATTAAGCCAAAGGTTTTACCAAATAATTCACGTCCTTGAAAACTAGATCTTTCCCATTTTTTTTCTTTCATTGAAAGAAAAGCCTGTGGAGTGTTTCTTGCTAACGATAAAAGTAATGCAATTGTATGTTCAGCAGTAGTNATTGCATTGGCAGAAGGGGTATTCATAACAATAATTCCTTTCTTTGAAGCCTCTGAGACATCAACATTATCAACGCCAATTCCTGCTCTACCTATTAACTTAAAATTACTGTCAAGAAGATCTATAATCTCTTTGTCTATCTTTGTTGCACTTCTTATTATTACACCCTGATAATTATTAATTATAGATTTTAGTTCTTCTCTTTCAGTCTTTTTTCTGACATCCAAACTTATTTGACTATGTTTTGCAAAAAGATCCAGCCCTTCTTGAGAAAGACCATCGGTAATTAAAATTTTCAAAATANGGCCTCCAGAATGTAAAATAAAAATATATTTTAGCAATANGTATATGTCAATTTTTAAGTAAATTGATAAAATAATTTCAACATATAGGATTTAAGTGTGAGCGAAAATCAAAAATTAACATTTATTGAACATTTTGGCATTTTAAGAAAAAGTTTTATTAAAATTATTCTTCTAATAATAGTTTTTTTCATTCCAGCTTTTTATTTTAGAGACTTATTAATGGAACTTTCTCTATATCCTATAATACAAAATTTACCTATGGACTCAAAAATTATATTTACAAAACCCACAGAAGGTCTCTCAACGAATATAAAGCTAGCATTTTTATCAAGCTTTATAATAACCACTCCAATAATAATTTATGAAATATGGTCATTTATTAAACCTGCACTATATGAAAAAGAAATTAAATTTACAGCAATAGTAATACTTTTTGGATCATCTCTATTTTTTTTNGGTGCTGCATTNTGTTTTATTTTTGTTGCGCCCGTTGCATTTAAATTTTTATTAAATGAATATACTAATGAAATTATNACAGCNTTTCCAAACATTTCGGATACGATAGGATTTTTAATGTCGTTAATTTTAAGTTTTGGTATAATTTTTGAATACCCACTTGTAATTTATTTACTTTCAAAAATAGGATTAACATCCTCNAGCTTTTTAGCTAGCAAAAGAAAATATGCTATTTTAATATCTACTATTTTATCTGCNATTTTAACNCCAACAACAGATGTGATTTCAATGCTTTTTATGCTAGTACCTTTGATAATTTTTTATGAAATTGGCATAATAATAGCAAAATTAAACTCTGATTAAATTGATATGAAATGTTAATAATGTAACCTTTAAGGTATTATCAAGGGGGCAAAATGGATTTTCAAAATCTAATATCTTCAAAATATATTGATGAATTTATAATTGGTGAAGAACTTCACCATGGTTGTGTTCAAATAACACCATACAGAAATAAAGAATATATAAAAAAATTTCAAAAAGGCTTTTTACTTGGAGCTGATAACAATTTTGCTGAATCTAGCGGCTATATTGATCCCGAACAAAATATAAAATTAAATAAATTTAATATAGAAAAACCAGGCATAGTGAGTCAGGGGTACTTGTTCAATGTTGGCTTTGGATTAAGTGTTCATGATATTTCTTTTAATGCTATTGCAAATTTATCCTATAAAAACTTAAAATATGTAGAACCTGTATATGAGGGTGATGTNCTCTTTGGTAAGTCAAAAGTGATTGGGATTGAAGTTAAAAAAGATGGGGCTTCAAATGGCTCAGTTCAAGTTAAAACAACCATAACAAATCAAAGAGATGAAGTTGTTATAGAATACGTTAGACAAGTTTTGTTAAGAGCAACTCCTGGTGTAAAAATGAATGCAATATCAGACCTTGAAGTTCAACCCGAAGATATTGATTTAAATTCAATAGTTATGCCAAAGGAATTTAAAAATTTAAATAAAGATTCTCTAGGTAATGAAGGCAAGGCCTTTGAAGACTTTAAAGTTAATGAAAAATATAACGGTAGTTTTCAAAAATCTATTAATTTGGTTGATTTTTCATGGTTACAAATATCAACTTTGAATGATGCAAGTGTTCACCATAATCCTAATTCAAATTTTATTGGATATGGTGGTGCAATTAAATCTACTGTTGAAGGTGAAATAAGTTGTCATATGCCCCATGCTTATTTTTTAGGAATGCTAAGTGGCTCGCACGATGCGCCAACCTACCCTGGAAATATTATTCAAAGTCTTTTTAATTCTAAAAATGATGATGATGAGAAAATCATTGGCAGCTTTGTTGTTAAAGAAATGATAGAAGTTGATGGTCGAGATGATTTAGGAGTTCTAAAAATAGAATTAATTGGTGAAAAAATTGTCACTGAGGCTGGAATGAAAGCTTTTGAGAAAGCCGGATTCAAAGGAGTCGTAAATATCAAAGATGGTAAAATTAGAGTTTTAACCATGGAAATGCTGGTCGCCGTCCCAAAACAAGGTGCATTCAAGTAATGAAAAAATTTGAAAAAAAAGACTTACAACATCCTGTAAATTATGATTGGAAAACAAATTTTGATTATTTTTGGAATACAAAAAGTAATCAAAAGGAATGGGTTTTGCCAAAAGTATTAAAAGAGCAGTCAGAAAAAAATGGCAACAAAGATTTTCTTCAATTTAGTTATAATAATCCTTTAACTTATTCAGAAGTTAATACTTTAGCTAATCGGATTGCAAATTCCTTGAACAAATTAGGTGTAAACAAAGGAGAAAAAGTTTCAGTATATATGCCAAACTCTTTGGAATTATGTTTGTCATGGTTTGGTATTTTGAAGAATGGATCGGTAATGGTTCCAATAAATACCGCATATGTTATGGATTTTTTGCAGTACATAATAGAAAGTTCTGACTCTAAAATAATTATAATTGCAGAAGAATATATGGATCGTCTAAAAAATATCGAAGATAGAATTCCTTTAATCGAAAATGTTATTGTATGGCCTAGAGANGAAAAAAGTTCATTAGATCTAATGAATTATAAAGGTAAAGCAAAAATATACTCATGGAAAGAATTTGTTGAATCAGGTGATAAAAATGAGCCAGAAGTTGAAATAACACATCTAGATCATGCGAGACTCATGTATACATCAGGAACAACTGGGAGATCTAAAGGGGTCGTGAGACCGTGTGCTGCGGATTATTCATCCGCAATGAATTATTCATTAGTAATGGACATTACTCCTGATGATGTAGTTTTTACTTGTTTACCATTGTTTCATTCTAACGCTATGGTAATGGGTGTATATCCTGCAATGATTCAAGGTGCCAAAGTTGTTGTTGAAGAAAAATATTCAGCAAGTAATTTTTGGAAATGGATGAAAGATTTTAAAATCACAAAATTTAATTTAGTTGGTGTTATGTCATATTTCATGTGGAATGCTCCTGTTGTACCTGAGGAAAATGAGCACAATGTTAAACTTGTTTTAGGAAGTCCTGCACCACACGATATTATCGAGGAGTTCATGGAAAGGTTTGGTATTAAATTTATGGAGGGATACGGATTAACAGAAGTAGGCCAGTGTACATTTATGAGACCCGGGGAACCATTTAGAATTGGTTCGTGCGGAAAAGAGTCCCCAGGATATGAAATAAAAATTGTTAATCCTGACACAGATGAAGAATTACCTCCTGATACTCCCGGTGAGCTTGTGCTAAGGCCCAGAATTCCAAATATTTGTCTACATTATTATCATAAAATGCCCGAAAAGACTGTATCAGATTTCAGAAATTTTTGGTTTCATACAGGAGATTTATGTAGAAAAGATGATGATGGNTATATCTTTTTTATGGATAGAGTTAAAGATTATATTAGGCGTAGGGGTGAAAATATTAGCTCNTTTGAGGTAGAAAATATGGTTTCTTCTCATCCTGGAATAAATGAAGCTGCNGCAATTGCTGTAAAAGTTGATGAAGAAGGCAGATATTCTGAGGATGAAGTAATGATTGTTGTAGTCAAAGAAAAAGACGAAAATTTAGATCCAAAAGAGATAATAGAATTTCTAAAGCCAATTATGCCTAAATTCATGATACCCAGATTTATAAAATTCCGTGACTCTTTACCTAAAACTCCTACTAACAGAGTTCAAAAAGCTAAATTAAGAGAGGAAGGTGTCACTGATGACACCTGGGATTCTCTCAATTCTTAATTCTTAATTCTTTATATTTTACTTATCCCAAGGATATTTTTTAGAAGGCTTTTGGGAATAAGGATTTTCAATTTCAGGCTGAAAATATTTAAATGTATTAACATGTTGATCGGTATATGATCCAGGCGGATAGTATTTGTCATAGAAATCTAGATCTAAGTTTTGAGCTTGAAACACCAATCTCATATACATTGGATCTACAAAAGCTGGAAATGATCCATAAGTATCATAAATATAATCTGCGACGGATTTAACAATTTCACTAGTTGTATCAGTAGGCCTAGGAGCTTTAACTAAATGCTTATCAGGTTCCTCATATGGAAAAGGCTTCTTGCTACTATCCCAAGCCGCCCATTTATGAGAATCCATAGCATCATAAGCTTCTGACATTGTTTTATAGTATGGGGGACAATATCCTTGAAATACTCCATCTCTTCCAACAGGTCTAGTAGGTCCAGATTTAGGTTGCTCAAATCTAAAGCCTAAACCTTTAAAGAGTTCCGGATTTGAACCCAATGTGAACCTAGGAATTAAACCTGTAAAAGTCCATCCACCCAAGCCAAGTGCTTGTAATGCNAGNGACATNTTTTGACAAATAAATGCCTGCTCCACATTTAATCCTGTTAAAATTCTAACCTCAAGATCATATAGAGACATTTTAACTTCTTCTTTGATCCTTCCAGTTTTGATCCATTTATCTTGGCCACAAGACCTATTATGTTTTTCATCCCAAATGTTAAATGCATAAGTGCTACTGCAATATAAAGTTAATAAATTTAAGTATTCTTCAGTTATATCTGTAACAGGAATAAAAGTTGTAGTACCAGGCTTGTTCGTATTCCATTGATTGAAATCAAAAAGGCCAGGCATTTTATCGGGTAAATTAGCCCTTCCATCCTCTAGCTTTACAAGTCCATCTCTGTATAGCTCTAATAATCTGTCAATTTTATCATCTCGATCGAGTTTAAAAAACATATCTAGCTCTTTATCTTTAGGAAGCATATTTTTAACATCCACCCAATATAAACCTGAGTCGTTAGTAAAAAACAATTCTGTTCCGTGGTTATTACAAGCAGAAGGCCAAGTTCTACCAGTCCACTGACATAATAAATCAATTCCATTTTCTGGTGGCAGATCAGCTAAACATAGTCCAGTTAATCCAGTGCCTGCCCATACTAACATAGCCTCTTGAAATTCAGTCAAAGCTATTGGGGGGATTTCTGACTTATGTCCCAGACTACTATCAGAAGGAAGCTCCATACCAGCTCCAAATCTCCTAGATCTACGATTAAAAATAGCTTCAAATAAGGGGTAATTTAAAGCCGCATCATAATTAACTTTTCCATTTCCATTTTTACCATTCTTTTTTGCCATTATCATTCTCCCATATTGGTCTTAGAGTATATTATAAACAAAAAAAGTTATATGAAAAATATATTATTCTATATTGTTAGCCTTCTTCATTTCATCTCTTCTGAGCTGAGTAATGGCTAGCTTTACGGTTGCCAATCCTAATGTAGCACATTTAGGCCTTGATAAAGTAAGTTCTTCTCCCAATATTTCAGTCATCATCTCTGGACCCATCGCCAAAACATCATCTAAATCCTTGCCTAATACCTTTTCAGTGATAATTGAAGTTCCAGCTTGACTTACAATACAGCCTTCTCCCTCAAATTTAATATCCACAATTTTACCACCATCAACTTTCAGACAAATTGTAACAATATCTCCACATCCAGGATTTCCACCATTTTGACAGATGTCAGCATCACTAATTAATTTTTGATCTGCACCTTCTATTGAACCCGCATTTCTTGGATTCTCATAGTGATCCAATATAAAATCCATCAATTCTTGCTTATCTTGCGCCATAATTTATAAAATATCTAAGCAAACTAGCCTTTTAGCTAATTTGCTTAGATTTCATAATGTAACTTAAAGTTAAATTAAAATAAAGTATATTACTTTTCAATAGGAGCTTTAACTAAATTTCCCCATTCTGTCCATGATCCATCATAATTTTTAACGCTATCATAGCCAAGTAAATATTTTAGAACGAACCATGTATGGGAAGACCTTTCACCAATTCTACAGTATGCAATTATGTCTTGATTAGGATCAAGACCTGCACCTTCTTTATAAATTGCTGTAAGTTCATCAGCACTTTTAAAAGTACCATCCTCATTTGCAGCAGTAGCCCATGGAACACTCTTAGCATTAGGTATGTGCCCACCTCGAAGTGCACCTTCTTGAGGATATGCTTCCATATGTAATAATTCACCAGAATATTCTTTTGGGGATCTTACATCAATCAGCAATAGTCCTGAATCACTATGTTTTTTTACTTCATCTCTAAATGCTCTAATATCATCATTTGTTGATTCAACCTTATAATCTGTAGTTGGGTAATCGACAATGTCTTTTGTAACATCTCTTTTTTCATCAATCCATTTTTGTCTTCCGCCATTCATTATTAAACATTTTTCATGTCCATAAACCTTAAATGTCCATAATGCATAGCATGCCCACCAATTGCTTTTATCGCCATAAAAAACAACTGTATCATCACGAGATATTCCTTTAGAGCTCATTAATTTTTCAAAATTATCTTTATCAATATAATCTCTGACTAATTTATCCTGAAGCTCTGTCTCCCAATCTAACTTAATTGCTCCTTCAATATGTCCGATATCATAAAGTAAAATGTCCTCATTTGATTCGATAATTTTAATTCCATCTTTTCCTATATTCTCCTGTACCCATTCTGTACTTACCAGCACATCTGGATTTGCATATTCTGCCATTTTTTGCCTCCGTTAGAATAAAATTCTAAAAAATAATTTAATTATTTTATATCAAAATATCTTTTTGGGTAGTAGTATATAAAAAGTAACTATGATCTAACTCATTGCATAAAAATGAACTTATGATATTTTTTAATTGTGACCGAAGAAAATAAAGAACAAGCTGCAGAGATAGATAATGCATCAATTGAGGAACCAGTTTCTGATTCTGATGGTGTAAATGAAGAAATCTCAGATAATGAGCATAAAGTCTTGCCGTATCCTGATAGGGTTCCAAATGTGCACAAGGGTACTACATACAAGCATTGTTATGTAATGATTACATTTATCGGAATTTTTATAATTTTAAGCATCGTAGCCTCATTAATAACAAATCCCTTATAGTTCTTTTTCAAGAAATATGTTTTTTGAGATAATTAAGAGTTTCTCCAGAGCCACTTGATATAAAGTCTTCTCTTTGTCCCATAAACTGTAAATAACCACCCCTATCACCTCCCTCAGGTCCAAGATCTATAATGTAGTCTGAGCAATTTATAACATCAAGATTATGTTCAACTATTAATATTGTACTTCCCGAATCTCTAAGCTTATAAATAACATTCATTAAGTTATCAACATCTTGGTAATGTAGTCCTATGGTAGGCTCGTCTAAAATATAGAAGGTCTTTCCAGTATTTTTTTTAATCAACTCTTTAGACAATTTGACCCTTTGTGCTTCACCGCCTGAAAGTGTTGTAGCCGATTGGCCCAATCTAAGATAGTGAAGACCAACAGAATTCAAAATCGAAATTTTTGAGCTAAGTATGGGAAAACCAGAAAAAAAAGTTTCAGCTTCTTCGAATGTCATATCCAAAACTTCAGCTATATTTTTTCCATTATATAGAATCTCCAAAGTTTGTTCATCAAACCTTTTTCCTTGACATTCCTCACATTTAACAGAAACATCCGGCAAAAAGCTCATTTCAATTTTATTAAATCCTGCTCCAGAGCAATTGCTGCAACTGCCTTCCTTAACGTTAAAGCTAAATCTGCCGGGGCCATATCCTTTCATTTTAGATATTTGCAAAGATGAAAAAATATCTCTGATTGTTGAAAAAATTCCAGTGTAAGTTACGGGATTTGAGCGTGATGTTCTACCTATGGGAGACTGATCAATATTTATAACCTTATCAATATTCTCAACACCTTTTATAGTCTCTTCAGAAGATTTTTTTTTCTTCGGATTATTTATATGTTTTGATAATAGTGGGAAAATAGTTTGAGATACTAAAGAACTCTTTCCGGATCCTGAAACGCCAGTAACACATATTACATGTCCCAATGGGAGATCAATACTTATATTTTTTAAATTATTTTTTGCAATATTAGAAATAGAGATTTTTCTTGTATTAGGTGTAAAATTTTTAATATTTTGAACAATTTTCTTTTCCCGATTTAAGTACTTTCCCGTTAATGAATTCTTAGATTTTTTAATGCCATTTAAATTTCCAGTATAGACAATTTTTCCGCCATTTATCCCAGCCTTTGGCCCAATATCAATTATGTTATCTGCATTCATTATTGTATCTTCATCATGTTCAACAACCAGCACAGTATTGCCTTTATCTCTTAACGATTTAAGCGCATCTACAAGTCTTGAGTTATCTCTGGGGTGTAAGCCTATTGTCGGCTCATCAAGAACATAAGTAACTCCTGTTAAATTAGCACCCAATTGAGTAGCAAGCCTTATTCTTTGCGCTTCTCCACCAGACAATGTAGGAGCACTTCTGTTAAGATTTAAATACGATAAACCAACGTCTTTCAAAAAAGTTAATCTAGATCTTATTTCGGGTTTAATTTTTTTCCATATTTCTTTTTTTGTTCCAGTAAATTTTACATCATCAACAAAATTCATAGCTTCTGAAATATTAAAACTACAAAATTCAGATATATTTTTGTCATTAATAAATATATGTAATGCCTCTTTTCTCAACCTTGCACCTTCACAAGANTTACATTTTTTGACCGAAANATATTTTGAAAGGGCTTCNAAGGATTCTTCGGTTTTGGACTTCAAAATCCANCTTTGTAATATATTTATAACACCTAAAAATTCTTTGTTATCNTTATCATAATTCTTTATATAATCNGTTACATTGTTTGATTCATGTCCATAAAGTATTAANTTTTGATGCTTTTTTGACAATTTACCAAANGNTTTTTTCAAATCTATTANGTTTTCTTTNGCGAATTGTTTAACTTGTTTTTTATATTGAGATAAAGAAGTAAATGGTAAAATTGAATTATCATTTATAGATTTATCAAAATCAACAACTAGATTNTCATCAACAAATTCAAATTGTCCGATACCNTCACACTGGCTACAGCANCCATAAGGACTATTAAATGAAAAAAGTCTTGGAGAGATTTCTGGGTAGCTNATTCCACATTTATTGCAAGTTAACTCAGAATTAAAAANAAATCTTTTNTTCTCAACTTCAACTATCACNACTCCTTCACCATACAAAAATCCTATATCNAAGGAGGATTTAAGTTTNTTTAAATTTTTTTTAGGTGAATTAATTGAATCAATATATATTTCAAGGTTATGCTTTTTTTGCTTTTCCAANGGTTTTATTTGTGAAATATCAATAGTTTTACCCTCGACTCTAGCTATAGTAAAAAACCTAGAAGCAAATTCAATTTCTTTTTTAAATTCACCTTTTTTACCCATTGAGATTGGGTAGAAAATATCAATACTTTTATTAAATAAATTTTCTTTTTTGAGTCGATCCACTATAGTTTCTACAGAGCCGGATGACATTTCACTACCGCATTGATAACATTTAGGAGTTCCGAGCTTTGAAAATCCTAATCTGATAAAATCATAAATTTCTGTGATTGTAGCAACTGTAGATCTAGGGTTTCTCATAAAGGTTTTTTGATCCACTGATACAGACGGCGATAGGCCTGAAATATAATCTAAATCTGGTTTTTTAAATTTCTCTACAAATTGTTTAGCATAGCTTGATAGTGACTCAAGATATCTTCTTTGACCTTCAGCGAAAATTGTGTCAAATGCTAATGTTGATTTACCAGAACCGCTAACACCAGTAAAGACAGTTATTTTGCCTCTTGGTATAGCAATGCTAATATTATCAAGATTATTTTCTCTTATCCCTTTAGCAACAATTTTATCCACAATCTTAATTTAACAGTTTTAAATTTAATTTTAACTCTTTAACCAATTAAAAATCATCTGATTTTTTCTATCATTCATAAGTTCTGGNTGCCACTGTATGCCCAAAATTTTCTTATTTATGGATTCAAATGATTCTATAATCCCGTCTGNGGTTCTTGACGATGCTATCAAATTTCTCCCTAACACATCAATNCATTGATGATGAAAAGTATTAACTCTNAGATCNGATGAACTAGTAATTTTTCTAATAATTGTATTTTTTAAGATTTTTATCTTATGATATTTTGCTTTAGAGTGATCAATTTTAGTGTTTAATTGTGAGTCAATATCTTGAATTAAACTTCCTCCAAAGTGGACNTTTATTAATTGCATACCACCACAGATACCNAGAATTTTTTTATTNTGTTTTGCGAACTCTTCAATNTAGCTTATTTCACTTAATGTTCTATTAATNTCTAAAGAATTAATTTTATATTTTTTTACCTGTCCATAAAATTTAGGGTCTATATCACGACTACCAGAGACCAANAAACTNTTTATTNTCATTGATATTTTTTTAATATCTTTTCTNTTNNTTATCATTGGTAACATCACNGGTATAGCACCCGATTTTAACAAGCTAGTAAAGTAAAATGATTCTACTTCATAAAATTTTCCTTTNATATCAGAGGTTATTCCTACTAATNGATTTTTCATTTAATAATTATTGTTTATTTTTTTCGATATTTAAACGCTTTTATTTTTTAGCAAATCATATAAGATTAGAAAATTATGTCTGAAAACAAATATGATGTCATAGTTGTTGGTGGTGGTCACGCTGGCTGTGAAGCAGCATTAGCTTCTGCTAGGTTAGGCTCGANAACTCTTTTAATTACAGCGAATATTGATACTATTGGAGTNATGTCTTGTAATCCATCGATAGGTGGAGTTGGTAAAGGTCATTTAGTAAGAGAAATTGATGCACTAGGTGGTGAAATGGCAAAAGCCGCTGATCATTCATCGATTCAATATAGAAGGCTAAATACAAGAAAAGGTCCTGCAGTTCAAGCCACAAGANTNCAAGCAGATAGAAATTTATATAGAACCTATATGAGAGCAACTTTAGGAAATCAACAAAATCTGNTCATATTNCAAAGAATTATTGATTCGCTTATATTTAGAAATGNTAAAATNTTAGGTGTAAAAACTAATTTGGGTGAAANTTTTCATTCAAAAACAACTATTGTTACACCTGGNACATTTCCGAATGGTCTAATTCATATTGGCAAAGAAAAAAATTCNGCTGGTAGGGCCGGNGAACCNCCAACNAAGNAAATTTCAAATTCTTTTAAAATGTTAGGCCTNGATGTAGGAAGATTAAAAACTGGTACGCCACCAAGGCTNGATAAAAATACTATCGATTGGTCAAAAACTCAAATTCAAAATCCTGACTCTATCCCTACTTTCTTTTCATATCAAACTAANAAGGTGTTAAACCAGCAGCTTCCNTGTCATATAACTTATACAAATGAAANAACTCATGACATAATAAAATCAAACATAGACAAATCTCCTTTATTTTCTGGCGAGATCAAAGGGGTTGGTCCCAGATATTGTCCATCTATAGAAGATAAAGTAATAAGATTTGCTGACAAACTAAGACATCAAATTTTTCTTGAGCCTGAAGGCTTGCAGACAAATGAAATTTATCCTAATGGAATATCGACCAGCCTCCCATTAGAAGTGCAAATTGAAATAATCAAAAGTATTGATGGTCTTGAAAATGCAAAGATGATGAGACCTGGTTATGCAGTTGAATATGATTATTGTAATCCTCAGGATTTATACTTAACACTTGAAAGCAAAATAGTTCAGAATTTATTTTTAGCAGGCCAAATAAATGGAACAACGGGATATGAAGAAGCCGCTGCTCAAGGCTTAATCGCTGGCATAAATGCTTCTATGAAAGTTTTTAATAAGAGTGAATTTATTCTATCTAGATCAGAATCCTACATTGGAATTCTAATAGATGATTTAGTAACTTTAGGNGTTGATGAACCCTACAGAATGTTTACTTCTAGGGCTGAACATAGACTTCTATTAAGGGACGACAATGCAGATATGAGACTGACTGAGAAGGGTTACTCAATTGGGCTTGTTAATACTAAAGATTATGAGAACTTTGCAATGAAAAAAAAGAAATATCAAAATTTAATAAAACATTATAAAGAAAAAAAAATATCTCCAAGCAAAAAAAATATGAAAATATTTAGGGATATAGGATTAGAAGAATTAAAAAAACAATATAGTGTTAAGGATTTACTAAAAAGACAAAATATTGATTTTGATATAATTAAAAAAATTGATGACAAGATTTTAATCCCTGAGGATGAAACAATTAAAAATTTAATAAGAAATGANATTAAATATGAGGGATATATCTCTCGTCAATTTGAGGAAATANAAAAGATTGAAAAATACAAAAATATTGAAATACCTAAGNATTTANACATAGCATTCATTTCAGGTCTATCTAATGAATTGAAACAAAAAATACAAAGAATCAGACCATCCACAATTGGNCAAGCATCACGAATATCCGGAATAACTCCTGCGGCTTTAAATATTTTGNTNATACATATCAAAAAAAATGATATTCAAGAAAATTTAAGTTAGTGCTTTTNNTAATTCGTCTAGATTCTCTATCGGTANATTACAGGTAAANTTTGAACATAAATAAATTTTTACATTTTTTGAAGGTTCTGGAAGAAAAGAATATTTNTCAGAAAAATTAATATATTTGTTTCTTTGNGAAAGAGAATTAATATGAAATATGGATTTATTTATGCTTTTTAGATTTATAACATAATTCACCATTTCATTAGNNTNATCTAATTTTTCATCCATAGAGGTTATAACTATTTGAAATTGTTTTCTGTATAATAAGAATTGATTCCCAAGAAACATACCTAAATTAATGGGAAATTTTTTTGCTAATTCACCTAATTTAGAGGATAAAGTATTCGATATTTTATCAAGATTTTCATCAAAAAAATAATTCGATAGCTTTGCTATAGAATATAAAGCTGTAGAATTGCCACATGGGGATGCTCCATCAAGTAGATTTTTTTGTCTTACAATTAAATCACTTTCTCCTTTCTTTGAAGAGAAAAATAATCCATCATCATAATCCCAAAAATAAAAAATCATTTTTTCACATACCTTAAATGAGTCTAATAAATAATCTGGATCAAGAGTTGTTTCATATAGATCAATAAGTGATTTAGAGTAAAAAGAATAATCATCAAGCATGCCATCAACAGAAGCAATTCCATCTCTATAACAATGAAGCAAATTATAGCTATTAATCATATTTTTTTTCAAAAAGGAATCACAGTTAATTGCCAAGTCAAGGATTTCCGAGCTATTAAATATTCTAGAGATCTTTGATAAGCTTGAAATTAACATAGAGTTCCAATCAGTTAAAATTTTATCATCCAATAAAGGCTTGGGTCTTTTATGTCTGATTTTTTTTAATTTCTCTTTAATCCGATTTGTTTCACTTTTTATTAAATCCTTATCTAATGAAAATATTTCTGAAAAACTTTCTAATTCGTCTTTGAGAAAAATAATATTTTTTCCATTTTTTTGCTTAGTTGTTTCCTCTAAAAAATTTCCTTCAGGTTCTATATTATATAAATGTTTGAAAAACTGAAATTCACTACTTTCTAAAATTTCTTTAAGTTCTCTCTCCTCCCATAAATAAAATAACCCCTCTTCTCCACTAGAATCTGCGTCTTCCGCAGAATAAAAAGCACCACTTTTAGATAACATGGATTCTTTTAAATAATTAATAGTTTTCTGAATAGAATCTAAATATATTTCTTTATTAGAAACTAAATATGATTCATAAAAAGATTCTAATAAGTTAGCTTGATCGTAAAGCATTTTTTCAAAATGTGGAACTTGCCATTTTACATCGGTTGAATATCTATGAAACCCGCCCCCTATATGATCATTAATACCACCCAACGCAATAGAAGTAAGAGTTTGATCAATCATATGTAATGCATCTTTATTCTTGAAAAAATCATAAAAGTTGCTTAAAAAAATGATATTTTGTGGAGAGGGAAATTTGGGTGCCTCGCCAAATCCACCATACTTTTCATCATAAAAATCTTTCAAGCTTTCGAATATTTCATTCATGTCTTCAGGTGAGACAAAATTATCAGAGACCTTAGGATTTGAAACATCTTCTAAGGTAGATACGATACTTTCAACAGATTTTGTTATATCATCTCGATTATTTTTCCAAACATCTGCAATTTTTGGGAGCAATTCAACTAAACCAACCATTCCACCTTTTGTTTTTTTCGGAAAGTAAGTTCCGGAAAAAAAAGGTTTTTTATCAGGAGTCATAAAAATAGATAGCGGCCATCCACCTCTCTGTGTCATCATCTGGCAAACTGACATATAAATACTATCTATGTCGGGTCTCTGTTCACGGTCAACCTTAATTGATATAAAATTTTCATTTAAAATTTTTGCTATCTCTTCATCTTCAAAACATTCGTGCTCCATCACATGACACCAATGACAAGTTGAATAACCTATAGATAAGAAGATTGGCATATCGTTGTTATTAGCAGCCCTAAAAGCTTCTTCAGACCAGGGGTACCAGTTTACTGGATTTTCGGAATGTTGGAGCAAGTATGGGCTGTTTTCATTTTTTAATTTATTAGACATCTATTCCAACCTCTTTCATTACGATCTGCATATCTTCCCATACTAATTTTTTTTTGCTTGGATCTCTCAACAATGCCGCTGGGTGGTAAGTAATTAATATTTTAGCTCCATACCTTTGATAAAATTTTCCTCTTAAATTTTTTAATTTATCATTTTCACCCAAAATATATTCTGCAGCGACCAAACCAAGGCATATGATAATTTTCGGATTAACTTTTTTTATCTGAAAATCTAAAAAAGAAGAGCACGATTTTACTTCATCTACTGTAGGCTTTCTATTGTTTTCTGGCCTACATTTCACGGCATTACAAATATAAATATCCTCCCTCTTCATTTTCATTGCTTGAATTATCCTATCAAGCAATTGTCCTGCCCTTCCAATAAAAGGTTGACCAGTCATATCCTCGTCTTTCCCAGGCGCCTCGCCGATGAACATTATTTGGGCATTTTCATTTCCTTCACCAAAAACCGACATATTTCTTGTCTTATGTAATTCGCAAGATTGACATTCCTGGACAATATTTTTTACTTCTTTTATATTTAAATTGTCGATATTTTGAGGAGTTTTAGAGGAGGATTGTTCATTTTTTTTGTTAATTTGTAAGAATAATCCAGAGATACCCATTGACCTCAATCTTTTAGCTTTTGTTTTATCAATTTCAAAGTTTTTCTTTATAACTTGATTCATTATATATATATTTTAATTAAAATAATTATTATTAATATAAAATGAATTATATACCATCAGAGATTGAACCCAAGTGGCAAAAAGAATGGGAAAATAAAAAATCCTTTACAGCACAATTGAGTAAGGATGATCAGAAATTTTACGTATTGGAAATGTTTCCATATCCCTCTGGAAAAATACATATGGGGCATGTAAGAAATTATGTTATCGGCGACGTTGTAGCAAGATTTAAAAGATGTCAAAAATATAATGTTTTACATCCTATGGGCTGGGATGCTTTTGGTATGCCAGCGGAGAATGCTGCAATAAAGAATGATGTCCACCCAAGAGATTGGACCTATAAAAATATAGAAATAATGAAAAGCCAGCTCAAGCAACTTGGGCTTTCTTATGATTGGGATAGAGAAATAGTAACTTGCAATAAAAATTATTACATTCATGAACAAAAATTATTTCTAGATCTTTTAAAAAATAATATTGCTTACAAAAAAGAATCATATGTTAATTGGGATCCTGTTGATAATACTGTTTTAGCTAACGAGCAGGTTGTTGACGGTAAGGGTTGGAGATCAGGCGCTGAGGTTGTTCAAAAAAAATTATCACAGTGGTTTTTAAAAATAACAGATTTTGCAGATGATTTGGTAAAAGAATTAGATAACTTATCTGGTTGGCCAAAAAGAGTATTATCAATGCAAGAAAACTGGATAGGTAAATCTATAGGTGCCGAAATTAAATTTAAAACNAAANATGGAGTTTCTATTAATGTTTTTACAACNAGGCCNGANACGATTTTTGGTGCATCTTTTATAGGNCTTTCTCCTGAACATCCNTTAAGNANTNATTTGTCAGAAAAAAGTTCTGAAATTAGTAATTTTATCCAGGAATGTAAAAAAACTTCTTCAACAACNGAGGCTTTAGAGAAAGCTGATAAANTTGGGATAAATACNGGTTTGAAAGTTTTACATCCTTTTACAGAGAAAGAAATACCAGTTTATATAGCTAATTTTATACTTATGGATTATGGAACAGGAGCAATATTTGGCTGNCCNGCACATGATCAAAGAGACTTTGATTTCGCTAANAAATATCAACTTGATATAATTCAAGTTGTTTCAAAGGATGGAANTGAATGTGATTTAAATGAAGCCTATGTAGAAAACGGTGAAATTATAAATTCTGATTTTCTCAATGGGCTTAATGTTCAGGATGCTAAAAATAAAGTTATCAAAGAGCTGGAAAAAAAATCTATTGCGACAAGTTCAATNAAATTTAAATTGCGTGATTGGGGAATTTCTAGACAAAGATATTGGGGGTGCCCNATACCTGTTGTCTATCTAGAGGATGGAACTATGGTTCCACTTCCTGAGTCTTCTTTGCCAGTTGAATTACCTGATGATATTAAATTAGGTGAGCCCGGAAATCCATTAGAAAATCATCCGACATGGAAATATACAATATGCCCCTATTCTGGAAAACCTGCTATTAGAGAGACTGACACCTTTGATACTTTCTTTGAATCTTCTTGGTATTTTGCTAGGTTTACATCTCCAAAATCAGAAAAAATTTTTGATAAAACGGAATTTGATAAATGGATGCAAGTTGACCAATACATAGGGGGTATAGAGCACGCAATTTTGCATCTTCTTTATTCCAGNTTCTTTTTTCATGCAATGAAAAAAATGGGATATTGCAATATTAAAGAACCGTTTAAAAANCTTTTAACTCAAGGGATGGTATTAAANGATGGTGCAAAAATGTCTAAGTCTCTTGGAAATACAGTNGACCCAACAGAGATAATTAAAATTTATGGAGCAGATACTGTTAGAATTTTTGTTTTATTCACTGCTCCAGTTGAAAAAGATTTGGAATGGAGTGATGAAGGAATTGAAGGCTCAAACAGATTTATAAAAAGAATTTGGAAGATAACAGAAGAAAATATTAGCTGTATTCGTGATGAATATGAATTTGATTTCGAAGATTTGTCTAATAAGAATAAAGAATTTTTAATTAAAATTAATAAAACTATAGATAAAGTAAATTATGACTTAGATAGAATGCAATTTAATACTGCTATTGCAAGTATGATGGAACTATTAAATCACGCATATAAATACAAAGAAGACAATAGTGCGGATGAAAAACTTTTTGGTTTTTTTGTTTATGTTTTTATTATTTTACTTAATCCACTAATACCTCATCTTTCTAATGAACTTTGGAGCAAGTCAAATTTTAAAGATAAAGATATAAATAAATTATGGATTAAACCTGACAAAAATATTTTAATGAAAGACATTGTCAAGGTTGTAATACAAATTAATGGGAAGACAAGGGGTGTTGTAGAGTTTGAAAATCAAGATATTAACGAAATAATCATAAAAAAAAGAGTACAAGAAATTGAATCAATTAATAAATATTTAAAAGATAAAGAAATTTTAAAAAGTATATATATAGAAAATAAAATTTTAAATTTAATAATTAAATAGTAAGTTTCTCAATTCTTGAAACAGCCTCAATTAATTGTTCATCATCAAGGGTAACGGAAGCCCTAGTATAACCTTCGCCGTAAATTCCAAACCCAGTACCGGGTGTCATTACTATTCCAGATTTTTCTAATAGTAAATTTGCGAATTCTGAGGATTTGAGGCCATTTGGATTTTTAAACCAGACATAAAATGTTCCTTTGGGAGTTATTACATCAATGCCGATCTTTTTTAAACCATCTGAGAGTAACATGCTTCTTTTTTTATAAATCTCCGTCCTTTCCTGTAATCCGTCCTCAAAATTTCTTAAGGCTTCGATTCCTGCCTCCTGAACAGCTTGAAATGCTCCTGAATCTATATTTGTTTTAACTTTACCAATTCCAGCTACAGCTTTTTCATTACCTACAACATGGCCAAGTCTCCATCCTGTCATGCTAAAAGTTTTTGACAAGGAATGAAATTCTAATCCAACTTCAAGAGCTCCATCGTATTCTAAAAAACTTTTTGGTTTATTATTTTCATCAAAATAGACTTCAGTATATGCAGCATCATGACATATCAAAATATTATTTTTATGTGCAAATTCAATAGCTCTGTTGAAAAAATCATCAGATGCAAAAGCAGATGTTGGGTTATTAGGATAATTTAGAAACATAATTTTTGATTTTTTTAAAATATCGTTTGGTATTGAATTTAGATCAGGCATAAATCCATTCTCTTCAAGAAGGGGCATAAGATAGGGGGTTCCACCAGCAAATTCAGTAGCAATATTATATACTGGATATCCTGGGTCAGGGACAAGCGCAATATCACCTGGATTAATAAATGCAAGAGGCGCATGTGCTACACCCTCTTTTGAACCAATAAGTATTATTACATTTTTATCGCCATTTACGGTTACATCAAATCTTCTTTTATACCAAGATGCCACTTCAGACCTAAAAGAAGCCATCCCTGCATATGATGGATACCTATGATTAGATGGATTTTGAGCAGATACATTTAAAGCTTTAATTATCCTTGCAGGTGTGGGAATATCTGGGTCTCCAACACCTAGGTCTATTACATCAACTCCTTTATCTATAAGGGCTTGTTTTTTGGCATCTATTTCAGCAAATAAATATGGTGGCAAGTTATTAATTCTATCTGCCCAGGTAATATTCATAACCCGATAACTTTAACGTAAAAAAATATTACTTCAAACAATCTTACTAAAAAAAATAACTTTAAAAGCTTCGCCCATAAAAGCAGGAGAAATAAGACTTTTTAATTTTGTGGTGTCCACAGAGCTAGACTTGATGCTATTATCTATAATTTCTAAAAATGAATTATCTATTAAAAACTTAGTCTGTGTTTCAAAGAACTCTTCATTAAAACCATAAGAAATAAATTCTCTTGAAAGAAGCTCAAAGTTTATTGAATAAGTTATATCAACATCATTATTGTAAAAATTATCATTAACTCTATTNTTATGAAAAGTTCTAGCTGTTCCTTTTGGATATTTAGAGCTTCCTAAGATATTTTTTTTATCTCCATAATCAAAAGATAAAAATAAAATATTATTGTTCATATTATTTATAGATTTAACCATGTCAAAAAATTCATCACTGGGAAACTCGAAAAAAAAAGTAGCTTCAATATCAAAATTTAGTGACATGATTTTATCTTTCAGTTTAGTTCGTGCTTCAACCTCTGTTTCAATATATTTGCCATTGGTTTTTGAAATTAAAATTTCATACAACTTGCCTTCTCTAAAGATACATCTATGAAATGGTAATGAATCAAACAATTCATTACAAAATACAAAAGAATTTTTATTTTCTGAATTTATCTCTTCTATATTTGAACAAATTACAAATTTATTTTTATGTCTATTAAGATTTCTATTAATTTTTTTTTCAAGATTTAAGTTTTGTTCAACTAAAAAAAAATTAACTTGTTGATATATTTTATTGTTAAACTTTGAAAGATAATCAAGTACATGTAAAGAAAGAGTTCCGTCATTTGATCCAATTTCAATGACATTNAACTTCTCTTTNTTAAATTTATTATGTATTTTTTCTGCAATAAATTTACCAATAACATCTCCAAAGAAATTAGAAATATTTGGCGAAGTAATAAAATCATTTTTCTCATTTATTGTAAGTGAAGACTTATAATAACCTTCACTACCATATGATTTGAGTCTTATAAAGTCATCAAAATAAATATCTTCCATAATAATATTATATTTTAAAAANATATAATAATGTTGACAAATTGTTTAGTTTTTAGTTCTAAGTTAGAATACTGAATGCCAAAAAATAGAATAAATAAGGTGTATACAAAATTTGGTGATGCGGGAAATACTATGCTTGTGGGTGGAGAAGTTGTACCTAAAGATTCTATCCGAGTTGAAAGTTATGGAGATATTGACGAATTAAATTCGTGTATAGGCTTAGTATTAACTGGTGAAATATCTAAACCCTGCAGCAAAATACTTAATAAAATTCAAAATGATTTGTTTATTTTGGGAGCAGATTTAGCATCCACAAAAAATGTTAAAGTGCCAAGAATTACTGGTTCTAAAATTTTGTGGTTGGAAAAACAAATTGATAAATATGTAGAAATAGTAGGACCCTTAAAGGAATTTATTCTCCCTGCTGGTTGTTTTACAGGAACTTGCCTCCATTTTTCCAGAGTAATATGCAGGAGAGCGGAAAGAAAAATTGTATCTTTGTCAAAAATAGAATGGGTTAATCCTAAAGCCCAAATTTATATAAATAGGCTTTCGGACCTTTTGTTTGTTCTTGCCAGACATGAAAATATTTCTGTTGGAGAAGGCGAAATACCTGTTAATTTCAAAAAATGACCGCAAATGATAAGTTTTCAAGAAGATTTCAAAAATCTTATGAAAATATTAAAAATTTACATCTTTCAAAATCAATAAGCTCCACGGAATTGGTTAATAAATTTTCTAATGAAATAGACAAACTTATATCAAGTGAAATCGATATCAATTATAAGTCGAGTGGAATTGCTATATTAGCNTTAGGTGGNTANGGGAGAAAAGAATTNTGTATNAAATCAGACATTGATATTTTAATTCTTTATGAGGCATCNAAATTTGAACAGGCTAAACTNCTTGCNGAAAATATTTTNTATAAGNTATGGGACACNGGTTTGGAAATTGGCAACTCATTGAGATCAATTGANGAATGCTTAGAGCTAGCAAGCANGCAAGACTCTACAATCTTGTCATCAATGATGGATTTAAGAGCAATAACTGGNGATTCAAACTTATGTATTAATTTAAAAAANAACCTTAATAAAAAATTATTGCCCAACATTTCACAAAACTTTATAAATGAAAAACTATTNGAGAGAAAAAAAAGATACAGAAAATTCAGTACACCAACATACCTTATTGAACCAGATGTGAAGGAGGGTAAAGGTTGTTTGAGAGATATACATAGTCTTTTTTGGATACTAAGAGCTAATACATGTGATATTGACGTAGATAAATCAATATCAAATGAATTTATAACTAAAGAAGATTTAATTTTGATCAATAAAGCTCAAGAATTTTTTCTTCAATTACGAAATCATCTCCATGTTATTAAAAATTCATATATTGATGTTTTTGACTATGAATCGCAAAAAAAAGTAGCAAAATTCTATGATATTAAAGATGAGAAATTTCTAACCAAAGAAAATGTGCTAATGAAAATTTTTAATGAATATAGAAACCAAATTTATGATATNACGGACAAAATAATTAGTAGAATTACAGATAAAGATATTTTCCGCTCAAGAAGAATTCAAAACCTAAATGATTTTTANATAATCCATAGAGGATTNCTTAAAGCCATAAATCCTAGTTTGATCANAAAAGATCCAGNAAATATATTAAAAGCTTTTGAACTCTCNTCAAANAACAATNTCGATATTGCTGATGATGTTATGAATGAATGTAAAAANCTGATAAAGATTAAAATNCCAAAGAACGACAAAATATTNTTTTTATTTTCTTTTGCTGAAACTATTAAAAGGTGCAANAAAATATCNAACTTCATCGAGAAATTGAANAAAGCTAATTTATTAAGTTTTTTTATTCCAGAATTTAATAAAATTCGAAATCTTTCTCTAGCCGATCCGTCTCATATATACACTGTTGATGTTCATTCTATTTTTCTAATCAAAGAATTTGAAAAACTTATAAATAATGAATANAAGAANGAATTCCCTTTTGAAACCAAANTTGCAAAAAAAATTAAAAAAAAGGATCTNTTTTCANTTGCAGCGCTGCTACATGACATAGGTAAAGGCTTTGGCAAAGGACACTCTGACAGAGGTGCNGTAATGTCTGAAACAATATGTGAAAGATTTTCATANAATAAAGATTCTAAGGAATTAATATATTTTTTAATTAAGGANCATCTAACTATGTCTAGTTTNTCACAAAAACGNGATATGGATGANATNGAACTNATAAACGAATTTGGAAAAAGGATCANAACNATTGAGAAATTAGAATACCTTTTTATTTTAACATTTTGNGATCTAAGAAGTGTGGCCTCCGATGTATGGTCAGACTGGAAAGGAAANCTGCTGCGGCTTTTATATAAAAAAACNTTTAGTATGTTAACGAAAAATANACACAATAAAAATTCAATAAATTNAAAAAACATAAATTTAAAATACTCNTCTAATGAAATTNAAAATATGATTGGAAAAAACNATAAACAGTATTTTGAGGTTTATTCGCCTGATGAAATTGAATATCANTTAAAAATTCTTGAAAAATCTTCNGATGATTTAATTTTAGGAGTTAGATATAGCCAAAAAAGAAAAATTGATTATTTAACNTTTTGGTCAAGAACAAAGAAAATCGGTTTTATAGATATNTGTAAAGTATTAAGCTATGAAAGTATAAATATATTTTCTGCAAGGCTTGCTGAACTTAGAAGTAACTTGCACGTTTATACATTAGAAATAAATAGATTTGGGAATTCTACCTTCAATGATAGAAAAATATGGAATAGGATTAAAAAGAATATNGAATCTGAAAATCAAAGNAATAANGATAATGAAAANAATCATTTTNTAATTTCCAATTATAAATCTACATTAAAAGCTAAGGTAAAAGTTGACAATGATTTATCAAGTAAATTTTCAATTATTGAATTAACNGCTGGGGATAANCCTGGAATGCTNTATTCAATTTTACNAAANATTAAAGATTTNGGATTAAGAATAAGATTTGTAAAAATATCAACAAAAAGAGAGTCTGTGGAAGATGTTTTTTATGTNACAAAAGGATCTAAAGGTAAAATANTTGATATGAATGAAATAGAAAATATAAAAGAAAATATCATGGACGTTATTGAATGAAAAATTCTAATTATTTTAAAGAACCAGTTACATGTGATTTCTTGGTTATTGGAACCGGTCTGTCAGGCCTTTATGCGGCTCTATACGCGTCCAACTTTGGTAGCGTTTGCATTATAACAAAATCATCCGTAGAGGAAAGTAATTCATATTGGGCTCAGGGGGGTATTGCTGCAGCAATTGACAGAAAAGACTCTGTTGATTCCCATTATGAGGATACTATCTCTGCAGGAGCTGAATTAAATGATTCAGATGCAGTAAATATAATGGTACAAGAAGGCTTCGATAGAGTTAAAGAGTTAGTTAAGATGGGAATGGTTTTTGATTCGGATTCTTCAGGTTTTGATCTAGGAATCGAAGGGGGTCATAGCAATAGAAGAATTTTGCATGCATTAGGAAATGAAACTGGAAAAGCTGTNGTNGATTTTTTNTCAAAAAANATTTGCAAAACAAAAAATATTTTAATNTTAGAAAATACATCCGTTATTGAGNTATTCTCNGATAGNAAAGANTGNTACGGTTGCCTAGTTCAATCAGANAAAATTAAGAAAAAAATTGTAATAAACTCNAAGTCGACAATATTNGCNACTGGNGGAGCATGTGGAATTTACTATAACTCAACNAATCCTTCAGCAACTTCTGGAGATGGAATAATAATGGGAATTAATGCAGGCGCAACTGTTGTCGATATGGAATTTGTACAATTCCATCCTACAGTTTTTTTTAAAGATGGTGCTAAGAATTTTTTAATCAGTGAAGCTTTAAGAGGTGAAGGTGCAAAACTAATTAATCATTCAGGCAAGCAGTTCATGAAAAGCTACACCCCAAAAAAAGAACTAGCTCCAAGAGATATAGTTTCAAAAGCAATATTCAATGAAATGAAGACAAATGGGGAAAAAAATGTTTTTTTAACATTAAAACACCTAGATAAAAACTTAATTAAAACTAGATTTAAAAATACTTACGAACTTTGTTTGCGTGAAGGAGTAGATATAACTAATGAAAAAATACCAGTTGCTCCTGCAGCACACTACTTGATTGGTGGAATAAANACTGATATATNTGCCAGAACAAATATTAAAAATTTATACGCTTGTGGTGAAGTAGCATGCTCAGGTGCGCATGGAGCAAATAGATTGGCTAGCAACTCTTTGTTGGAATGTCTAGTGTTTTCTAAAAGAGCCATCGATTCGGCTCTCGAATTTTCCAGAAAAATTAAGAGGATACCAAAAAAAATATTAAAAACCTCTGAACAAATATCGCTGATTCCTTCAGAAAAAAAACTAGAAAAATATCTAAACCTTAGAATGTCTATTTCACAAATTATTAATAATCATGTGGGAATACTTAGAAATAAGAAAGACTTATTACTAGCTTTAGATGAAATATCGTCTATAAAGAAGAAAGATTTAGACAAGAATGACATAATTGACAATAGAATTCTTAATCTTAAAACATTGTCATATTTAATGACAAAATCTGCTTTATTACGCGAGGAATCAAGAGGTTGTCATATGAGAGAGGACTTCTCTTCAAAAAATAATAAATGGCTCAAACATATAAACTGGAAAATATCATCAGGTACATTAAGATTTTCTTATACTAATCACTAAAAATTTGTAAATCATATACCATATTGGTACTTTTTTAAAAATGATGTCAAATGTCAAACAATTATATAAAACTTTGTCCAAAAAATTTATAAATTTTTTAAATAGCTATTTCATTATATAGAAAAGATGCTATATTTTTAAACTGTTATTAACTTATTATATTAAAATTAAATTGGATTTAAAACTGTATTATGGCTGTAGAAAAACAAGTTGAATTAAATGAAGTTGATACTATAACTGTTAAATTTGCTGGCGACTCTGGTGATGGAATACAATTAACTGGAGATCAATTTGGAAATACAACGGCGTTCGCTGGAAACGATTTTGCCACTTTCCCAGACTTTCCATCAGAAATAAGAGCTCCCCTTGGAACAACATACGGTGTTTCTTCTTATCAAATACAATTTGCAGCCAAAGATATTTACACGCCAGGTGACACACCAGATGTTCTTGTTTGCTTTAACCCGGCTGCATTAAAAGTAAATATGAGTACCGTTAACAAGGGTGGGATAATCGTT
>NZXA02000036.1 GCA_002697665.2 bacterium
AGCTAAGAAAAAAGTTACTAAGAAAAAGCCAGCAGCTAAGAAAAAAGTAGCTAAGAAAAAAGTTACTAAGAAAAAGCCAGCGGCTAAGAAAAAAGTAGCTAAGAAAAAAGTTACTAAGAAAAAGCCAGCAGCTAAGAAAAAAGTAGCTAAGAAAAAAGTTACTAAGAAAAAGCCAGCAGCTAAGAAAAAGCCAGCGGCTAAGAAAAGAAAGTAATTTTTAGTTAATTGGGGTGCTAATCATCATGGTTAGCGCCTCATTACCCAGCATTCATCGCTTTTAAGAAGTCTGAATTACTAGACGTTCCTTTAAGTTTATCTAATAAAAACTCCATAGACTCGTTTGGACTCATAGGATTTAAAACTTTTCTTAGTAGCCATATTCTAGTTAGATCATCTTGTGTTATGAGTAATTCCTCTTTTCTTGTTCCAGATTTTTGTAAATCTATTGCAGGGTAAATTCTTTTTTCAGCTAGTCTTCTATCAAGATAAATTTCCATATTCCCAGTCCCTTTGAATTCTTCAAAAATAACTTCGTCCATTCTACTTCCAGTATCAATTAAGGCTGTCGCAATTATAGTCAAGCTCCCACCTTCTTCAGTATTTCTTGCAGCACCAAAAAAACGCTTTGGACGTTGTAAAGCATTAGCTTCCATCCCACCTGTAAGAACTCTACCGCTTGCGGGGGTAACAGTATTACTAGCTCGAGCAAGCCTGGTAATACTATCTAATAAAATAACTACATCTTTACCATGTTCAACAAGCCTTTTAGCTTTTTCTAACACCATATCAGCAACTTGAACATGTCTTTGAGGAGGTTCATCGAAAGTCGAACTCACAACCTCACCTTTAACTGAACGTTGCATATCAGTAACTTCTTCAGGTCTCTCATCAATTAAGAGAACAAATAATGAAACATTTGGATTATTATCAGTTATGGCTTTAGCAATTTTTTGAAGCAAAACTGTTTTTCCAGTTCTAGGCGGAGCAACTAATAAAGCTCTTTGGCCTTTACCTATAGGTACAAACATATCAATAATCCTAGTTGAAAATTCTTGTCCATCATTCTCCATGTCTAGCCTACTATTTGGATGAAGTGGAACTCTATTTCCAAAACTAATTCTTTCTCTGCAAAAATCTGGATCTTCAAAGTTAACAGATTCAATTTTCAACAATGCAAGATTTTTTTCGCCTTCTCTAGGCAGTCTTACATATCCTCCAATTGTATCACCAGATTTTAAAAGGAAGCTTCTAACTTGTGATTTAGATACATAAATATCATCAGGACCAGGCAAATAACTATATTTTGGAGATCTAAGAAAGCCATAGCCCTCTTGTAAAATTTCTAGTACGCCCTCAGCATAAATTTCAACTTGTTTTTCTGATTGAGATTTTAATATTGCATATATCTGCTCTTGCCTTGTCATCCTACCTGTATCTTCAACTTTAAGATCCAAAGCCATTTTTTGAAGATCCGCAGGTTTTACTTCACGTAATTCATTTAAATTCATTAAAGATAAATCGGATGCCTTAACTTCATTACTAGCTTGATTATTTGTTTTGGTTTTTTTTTGTGCCATAAAATATCCTTGGAAATATTTCTAAGATGTTACTGGTTAAAAGTAACTATATATATATAATTCTTATTTTGGTTATTGTCAATTATTTATATAAAATTGACTAATTATAAAATTAAAATTGTGTTAATTTTCTATATTGATCATTATTCAGTATTTTAATGCTTCTTTTAGCAAATTATTTAACTTCACAGTTTGAAGCTCTTTTTTTTGCATTAAATTCTCAATTTTATCATTTAATTTATAAGACATTGATTTTTCATCAAAATAAATAAATTTTTTTTCTATTAGTTTTTTGGAACCCGAAGTTATTAAATATACAGTTTTTAATAAATTTCCAATTAACTCAGCATATACTTTCTCTCTTTTATCCATAACAATTAAGTACTCTTTTATCTGATTTCTATATTTTTTCAGTGGATTATAACGATTAAAAAGAGTATAAGATACAAATAATCTTTCCGCAGTATTAATACCTATCCATGAAAACCTTGCAATTCTTAAAAAAGATTGAATAGACCTATATGGAGACAATATTCTCCAATTGGCATCAGATAAATTACAAATCCCCTGAATTATTCTATCTTCGATTTTAATCTTTTTTGGGATTAATGATTTTAGAGTATGAAAAATTTCTGAGGAAATGGTATTTCTTGAATCAAGATCTGAGAAGAATTTAGTAGATTCTACAAAAGCATCACGTTTTTTATCCTTATTGGATAGTTTTGAATAATTATATCCCTCTCTCAAACCATATGCAGAAAATACTAAGTTTGCATTTATATTGTCTTTCAAGATTTTCTGCAAAACCAAGATTGCTACCGGGATTGTTTGTTCTCTTTTTGATAGAGAAGAATATTTTTTTTTCCTTATTAATTTGAACTCATAATTAAGAAATTTTATAAATTTTGATCTTTCTATTTTCTTGATCGTAAAACTATGTATAACTTCTATAGGATTATTTGATATTGATAAGTATTTTTTGCAAATATGTCTAAATGCACCACCAATTAAATAAATATTTTTATTATTTTTTAAGAAAAAATTATTTGAATTAAGTTTATCGTTCATATCCTTTTTTATATTTGGAATATTTAGCTCATTTTTTGGCGAATAATATCTTAAGGTTCCAATATTCAAACTTTTAACATTTTGAATTTTATCATATTTAATTTTTGCTAAATCTAAACTACCACCTCCTAGGTCCATACTTAGTCCATGGGGGAGATTTATAGTAGAGATTGTACTGTATCCAGACATAATTGCTTCTTCTAGTGGTTTTAATATTTTAATTTTTTTGCTAAATATTTTCTTTGATTCTTTTAAAATAATTTTTGAATTTTTGGCTTCTCTCATAGCTGCCGTACCGAGAATTTCAAATGATTTTACTTTATAATCATTCAACAAGTCTTTAAAAATATTCAAAGATGAAAGTAGTTTTTTAATTTTATTTTCTGGAATTATTTTATCTTTATCTAATCCCCTACCAAGGTCACAATAAAATCTCTTATTTAAAAAAATATTAGGGAATCTGTAAGGAGGTGAATATATTACAAGTCTTACTGTATTTGACCCTATATCTATTAGGGCTTTAAGATTTTCGTTTTTCATTTAATAAATACTACTCAATGTTAATATAAAACAATCTATGAAATTTTTAAATATAATCCGTCATGCAAAGGCAGAAAATAATTTTTTAAAAAATGATTTTACTAGAGAGCTAAATGAAAGAGGGCAGAACGACTCTAAATGTTTAAATGATTTTTTAGTAATTCTAATGAAATAAGCAAAGGAAAAGGTTCTTTAAATTTCTTTGTAAAGTCCAAAAATAATAAAATTTTTTTATCTTAACAATAATTTAACAATTTAATATTATTCTACCACTGTGAACAATTACACCAATAGAGAGCTATCATGGCTTTCCTTCAATGAAAGAGTTGTTGAGCTAGCAAAAGATAAGTCAATTCCATTTAATGAAAGATTTAACTATCTGTCAATTTCAGGGTCAAATTTAGATGAATTTTATATGGTCAGAGTTGCAGGTCTAAAACAATTATTAAAAAATAAAATAAATGAATTATCTATTGATTCACTAACACCTGGTGAACAATTAAATTTAATTTCGATTAAGTCGCAAGAGTTGGTTAAGTCTCAAGAAAATGCTCTTTTAGATTTAACTGCAGAGCTTAATAATTATGGATATACAATTAACAATCTTAGCGATTTAGATTCTTTTGAAATTTTATGGCTCGAACAATATTTTAAAGACCAGATCTTACCAATAATTACTCCAACAACTATTGATGCTTCGCATCCAATACCATTTATTTTCAATTTAGAGTTATTTTTGGTTTTCAAATTAAAATCTAAGAAAAATGAATTTTATTATTCTTTTATTAAAAAACCAGAAGGACTCGAAAGATTTATATTAATTCCTAAAACTAAAAGACTAATTTCTTTTGAAAAATTGATATCGTATTATTCCAATGAAATTTATGATGGATTTAAAGTTATTGAATCTGGGGCATTTAGAATTATTAGAGATAGTGATTTATCTTTCGAGGAAGAGGCTGAAGATTTATTAGTAAACTTTAATAAGCTCCTAAATAAAAGAAGAAAAGGAGATATTGTTAGAATTGATGCACTGGCCAAAAATAGTAAGATTCTTGATAAGTATATTAAAGATCAAATGAATGCGTACAATGCTGAAATATTTAAGTTTGATAAAATATTGGGCTTTAACGAAATTGATGAGATTCAAAAACTAATAAGAATTAAAAGGAAATATAAAAAATTTAAACCAAGGCTGCCTGAGAGGGTTGATGAGTTTGATGGTGATTATTTTTCAGCAATTAGCTCAAAAGACTTTGTAATTCATCATCCATATGAAAGTTTCCTTACGGTTGTTAAGTTTTTACTTCAAGCATCAAAAGATAAAAATGTTATTTCAATAAAACAAACATTATATAGGACAAGCAATAATTCTCCTATTATCGCAGCTTTAATGCAAGCTGCATTTAATGGAAAATCAGTTACTGCTTTGATTGAGTTAAAAGCAAGATTTGATGAAAAGAAAAATATTCAGTGGGCTAAGAATTTAGAAAAAGCCGGGGTACAAGTAGTATATGGATTACCAAATCTTAAAATACATGCAAAAATAAGTTTAGTTACAAGGAAAGAAGAAAAAAGAAATGTAACATATTGTCATTTTGGAACAGGTAATTATCATCCTATTACAGCTCAGACATATACAGATTTATCTCTTTTTACAAAAGATAAAAACCTGACTAATGATGCTGCAAAAGTATTTAGTTATATGACCAGTTATGTGAAGCCAAAACAACTTTCAAAGTTATCAGTTTCACCAGATGGCATAAGAAAAGAGTTCTATAGATTAATCGACATTGAAATACAAAATTCAAAAAAAGGTATTGCTTCGGGTATCTGGGCAAAATGTAATTCTTTAGTCGATAGTGGCATAATTTATAAATTATATGAAGCATCACAAGCTGGTGTTAATATCGTTTTAGTAGTTAGAGGAATTTGTTGTTTGCAGCCAGGTATTAAAGGCCTTTCGGAAAACATAAAAGTGAAGTCAATTGTAGGAAGATTCTTAGAGCATTCAAGAATATATTGTTTTTCAAATGGACATAAACTACCTTCTCCAGATGCAAAAGTTTTTATCTCATCAGCAGATTGGATGAAAAGAAATTTAGATAGAAGAATAGAAGTTTTAGTTCCAATTGAAAATAAAACAGTTCATAAACAAGTTCTAAATCAAATAATGGTTGCAAATATTTTGGATAATGAAAATTCTTGGTTGCTATGTAATGATTCAAAGTATAAAAAGTTTTCAAAATTTAATGAAAACTTTTCATGTATGGATTATTTTATAAAAAACCCTAGTCTATCTGGACGGGGTAAGAATAAAGGAGTTAAAATGTCGAATTTAGAAAAAAATAAAAAATCAGTTTTGTTTGTATGTATTCATAATTCTGCTAGAAGCCAAATGGCTGAGGCTTTTTTAAAAACTTTATCAAAAGATTTTTTTGTTAATAGTGCTGGAATTTCTCCTGGGAAATTAAATCCACTAGTAGTAAAAAGCATGATGGAAATAGGTATAGATATATCAAATAATAAGACAAAGTCGGTCGAATCTGTTTTGAAAAAGAAACAAAAATATGATTATTTCATTTTTGTTTGTAGTGAATCACAAGGGCAAGAGTGCCCTCATATACCTTATAAAACTAAAAAAATTTATTGGGATATAAATGATCCATCAAAACTAAAAGGTGCAGATAATCAAATAATAAAAAAAATATCAGTAATTAGAGATGAAATAAAAAATAAAATTTATGACTTTATATCAACTTATGAAACTTTATAGCTTAATACTTAACAATACTTTTTAATTCAAAAAATATTATTAATTTTTTATGTATAAAATAATTAATAAAAACGATATAATTAATTTAATTAAATAAGGAGTTTTTATGTCAGGACATTCAAAGTGGAGCTCTATTAAGCATAAAAAAGGAGCTCTAGATGCCAAAAGAGGAAAAATCTTTACTAAGTTGATAAGGGAAATAACTGTTGCGGCAAGAGATGGTGGGGGAGACCCAGATACAAATCCAAGATTAAGGCTTGCCTTGTTAAATGCAAGGAGTGCAAACATGCCGAAAGACACATCAGAAAGGGCTATAAAAAAAGGAACTGGTGAATTAGGTGGTGATTCTCTTATTGAGTCAACTTATGAAGGTTATGGCCCAGGTGGTACTGCTGTAATCGTTGAGGTCATGACTGATAATAAAAATAGAACTGTGTCAGAGATTAGAAGAGCTTTTTCAAAATTTGGGGGAAATTTAGGAGAATCGGGATGTGTATCTTGGAATTTTGATCGAAAAGGCAGAATCAGTTTTTCAAGTGAAGGCGTTAACGAGGATGATTTTTTTGAAAAAGCTATTGAACTTGGCGCTGAAGATATTAATAATTCAGATGGAAATATTGAGGTTATTACTAGCATTGATGATTTTGAAAATCTAAGAGTTAGTATTGAATCTTTGGGTCATAATATTTCAGCTGCTGAAATTTCAATGATTCCAAAAAATTCTATCAAAATCGAGGGGAAACCTGCAGAGCATATGCTTAAAATGATGGAAGCACTAGAGGATTGCGATGATGTTCAAAATGTCTACTCTAATTTTGATATTGATGATGAAGTAATAGAGGCTTTAACTTAATCTTTCAGCCATTCTTGTATCCAATCTTTTAAATCGGGTTCGATTAGTATTTCTGTTTTCTTTTCTTTTTTTGGTGAACTGAAAAATAATTTCATCCCACTTATTTTTGAAGCTTTTTCAATTTCTCGTTTTTTTTCGGGGCCTGATATGTATCCCCTTTTACATTGAACGCCAAACCAAGTTCTATTTTTTTTCTTAATATCGTAAATACCAAAAACTATATCCGCAGTTCCCTTACTACCTCTGCTTTCAATAGAGTAAAACTTTAAATTTTTAAATGTTTCTAATATTTCTTGAATATAGGAGTTTGATTTTTTTTCAAATATATATCCTTTTCTGTACTGTGACATAAATACTCCCCAAGTTCATAATAATCAATACTGAGAAAATTTATAGTATGAATTATGTTATTCTATGATTTGTAGATGGAAATAAAACTTGTTCGTCACTGTGAAACTGAATGGAATAGATTAGAAAAATGCCAAGGTGTTAGTGATATTTGTTTGAATGCCAATGGTATTAAGCAATCAAACTTATTAAAAGAATGTTTTAGTAATTTAAATATTGATCTTATATTTTCTAGTGATTTGCAAAGAGCTATGCAAACATCAGAGGCGATAAATAATTCCCCAACCCGCAAAATAGAAAAAAGTAAAAAATTGAGAGAGATGAATCAAGGGGACTTTGAAGGGTTAACTTTTTCTTTTTTAAGAGAAAATCATGGTGATGATTTAAAAAGTTGGAGAGAAAATCCTAAGGATTTTAGAATCCCGAATGGGGAGACTTTGGGCGAGGTTCAATCCAGAATGATAAATTTTATAGAAGATGTTGTTAATAATTTTCATATACTGAAAAATATAGTAATTGTCTCACATAATTTGGCCATATCGTCATTAATTTGCTACTATTTAAAAAAAGATTTGAGAGATTTTACGACTTTTAAGATTGATTCTGCTTCAATTAGTACGTTAATATATGAGGATAAAAAAATTAAAGTTTTGGAATTGAACAATACAGAGCACTTAATAAAATGATTAAAAAAATTATCAAAGAAAAAATTTATCAAACTGTAAATACGCTATATAGCGATTTACAAATTAATACCTCTGATATAGATATTGTCGAATCTAAAAAAATAGAACACGGAGATTATGCGACTAACTTTTGTATGAAATTTTCAAAAACTTTAAATCAGAAACCGATTGATCTGGCAGAATTAATAGTCGATGAAATAAAAAAAAACGATGATTTTTTTGATAATGTTGATTTCATAAAGCCAGGCTTTATAAATTTCAAAGTAAAAGCTTCAATTTTTAATGATACTTTATTAAATATATATAGAACGATTGATAGTTACGGATCAGGAGATACAAAAAAAGGCAAAATACTTTTAGAGTATGTATCCGCGAATCCAACAGGTTTTTTACATCTTGGCCATTTAAGGAATGCGGCGGTTGGAGATTCTATTTGTAGAATATTAAGATTCTATGGCCATGATGTTGATAGCGAATATTATATAAACGATTTTGGTAATCAAATTAAGCTTTTAGGAAAATCATTGGGTATAAGAGTGAGGAATTTACATGGTGAAAACATTGAAATGCCTGAAGACGCATATTTGGGTGACTATCTAGTTGATATTGCAAAAAAATATAGCTCAGAATTTTCTCAAGATTCACTTGATTCTGATAAGTTAGAGAATTATGCAAAAGATTATTTATTACAAGAAATTAAGAATGATTTAGCAAGTATCAATATTAAGTTTGATAATTGGTATTCTGAAAGTAAATCAATTCACAATTCAGGCTTATTAGATGAAATTTTGGATAAATTAAGCGACTTGAATGTTCTATATGATAAAGATGATGCTAAGTGGATCAAAACATCTGAATATGGAGATTCTAATGACTGGGTATTAATAAAGAGTGATAAAAGTTCAACATATTTCTTAAGTGATATAGCCTATCATTATGATAAATTTAATAGAGGATATGACAAAGTTATAAATGTATGGGGTTCCGATCATCATAGCCATGTCTCTCGTCTAAAAGCTTCGATGAATTCTTTAAATAATAAAGAAAAAAATTTATATTTTGTTATGATACAGTTTGTTAGACTTCTTAAAGATGGAAAAGATATCTCAATGTCCAAAAGATCTGGGCAGTATACGACAATAAAAGACTTGCTTTCACTTGTAGACAATGATGTTGTCAGATTCATGATGGTTACAAGAAGTTCAGATACTCATTTCGATTTTGATCTTGACCAGTGCCTTAAGGACTCAGACGAAAATCCCGTTTTTTATATACAATATGCTAATGCCAGAATTAATAGTATTATTAAAAAATCTGGTATTAAAGACCTATCAACCCAAAATCTGGATGTAATTGACTCAATAAAAGAGGTTGGATTAATTAAAGCAGTGATTGATTTTGAAGACGTAATTAAAGACTCGGCTGAAAATCTTGCTCCTCATAAATTAACTTTTTATTTACAGAATTTAGCTAAAGAATTTCATTCATATTATAAATCTACTAAAATTTTAAATAACGACAAATTAATGACAAGACTAATACTTATAACAACCATTAAATCAGTTCTTTCTAATGGCCTTAGCTTGCTTGGAGTATCTTCACCGGAGGAAATGTAGTAACTTTGAATTTAATATCTTTATTAACTGAAAATTTACATATTCTATATATTTCTGTATCACTTGTCTTAGTTTTGTATTTCATAATTGCTAATATTTTTAAATTCAAAAACCAGGATAATATAATTTTTCAGAATGCAAAAAGTGCAACTAAGAACCCCTTAGGATATAAGGATAAAACAATGTTATCAAATCTATACAAGGATTGGTGGTGTTTTTTAATTGCACCTTTAGAACAAAAATTAATTGCCAATAAAGTATCGCCTAATTTCTTAACAGTCTTATCTTTATTCTTTTCAATTTTGACTGCTGTACTATATTTTTATGGATTAATATTTTTGGCATCAATTTTCTTACTAGCTGGCTCAACTTTTGATATGTTAGATGGGAGAATTGCTAGAATAACAAATAATCAATCTGATATTGGCTCTTTTCTTGATAGCGTTTTAGATAGATTATGTGAATCTGTGGTTATGATTGGAATTTTCCTTTTTTATTATCCAAATCCTTTTTCTATAATTTTAATGTTTACAGTGATTTTTAGCCTTACCGTCAGTTATGTAAAATCAGCAGCAGATAATCTTGGTTTAAAATCTAATGTTGGTTTGATGCAAAGAGCTGATAGAGTGGTTTATTTAGGCATTGGTGGGATTATAAATGGAATATTAGAATATTTTTCATTAATAATTTTTTCTCAGGAGGATCTAGTTTTTAAACTTACTATTATACTAATAACTCTATTCTCGTTCTCTACAACTATTCAAAGAATTTTATATGCAATTAAAAAATAATTATTTGTTACTTTCTTTAATTCTTGAGGCCTTTTTTGAAAGTCCTCTGATATAGTAAAGCTTTGCTCTACGAACTCTNCCTTTTCNAATAACTTCAATTTTATCAATTTGTTTNGAATGTATTGGGAAAATTCTTTCAGTACCTATACCATANGATATTTTTCTTACAGTAAANGTTTCTCTAATACTAGNGCCTTTTCTTGAAATGACTATACCNTCGAATATTTGAATCCTTTCTTTTTCACCCTCTTTAATCTTGTAATAAACACTAACTGTATCACCAGCTTTAAATGAAGGTATNTCNTTNAAACTTTCTTTTTCTATACTATCTACAANATTCATTTTCTTTTACACCTAAAAATTACAACCAAATAATTTATCCAATATTATAGCTACTGCACTCCTAACTGACAAATGATTATATTTATCATAACCCCCNACGGGTTTTAAGATATAGTCACAAGATTCAATTATTTCCTGCGATAAGCCCCATCCTGTGCCAAAAACTATTAAATATGGCCTTTTTTCCTCTTGTATTTTATGCTTTATAAATGAATAGTCAACCATATTCTTCATTTGATTAGCATCAGTTCCAATTAATATTGGTTTTTGCTTATATTCTTTTTTAATATTTGAAATTGCTTCTTTCAATGATTTTTTAATAATTACATTATTCATGGCAACATGTTTAGAATTTTCATTCTTTCTCTTTTTTTCATTATCCCAAAAACTAAGAACTTTTTCAGCTAATTTTCTTTGTTCTAATATAGGATGAGTTATATAGTATTTATTAATTCCGTAGGTTCTTGCGGATCGGGCTATGTCTTGAATATCAAGATTTGTTANAGATGTAGTTATTATCTCATTTTTAATATTTTTAATAGGATGATGAACTAGTGCAATGAAAACATTATTGTTCAATATAGATTTTTTTATTTTCCTTAGGTTTTCTCTTTCATTTGGTCTAAGGGCTGCATTTTCCAGAAGATCTTCTCTCTTGTTCAAAGTATATTCTAATGAATTATTTCTATTAAAATTATCTATATTTTTGTGATTACCAGATAATAATATTTTTGGCACAGATTTATTTTTAAAAATCTTTGGTTTTGTGTAGACTGGACCTTTGATAGTAGAATCCATAAAACTATCNTTAGTAACAGAATCTTTTTTACCAACAACACCTTTTATCATTCTCGANATTGAATCAATAAGAATACATGCTGCTAGTTCTCCACCTGTTAGAATATAATCTCCTATTGANATTTCAAAATCACAAAATTNCTCTAATATTCTTTCATCAAAACCTTCATACCTTCCACTCACAATTGTTATATTTTTTTCATTAGAGAGATCTTTTGCTATTTGATTATTAAATGTCTGGCCTTTTGGAGTCAAAAATATAAATTTTGTTTTAGGCTCATTTTTTTTNATTTTTTTGAATATTTTATATGTTTTTTCAAAAGAAATTACCATTCCAGGATTATGACCATATTGCTCATCATCAATACCTCTATTNTTATCAGCCTCTGTAAAGAAAGAATAATTATTTATAGTAATTAATTTTTTCCCCACAGCTTTTGATAAAACACCATATTTACAATTATTTTTTATAATTTCTGGAAAAACTGATAAAGTATTAATTTTCATAATTCTGATATTTCCTTTANATTTTTAATAATTATAATTTTTTTGCTCAATCTAACTTCTATTATAAAAGATTCAATAAATGGGACAACAAATGTTTTTTGATTAAAATAAATTTCTAGTAAAACTCCGTTTGAAGAGTTTAAAACTCTTTTTATTGAACCAAATTTATCTCCCTTTTCATCAATTACTTCACATCCCAAAAGATCATCATTATAAAATTCGCCATTCGGTAGCTTTGGTAGATCAATATCTTTTATAAATACATCAATATTTTTTTCATCGCTAATTGAAATCATATCAATAATTTTAATTAAAATATTATTTGTTTCTTTTTTTATAATTTTAAACTCAACATTTTTATACTTGTTATTTGAACTTATATAAAAATTANTAATTCTTTGAATTGTTTCGTAATTATTAGATGAAGAAATAAAAATAAATAAATTATCAGAATTATTATTTTTTTTAATTACCCCGAGTTTTTTAAAATTCATTAAAAGTTATTCAATAATTTCTAATACAGCTCTTCTTTTGTCTTTAGCTGCAGCNGCACCAAGCAAAGTCCTGATAGCTTTTGCTGTTTTTCCTTGTTTGCCAATTATCTTCCCTAAATCATCTTTTGCAACTTTTAACTCATAAACAGTCGTAGAATCTCCTTTGACTTCTGTGATATGAATCTCGTCTGGNTTATCAACAAGTGAACTAACAATTAATTTAATTAAGTCAGATATATTTTCCATAAATAAGCCTTTACTCAGATTATACATTAAATTGCTAAAAATTATCNAAATACTTATTTTTCTTTAGATTCGTCCCCGGCAGGAGCAGCTTCTTCAGCAGGAGCAGCTTCTTCAGCAGGAGCAGCCTCTTCAGCAGGAGCAGCCTCTTCAGNAGGAGCAGCCTCTTGTGGTGGCTCATCAATTTGTTTCTTTGGTTTTCTTTTTGGTTTTGTACTTACAATCTGACCGTATTTTTCAGGGTCATAAAGTTTTAAAACTCTATTACTAAGTTGAGCTCCTTTACTTATCCACTGATCTATTTTTTCTTTATCAAGATTTACAACACTTGGTTCCTGTAGAGGATCATATGTTCCAAGAATATCTAAGAATTTTCCATCTCTTGCGGATCGTGAATTAATAGCAACAACTCTATAAAATGGTCTTTTTTTTCTTCCCAATCTTGTTAATCTAATTTTTACCATAAATACCTCGTCACTTAATAATGATTAAATTTATGAAAAATTCAATATATTTTTAGGATTTTTTTTAAAACTCCCCATATTTTTGCTCATTTTTTTCATTTGTAAAAATTTCTTTATTAAAGAATTTATGTCTTGAACAGCTGTTCCGCTTCCTGAAGCAATTCGTCTTCTTCNNCTCCCATCTAAAATTGTATGGTTCTCNCTTTCAAGTGGAGTCATTGAATTGATTATTGCAACAGTTTTTTTTAATTCATCATTTGCTTTGTTCATTGCATTTTCATCTTGGGAAAGCTTTCCCATCCCAGGAATCATTGAAATCGTATTTTTTAAAGATCCAATCTTATTCATTGAACTAATCGCGCTTTTAAAATCATTAAGAGTAAAATTATTATTTTTTAATTTTTTGGATAGTTTTTNTGCATCCTCGGTTGATACTGTCTCTGAAGCTTTTTCAACTAGGCTTACAACATCTCCCATACCTAAAATACGAGAAGCCATTCTTTCGGGATGAAAGACTTCTATCATATCAAGGCCCTCTCCAGAACCATAAAATTTAATGGGCTTATCCGTTATGTATTTTGCTGAAAGTGCAGCACCGCCTCTTGCATCACCATCAAGTTTTGTAAGAACTAATCCATCAATACCAATTTCTTTATTNAAAGTATTAGCAACATTCAGAGCTTCTTGCCCTATCATTGAATCAATTACCAACAGCGTCTCGTGTATATTTATAGAGGATTTTATATTTTTTAATTCTTCGATCATTTGATCATCAATTTGTAATCTACCAGCNGTATCAATAATTAAAGTATCTGAACCTATATTATAACTCTGCTCATAAGCATTTTTTGCTATTTTTATTACATCAGATTCTTTTTCATTATCAACAAAAGCAATTTTACCTTGCTTGGATAAAATTTTTAGTTGCTCAACTGCAGCCGGCCTATAAATATCGACAGACACTAAAGATGGATTTCTTTTTAATTTATCTTTTAAATATTTNGCAAGTTTAGCAGAAGTTGTAGTTTTCCCCGAGCCTTGTAGGCCAATGATCATTATCACTGCAGGCGGTTTAACTTTAATGTTTAAGTCAGAACTTTTATCACCTAATAAAAGAGTAAGCTCATCATTAAATATTTTTATAAATTGTTCTGCAGGAGATATGCTATTGAGTACATCTTTTCCTAATGATTTGGCTTTAATTTTATCTATTAATTCTTTAACAACTTTATAATTAACATCAGCCTCTAAAAGACTAAGTCTTATATCTTTCAATGTTTCTTCAACATTCGAGGAGGATATAACAGAATTTCCACGTAGTTTTTTAAAAGAGGAATTAATCTTGTCTGTTATTTTATTGAACATACTTAATTATATCATTTTATATTACTTACTTTGAAGCTTTATCTTTATCTTCATTTGCATTAATTTTTTCAATCTCGAATTTCGGCCTGAATTTAGGATCTAAATACACTCGAGCTTTGAAATATGGGCGCCTGGCATTTTTTTTCTTGGATTTAAATTGTAAAATCGAAGTTTTTTCACCATTAAATATTTTTTTGGCCTCATCAATTGGTAAGGATTCTTTTTTCTGTTCGTTCTCATCATCCGAATTTAAATAAGGAGATAACATATATTTTGAAATTTTATTCTCACCTTTTTTTCCAAAATAATAGAATTTNTCATCATGATGAACNTCAGAATTTATAAAATCATAATTTCCTAAAGATTCTAAACTTTTGAGATCNAAATCTTCTTTATTATTTTGACCCCAATCAAGTTCACANTTCCCTGATTTATTGAAAACAAGATATGCATCATAAAATGATCCAAATCTTCTATTAACAAAACCTGTTAATTTACCTATTCTTCCTTCAGTTCCATTAAAAGAATTTACAAGTTCTATTACTTCGGATGTTGTAATGGGTCTACCTGAAATTACTTTGCTTATATTAAATGATTCATCAGGCTTATCGGTAGTAAATCTATTAAAAGTTTCCATTATTGGTAGTCCAGTCATAGGACAATCAACTCCTAGAGGTTTGATAAATTCATCTGTATCAACTTTTGTACTTTTAGCTCTTTGTATTATTTCGTCTCTGAAACCCTCAATTTCTTGAATAAATTTATCATATGAATAGTCATTTTTTTCCATTTCTCTAAGTTTTAATTCCCACTCACCAGTTAAATTTGGAGAGGTTAGTTTGTCAATTTCTAAAACACCTAAATCATCAATCAATTTACTTCCTCTTATGGTTGATATTAGGCACTTTCTATTGTTATCATCTTCAGTTCTCATAATATAGTTTTCTCTAATCAAATCTTCTATTGTTTGGGCCCTAGTAGCAGGGGTTCCTAATCCCTTATTCTTCATTAAAAGTACTAATTCATCATCTTCAATATCACTACCAGCGGTCTCCATGGCTCTTAATAAGGTGGAGTCAGTATATTTTGCTTTGGGAGATGTATTTAGTTGAATAGTTTCAATATTTTCACATAAGGCATTTTCATCATTATTTATTTCGTTAAGGATTGTTTCTTTTGTAGTACTATCTAAAACCTCTTTCCATCCTTTATTAATTAGAATTTTACCCTTGGTTCTAAAAACATGTTCACCAATTATTGAATCCCTTGTTGTTTCTTTTGTAATTGTGGGTGGATAAAAAACTGCAAGAAATCTTTTAGTAATAAGATCATATATTTTTTGTTGCTGATCATTAAGTTTTCCCGCAGCAGGAAAATTATTTGTTGGAATAATCGCAAAATGATCACTAACTTTAGATGAATCAAATACTTTTTTATCACCAGCATTTACCAAATTATTTTTTAAAATATTTTCGGCAAATTTAGAATATTTTATATTATTCATATTATTTAATAATTTTATAACTTCTGAATCGTAGTTATCNGGNANTCTTCTTGAATCNGTTCTAGGATAAGTAATAAACCCTTCGCCTGATATAGGCTGATATAGAGATTGAGTAATTTTTAATGTTGTACTTGCTGTNAACCCAANCCTNCNATTAGATTCTCTTTGNAGAGTAGTAAGATCAAATAANGGTTCTGAGAATTCTTTTCTTTCNTTACTTTCATCCTTAATACTAGCNGTTTGATTTTGGCATTCATTNATAATACTTTCTGCTAAACTTTTATCAAAAATTCTATCAGCCTTTTGGATTCTTTTTTCTTCNTCAGACATTTTTGAATTATTAAAATTTNTATCTAAATATACTCCTTCATATTCGCCTGANNCAATTTTAAATCTAGCCTTCAATTGATAAAAAGGGGAAGATATAAATTCTTCTATTTCTTTATCTCTTTTAACAATAATCGCTAACGTNGGAGTTTTAACCCTTCCAATTACTTGCTTATTAAAAGGAAGATTATATGTTTTTGTAGACCANGCGGTTACNGCTCTTGTCCCATTCATGCCGATTTTCCAATCCGCNATAGATCTTGCTAACGCTGCATTAGCTAAACCTTTATAATCATCAGAGCTTTTTAAATTATTAAACTCTTTTTGAATTTCTTCTTTTGTCATTGATTGGAGCCAAGCACGATAAAAGGGTTTGTTAATTTTTAAGAATGTCATAATTTGATTNAATATTAACTCACCTTCTCTNGCAGCATCACATGCATTAACTATTGATGTTACATCGTCTCTTTTTGCTAATTTTTTTATTAAATCTAATCTTTGTTTGGTTCTTGGTATTGGACTTAAACCATCAGGACCGTTTAGAGGTAGNGAATCCAAATCCCATTTTTTTTTCGGCTTATCATACTCAATTAAATGTCCTTGGGCTGAAGTAATTAAAAATCTGTCCCCTTCAAAATAATCAATGTTTTTTGTTTTGATTTTTTTTACGGATAGTGCGGATGCAATTAAATTTGCAACGCTCGGCTTCTCNGCAACTATTAAAAATTTTTCATTTTCCATAGAAACGCAAATTTAAATAAAGATGATAATTATGTCAAATTGGTTAACTAAAAAAAGATATCTAAGTATCAGTAATTATTGATATAATTATTTTTTTCGTACCAGCCTATACATTTTTTTAAAATCTCTTCTGCNGACATGAACNTGAATTTGAAATCATCACAGGTTTTTTTTGAATTTGCTTGTGCTCCGAGAATTATTGCTTTTAAACCTTCAATTGGTAGCTTAGGTCTTGACTTGGTGAAAAAAGAAATAAAATGTGAAAGATATGATATTAAATATAAATTCCAGATAGGTGTAATATTTTTAATTTTTGGCAAATTTTTAATACTACATACAATATCAAATACATCTGATATTTTTACGTTTTCACCAACTACTANATATTTATTTCCAATAGGCATATCCAANGCTTTAATCGTTATGTTAATAACATCATCTATNTATACCAATGGAATATATGAGTCAGGACAAAACTTTGATTTAATTTTTCTGTTTGCGATACCTATCACGGTTTTACCAAAAGTTTTGAAATCTTCTGGACCNGTTATCACCCCTGGATTTAATGTTACAATTGGAAGNCCCTTNTTTAGAAAAATTTCGATTTGTTTTTCTGTTAAATATTTTGATCTACTATANTGGCTCTCAAAATCTTNATTATGTTTTGAATTTTCATCCGCTATCATNCCTNTTGGTTGNCTTATAGCTGCAACTGAACTCATNTGAATAATTTTTTTTACATCTGTCTTTTCTAGCTCNTTTAGTAAATTATAAGTTCCAGTTACATTGATATCATAGTAATCCTGACTTCTATTTAACCACCATGATGCTATATTNCCAAGATGAAAAACATAATCTATATCATTAAAATAACCTTTAAATGTATCTGGAAANCGTAAATCNCCTAAAAAACATTTGTATCCCTTNGAGCTATACTTATCATAATCAGATTGATTTCTGACTAAAATATGAACATCAAATGAGTAGTTTTTTAATTTATCTATTAAAAAATTACCAACATATCCTGTTGCACCAGTCACAAAACATTTCAAAAGATTCTCCTAAGGAACTATAATCTTTTTTTCTTCGTGAATAATCTTACCTTGTTGTTGAGCCTGTTCTTGAGACGCTTTAATTAAAGAAAGTGCTCTTTCNTCTATTAATTTAAAAAGATTAACTTGGAAATCTTTGTCAGGAACACATACTCTTGGTAAAATATGACCTAAAGTCGCAAGTTGTACAAGAAATAAGACATTGGCTTTAACGGCTTCATCTGGAACATTCTCCCCTGCATTTTTTTTAAACTCATCAGTAAAAAAAGTTTCTAACTCTTTTACTACATCTGATAAGTGATAAACAGGTTCTTTAGGCTGAGACTGTAGCCCCGTATTAAAAGCTTGCGCAATTTGCATCCTAATAGTGTTAGCCAGTTGTTCTTCTGGGCTAGGTTGTTGTGTATTATCTTTTTCTTCAGACATTTTAAACCCCTTATTTTTTTATAACAATATATTATACTGTTATTTGAAGTAAAGGATATGAGTAATAGAGTTGAAGGGGGCTTTGCCCTAGTAAAAACNTTGAAAGACTTGGGAATATCAGATGTTTTTACCCTTGCAGGTGGCCATATTAATCCTATTTATAATGCTTGTAGAGAGCTTGGCATTAGATTAATAGATACACACCATGAGCAAGGAGCTTCTATGGCAGCAGATGCTTATGGAAGAGTAACAAAAAAACCAGGTATTTGTCTCGTAACTGCTGGCCCAGGATTAACTAACGTTATTACTGGTATGTCCGGGGCATTTTTATCAAATTCTCCTTGTATATTTATATCAGGAAAATCAGGGGTAGAAGAAAACGATAGACTCCCGCTCCAGGAGGTTGATCAGGAGGCTATGGTAAAGCCTGTAACCAAATGGGCAAAAACTATTTATGATACGAAAAGAATTCCTGAATATACAGCAAATGCATATAAGATGGCTGTTTCTGGTAGACCAGGGCCTGTTTATCTTGGTTTACCCCATGAAGTTTTATATGAGAAATCTGACTTTGAAGATTTTGATAAACCACAAATTAAATTTCCCACAAATCCTGAAGTATCGGATGAAGACATTGAGAAAATTCTCAATGCTTTATCTTCATCATCTAGGCCTATTATAGTTGCAGGAAGTGGAGCATGGTATTCAGGTGCAACAAAAGAATTGCAACAGCTAATCGAATCACATGATATTCCATTATATACACTAAATTTTGGTAGAGGAATTGTATCTGATCTTCATAAAAATTGTTTGGGACAGGCAAGCCCATCCGCAATGAATGCTTTTAAAAAAGTTTCGTCCGAGTCAGATTTAATAATTCTGTTAGGTGTAAGATTAAGTTTATATATAGGTTGGGGCAGAACTTTTAATCCAGATGCAAAAGTTGTTCAGGTTGATATAGAAACTGAAGAGATTGGAAGGAATAGGATCGTAGATATTCCTGTGATTTCTGATGTAAATAAATTCCTAATGAAATTAAATTCAAATATTTCATCTTTAAAGAAATTTGAAAACTGGATGAATATTACTAGAGAATGGAAAGACTTAGAATGGAAAGAAGTTGATAAGTTAAAATCAGATAATTCGACTCCAATGCATGTTTTAAGAGTTGTTAAAGCAGTCGAAGGAGTACTTGATGGAAATTGTATGTTGTGTATTGATGGTGGTGATACACAAGCTTGGACTGACTCATCTTATGTAATAAAAAAGCCTGGTAATTATGTAAAAGGGGGCCCTTTAGGTTGTATGGGAGTAGGGGTGCCGTTCGCAATAGGTTCTAAGGTTGCTTATCCAGATAGACAAGTTGTTTTGATTAGTGGCGATGGTGCAGTAGGAATGAACTTAATGGAATTTGAATCAGCAGTTAGGCACAATATACCTTTTTTATGTATTGTTTGTAATGATAAATCATGGGGAATGACTAAGCATCAACACTGGTTAAATTATGGAAAAGAAAACACTCCAGCCGGACACGAAATGCCTTTTATAAAATTTCATGAAATAGTTAAATCTATGGGTGGATATGGCGAATTAGTTGAAGATCCTAAGGATTTAATACCCGCAATTGAAAGATCAATCAAATCAGGTCTACCATCTCTAATCAATGTTCTTACTAATCCTGACGCTACGAGTGCTGCAACTCATGCAATAACTGCTATGATGACTCCAAAGGAATAAATTATTCTTTTCCTGATAAAACGGCCATGAATGCCTCTTGAGGAATTTCTACGTTACCTACATTTTTCATCCTCTTCTTTCCTTTTTTTTGTTTATCAAGAAGTTTATTTTTTCTGGTAACATCTCCACCATAAAGTTTGGCTGTAACATCTTTTCTAAAAGCTTTAACAGTCTCTCTTGAAATTATTTTTGCTCCTATTGCAGCTTGGATAGCAATTTCAAATTGTTGTCTAGGAATAAGTTTTTTTAATTTTTCAACGAGCTCTTTACCTCTATAATAAGAATTATCCTTATGGGTTATTAAAGATAATGCATCAACTATTTCTCCATTAATTAATATATCAAGTTTAACAAGATTACTTGTCTTTAGCTCACTCTGCTCATAATCCATCGAACAGTAACCTTTTGTTATTGATTTAACTTTATTATAAAAGTCATAGATCATTTCTGACATTGGAAGTTCATACTCTAAGACCGCTCTATCTTCAGATATGAAATTAATATTTTTTTGTATACCTCTTCTTTTTTCACAAATATCTAAAAGTCCTCCCAAGTATTTTTTAGGAGTATAAAGACTTATATTTACAAATGGCTCGCTTATAGTATCAATTTGGCTTCTATCTGGCAATAATTTTGGATTATCAACTCTTACTATCTCTGAGTTTGTTTTTTTTATTTCATAAACAACTGTAGGTGAGGTTATTATTAGTGATAAATTAAACTCTCTTTCAAGCCTCTCCTTTACTATTTCCATATGAAGTAATCCCAAAAATCCACATCTAAACCCAAAGCCAAGAGCAGCAGAATTTTCTGGTTCATAATCTATTGAAGAATCATTTAGACTTATTTTTTCCAGTGACTCCTTCAGATTTTCATAAAAATTAGAATCAACAGGATACAAACCACAAAACACCATAGGTTTAATATCTTTGAATCCTTTTAAAGGTTTTTTGGCAGGC
>NZXA02000007.1 GCA_002697665.2 bacterium
AAGACTGCTTTTACTCCTAACAACATGGATCCTTTCGCAGCCCAATCTCTAGAACTACCAGTACCGTATTCTTTACCCGCGATTACAATTAATTGCGTTTTAGTCTCTTTATATTTCATTGCGGCATCATATATCGACATTATTTGGTCATTATCAAAAAATTTTGTAAAACCGCCCTCTACATTATCCAAAATTTTATTTTTTATTCTAATGTTTGCAAAAGTTCCTCTCATCATCACTTCATGGTTTCCTCTTCTTGAACCATAGCTGTTAAAATCTTTTTTATTTACACCTTTATTGTTTAAATAAATTCCAGCTGGTGTCTCCTCAGTAAAAGAACCTGCGGGTGAGATATGATCAGTAGTAATTGAATCACCAAGATATGCTAATACTCTAGCGTCTTTAATATCTTCAATCGGGGGCAAATCAATCGAAAATTCATCGAAAAATCCTGGTTTTTGAATATAAGTAGAATCTGGAGACCAGTCATATATAGATCCCTCCGGAACAGATATTGATTCCCATCTATCATCACCGGTAAAAATATTTTTATATCTGCTCGAAAATGTATCAGACTTTATTGAGGAATATACTGTTTCACTTATCTCTTTATTTGTAGGCCAAATATCCTTAAGATAAACATCATCGCCAGATTGAGATTTACCTATTGGATCAGAATAAAAATCTATATCTACAGTCCCCGCTAAAGCATATGCTACTACCAAAGGTGGAGATCCTAAATACGAAAGTCTTATTAAAGGATGAACTCTGCCTTCAAAGTTTCTATTCCCACTTGATACAGCTGCAACATGTAAAGAATTTTCCTGAATTGAATTAGAAACATCATCTGGAAGTGGGCCACTATTTCCAATACAAGTAGTACAACCAAAACCTACAGTTTTAAAACCTATATCAGACAAACTGTTCAAAAGATTAGCATTATCAAGATAATCAACTACAACCTTAGACCCTGGAGCTAAACTAGTTTTAACATAATCTGGAACTTTCAAACCTAATTCATTGGCTTTTCTTGCGACAAGGCCAGCAGTTATCATAACATATGGATTAGAAGTATTTGTACAGCTAGTAATTGCAGCTAAAACAACAGATCCATTTTTAAGTTTTTCTTCAGAATTGGCAATACTGTATTTTTGACTTTCATCTACTTCTCTCTCTTTTAGTTCAATTTTAAGTTGAGATTTCATATCAGATAATAAAATCCTATCTTGAGGCCTCTTAGGACCTGCAAGTGCTGGTTTTACAGACTCTAGATTTAGATATAAAGATTTATAGTATTCTGGGTCTTTAGTATTTAAGTCTCTAAAGCTTAATTGACTCTTATAATATTTTTCAACAAGATCAATCTCATCATCAGTTCTACCAGTAAGTTTTAGATAATTTAAGGCTTCCTGATCTACAGGAAAAAAACCCATTGTGGCTCCATACTCGGGGGCCATATTTGCAATAGTTGCTCTATCTGGAAGAGGTAGATTATCTAAACCAGAACCATAAAATTCGACAAATTTACCTACAACACCCTCTTTTCTGAGCATTTCTGTTATATTTAATACAAGATCAGTCGCTGTGACGCCTTCACACAAGTTGCCCTCTAATTTAAAACCTATTACATCAGGAATTAAAAAGTAAAGGGGCTGCCCTAACATTGCTGCCTCAGCTTCAATTCCACCAACTCCCCAACCCAATACGCTTATTCCATTTATCATTGTGGTATGTGAGTCGGTACCAACTAATGTGTCAGGAATACAAATATTTTCTCCATTTGAACCAACTTTTTGGACAAGTTTAGCCAAATATTCAAGATTAACTTGATGAACTATCCCATTACCTGGAGGAACAGCTCTAAAATTCTCAAATGCTGTTTGGGCCCACCTTAAAAAAGAATACCTTTCTTCATTCCTTTCAAACTCGAGCTTAGTGTTCAACGCAAGAGAATTTATTTCTTTAAAATGATCAACCTGAACGGAGTGATCAATAACTAAATCAACAGGAACAAGAGGGTTTATTGAGTTAGTATCTTTCCCAAGTTTATTTATGATATCTCTCATTGCAGCTAGATCTGCTACACAGGGGACACCAGTAAAGTCTTGAAGTACAACTCTAGACGGTCTAAAGGGAATTTCAAATTTGTCTTTTTTATTAAATATAAATTGTTTGATTAAACTTTCATCAACTATTTTTTCATCATAATTTCTGACTAAATTTTCAAGCAAAATTCTTAGGGAATAAGGCATTAGATCTAAATCAAAAGAAAATTTTTCAGACACTTTTTTTAAAGAATAAAATTTTGATTCTCCGCCAGAATAAGTAATTGTTTCTATAAAGTCGTTTTTGGTCATCTTTATCCCCCAATTATAAATTTTACTGGATTTAAAAGTTTTTGTTAAATATTATGCAAAATTAATATTTTCTATTTGTTTCAATTTGTTCAATCTTTCTTCATGTCTTTCGCCTTCATAATCAGATGTTAGCCATAATTCAACTATATTCTTTGCAACATCTACAGAAACATACCTAGATCCTATAGTGATAATATTTGTGTCATTGTGAGCTCTTGACATAGTTGCAATATTTACATCATTAGCAATAACAGCTCTTATATTTGGGAATTTATTTGCAACAATATTCATTCCACATCCTGATGCACAGATTAGTATGCCGCGATCAAAATGGCCTTGAGACACTTTATTTGCTACTTCAGAAGCAGTGTCAGGATAGTCACATGTATTATCATCAAAGGTTCCAAAGTCTTTAACCTCTAAACCTAATTTAGAAATATAGCTTTTTAATTCTTCTTTAAGTGAAAAGCCTCTATGGTCACAACCTATTGCAATTTTCATATCAATTCTCAAATTTCTTAAATATTAGAGTACAGTTTGTCCCCCCAAATCCAAATGAATTACTTAAAGCAATTTTAATATTCGAATCTAAAGATTTATGAGGTACATAATTCAAATCGCATCCCTCTTGAGGATTATCTAAATTAATAGTTGGTGGTACAACGCCTTCACATAATGCTAAAGAAGTTATACCAGCCTCAAGTCCACCAGCAGCACCCAATAAATGTCCAGTGATTGATTTTGTTGAGCTAACTAATAAATTTTGAGAATAATTACCAAATACTCTTTTAATTGCATTCGTTTCATTAATGTCATTCTGCTGTGTTGAAGTACCATGAGCATTAATATAATCAATATCTTCTGGGTTTATACCAGAGTTTTTTAAAGCCATTTCCATACAGATAACAGGGCCGTCAATAGAAGGTGAAGTTATATGATGAGCGTCACCACTCATCCCAGAACCTATTAGTTCTGCATAAATTCTTGCACCTCTTTTTTTTGCATGCTCATATTCTTCAAGCATTACCAATCCAGAGCCCTCTGCCATGACAAAACCATCTCTATCTCTGTCAAAGGGTCTTGATGCAGCTTTAGGGTCTTCATTCCTTGTAGAAATTGCTCTCATAACATTAAAGCCTGATATTGCTACATGAACCAGTGGAGCCTCTGCACCACCTGCAATCATTGCAATAGCATCACCCCTTTGAATATTCATTGCTGCATAAGCTATTGCATGTGCTCCGGCTGCACAAGCGGTTGCAGTTGCACAATTTGGACCTTTTAAATTATTAAATATAGAAACATAGCCTGCTGCCATATTGGGTACCATTGATGGAACAAAAAAAGGAGAGACCCTAGATGGGCCTTTTTCTCTATAAGCTATAACATTATCAACAAATGTTTGGATCCCACCAATACCTGACCCAATATATGATCCAATCAAATGCTCATTTTTAGAATTTATTTCAAATCCTGAATCTCTTAAAGCTAAGACAGCAGCCGCTGCTGCATAACGTATAAATACATCGCTTCTTCTAGCCTCTTTCGCATCAATAAAATCCTCAGCATTAAAATTATCTGCAATTTCTCCACCAAATTTTGTTTTCAAATCACTATTGTCTACTCTTTTGAGAAAATCAATTGCTGAGACACCTTCTTTTATCTTAGGCCATATTTCATCTTTCCCAACACCATGGGATGAAACCATTCCAATTCCAGTAACAACAACTCTATTCATTTATTTTTTATTTTTTGCAATGTAGTCTACAGCATCACTAACTTTAAGAATTTTCTCTGCATCCTCATCTGCAATTTCAACTCCAAACTCATCTTCCATACTCATTATCAATTCAACAAGATCTAAAGAATCAGCACCTAAATCGTCTATAAAGTGCGATTCCAACTTGACTTCACTTTCTGATTTTCCAAGCTGTTGAGCAATCATTGATATAACCTTATTTTTTATTTCTTCTGACATAAACTCCTCCTTCAGGTGTAAAGCCCACCATTAATCTTTAACACTTCACCAGTAATATATGATGAATCATCTGAGGCTAAAAACAATACAGATTTTGCAACATCCTCAGGTAGTCCAAATTTCGCTAAAGGTATCATTTCCATGTATTTAGTTTTGATTGAATCTGGCAAAACATCAGTAATATCAGTTTCAATAAATCCAGGGCTTATTGCATTAACATTTATGTTCTTAGAACCTAATTCTTTAGCAAGAGATTTTGTAAAACCATAAATAGCAGATTTAGTTGATGAGTAATTAGCCTGTCCAGGGTTGCCCATCTCCCCAACAACAGAGGAAATTGATATTATTTTTCCATACTGATTTTTAACCATAGACCTTATAACACTTTTTGTACAATTAAATATACCTTTAATATTAACGTCAAAAACCTCATCCCATTGAGATTCTTTCATTCTCATAAACAAAGAATCCCTTGTTATTCCAGCATTATTTACTAAAATATCGATTTTTGAATATTTATCTAAAATATTCTTAACTTCATTTTCAGTTTCTTGATAGTTTGACACATCAAATTTGAATGATTCAAAAGTTCCGGCTTGATTAATTGATTTCATTTCTTCAATAGCCTTGTTAGCTGCATCATCAGAACTAGTATAATTTATAAGCACTGTAGCATTAGCTTTAGCAAACTCAAGAGCAACGGCTTTTCCAATGCCTCTTGAACCGCCAGTTACTAGAACTATTTTATTATCAAACATTTAAATCTTATCCAAATCAGCCTTTTCGCCAAAATTATTGATAGAACAATCTTTTGTAATTCTTTTTATTAATCCGGACAAAACATTTTTTGGCCCAACTTCAATAAATTGATCTACTCCAAGGTTTTTGTTTAGATAATTAATAGATTGATGCCAAAGAACGGGGCTGATTAACTGGTCCAATAAAAGATTTTTAATTTTCATTTTATCGTTAAAAATCTTAGCATCAAAGTTAGTTATCATGGGTATTTTAAAATCCAAAAAATTCACAGAATCAAGAACACTCTTCATTTTTTCCACTGCTGAAGACATTAATTTGGAGTGAAAAGGTGCACTAACATCTAACAAAACTACTCTTTTTGCTCCGGCCTTTTTAGCAAGTTCTGCTGCTTTTTCTACTGCAAATTTAACACCAGAAATAACAACTTGCCCTAAACTATTATAATTTGCGGGCGAAACTTGCGCATCATCGCTAGATGCATCTTTACATATTTGATCTACATCCTCATCAGCCAATCCAAGAACTGCTGCCATGCCACCTATACCTAAAGGCACAGCCTGTTGAGTAAATTCACCTCTTTTTCTTACAGCCCATACAGCGTCTTCAAAATTTATGGAACCAGATGCAACTAATGCTGAATATTCTCCTAAACTGTGTCCGGCTACATAAGATGGATCAATGTTTCTTTCAGATTTAAGAACCTCATGAGCTGCAGTACTAACTGTTAAAATAGCTGGCTGAGCATTAACAGTTAAATGAACATCTTCACTTTCAAAACACAACTTTTTCATATCAATTGAGAGTTTATCACTAGCCTTTTCAAATATTTCTCTCGCAATAGAAAAATTATCATAAAGATCTCTTCCCATTCCAATATATTGAGAACCTTGTCCAGGAAAAACTAAAGCTAACAATTATAAACTCCAATAAACATAAAATGTTCTACGATTTTCTAGATTGCTGAAATTCTTCTATTGAGGCGTACCTGTGAGCTACTTTTAATTCACCAGATTTTTTATTCAATGAAACGCCTGGTAATTTAAGATCCTGATGATTTCTTCTTTTACCAACTTTCGACTTAGATTTTTTTCTTTTAGGTACAGCCATTTTATTATCCTTATTTAACCACTATTATATGATAAAAATTTATTTTTACAATAAAATATGTATATCTATTAAAAATTTAATTTATTAATAGGTTTTTCGTATATTTATTTTTTGGAGTATTAATAATCTCTTCAATACCACCATCCTCAATAATTTGTCCATTTTCTAATATGCAAATTCTTTCGCATATCTTCTTTATAAAATTAATATCATGAGAAATAACTAATAGTGTCAAATTTCTTTCAATTTTTAATTTTTTTATAATATCTATAATTTCAATTTGAACATAAGGATCAAGAGAAGATACTGGTTCATCCATGATTAGAAATTTGGGACTCCACAATAGAGATTTAACAATTAAAATTCTTTGCCTTTGGCCTCCGCTCAGTTGTATAGGATACAAATCAAGGACCTTTGGATTTAAATTTAATTTTTGTAAATATTGGAAAATTAGATTATTAAAAACATCTTTATTTTTTTTAATTAATTTATTAAGATCAAATAAAATATCTTTTATTTTCATTTTTGGGTTTAGCGATCCTAAAAGATCTTGATTTACATGTTGCACTATTGAAGAATATTCTATATATGTATAGTCTTTTATCTCTTTATCATATAATTTTAATTCCCCAGAGTAATTATCATATTGTTTAATAATAGTTTTTGCCAATGTTGATTTACCAGAACCGCTTAATCCTAATATTCCTATGGCCTCATTTTCAAAAATTTCTAAATTAATATTCTTTAAAATTTTAGCATTATCAATACTCATAGAAAGAGAATCCATAGAAATTATCTTTTTACTCTTTGGGTTCAATTTTATATTTTTACTGTTATGTAAATTACTATCTAAATCAAACTCACTAATTTTTTTAATTTTTTTATTTTCTATTTTAAATAAAATATCACAGAAATTTTTTACTAAATTAAAATTGTGGGATATTACAATAATTCCAATATCTCTTTCATTACAAATTTTATTTAATAATTTTAGGATCTTCTTTTGATTAAAAGTGTCTAAAGAAGAAGTTGCTTCATCTGCCAAAATTAAATTTGGATTATTTTGTAAACTTAAGGCTATTAAAACTCTTTGTGCCATACCACCACTTAATTGAAAAGGATATTTTTTTAATAAGGAATTATAATCGCTTAATCCAACTTCATTCAGTAAGTTCTTTATCTGCGCATTGAGATTTTTTTTTATTAATTTTTTTTTATTATTAATTATAAAATGGTTATAAATATCAATACTTGGATTTAATGATGATAATGGCTCCTGAGGAATATATGATACGTTTTCTGCATAATTATTTTTTGATCCATTTATAGAAATTTTGTCAAAAATTTTTTTTGCTCCATACTCTACTTCTGAATCAACCAAAGAATACGCAAACAAGGATTTGCCTTCTCCGCTTTTTCCAACTAATCCTATTTTGCATGGCTTATCTATATCAAGATTGATATTATTTAATAATATTTTGTCATTGATATATACAATTAGGTTTTTTATTTCTATATACTTTTCCATTTCAACTATGAGATTCTATGATATTAAAAGTGTATAATTTAATTATGGAAAATAAAATTAAAATTATAATAATATTTATCATTTTATTAACGGGCGCCTATTTTGGTTATTCTTATTATACAGANAATAAAATCTTAGAAGCTAGTCAAAATATGAAAATTACGAATCTTAAGATAGAGAGAAAAGATTATGAAGAAAGAAAAAAACTAGATGTATATTTTAACGATTTAAAAAATAAGAATATCGATTCTTCATATCTNNNACTAGTAATTAAATCCATAAATNACAATTTACGAAATCAAAATGATATTAATGTTAACGAAATTAATATTTTAATAGATTTTTATGAAGGTAAGTATAAATCNAAATTTATTGATATTGCTTCGGACTTATCACATGACATATTTGTTTCAATAATTAGTAAATTGTTATCATTAAATAAAATGTGTGAAAAAGCAAAATTATTTTCTAATAAAATTAAAAAATTTAATTCTATAAAAGATGACACTGATAATTTTATTGTCATGTGTAAGGAGAAATAACATGATTATTTATTTGATAATTGGAATTATCGGAGGATTTCTAAGCGGCTTTATGGGAATAGGAGGCGGAATAATTATGGTTCCATTCATGGTTTTATTTGCCGGCTTTTCACAACATTTAGCACAAGGTACCTCGCTAGCTGTATTAAGTATTCCAATTGTGATTTTTGGTGCATACCAATATTATCTTCAAGGTAATGTGAATGTAAAAGCAGCCCTAGTAATTGCATTATTCTTTTCCATTGGAATTTATTTTGGTTCTAAATATGCCCAAAGTATTAATCCAGAGACACTTAAAATAATTTTTGGCTTCATGATAATACTTATTGGAATCAAAATGGTAGCTGCATAAAATTATATGAAATTTTTAATTAATTCCTCNATTTCATTAATATCTTTGCACCATCTTATTTCTCTGTCTTTCCTAAGCCAGGTTAATTGTCTCTTAGCAAGTCTCCGAGTATTTACAATTATTTTATTAATAGAATCGTTCAAACTACTATCCTGATTTAAATAATGAAAAANTTCTTTATATCCNATAGAATAAAGTGGTTTAATCTTATTTCCATATTTTGAAATTATATTTGCTACTTCATCAANAAGACCATTTTCAATCATTTGATGAACTCTTTGTTCTATCAATATATCTAACTCGGTTTTTGAAATGTTAAGTGATATTTTTAAATATTTTGTATTACTAATTTTTTCTTTTGGAGATTTAGATAAAAACTCTGAAGGCTTTTCACCTGTCACATAAAATATTTCTAATAGTCTAATAATCCTATTTGTATCATTTGAAGATATTTTATTTGATGATCTTGGATCTATTTTAGCTAAAGTTTTATATAATGTATCGAGTCCTTTTAACTTAATTTTTTCAATTAATTCATTTCTGATCTTGTCATCTTTATTTATACCAGTAGTCAGGCCATTCAAAAATGCATCAATATAAAGTTGAGTGCCCCCTGATATTATAAAAGTATTTTGATTAGATTCAGAAACTATTTGCCTTGCATCTTGCATGTAATTCCATGCATTATAATCAGAAAAAGGTTTTACTATATCAATTAGGTGATGGTTGATAATTTTTTGTTGTTTTTTTGTAGGCTTACCAGTTCCAATATCAAAATCTTTGTACACTTGCAATGAATCAGCACAAATAATCTCTTTGTTAAATTTATTTGCAATGTTGAATGAAATATTTGTTTTTCCAGAACAGGTTGGTCCTGTGATTATAATTAACTTCTTAAATTTCTCTATAGTTGTCAATATTTTCGTCTAAAGCTTCTTTTCTGCTTAATCTAATCTTACCATCTCTCTCTTTTGAAATACATTTAACTAGAACTTCATCGCCTTCTTTTAAGATATCTGTTACTTGTTTTACTCTCTCTTTGGCTAATTCAGAGATATGAATCAATCCATCTAAAGTCGGGCTTAATCCAACAATTGCACCAAAATCAAGAATTCTTTTTACTGTACCAACATAAAATTTATCAACTTCAATTTCTCGAACTATGTAAGCGATGTCTCTCAATGCGTTCTTACAATTTTCTTCATTTAAAGATATAACATTTAGTCGACCTGTATCATCAACATCAATTTTGACATCATTATCTTCAGTTAATTTTCTAATATTTTTTCCACCCGAACCAATAATATCTTTTATTTTACTAGGATCAATTTGAATAGTAGTGATTCTAGGAGCATAAGGAGAAATTTCATCTTTTTTTACCTCAATTGTTTTCGCCATCTCTGATAAAATATGGAGCCTGCCCTCTCTGGCTTGAGTCATTGCAGAAGCAAATAATTCTTTACTAATTCCTTTTATTTTAATATCCATTTGAAGCGCAGTTATTCCATCTGAAGTTCCACAAACTTTAAAATCCATATCACCCAAATGATCTTCATCTCCAAGGATATCAGATAATATTACAGATCTTTCACCGTCTTTTATTAAACCCATAGCAATACCTGCAACAGGTGCAATAACTGGAACGCCTGCATCCATAAGAGATAAAGATGAGCCACAGACCGTCGCCATAGATGAGGAGCCGTTAGATTCAAGAATATCTGAAACAATTCTAATGGTATATGGAAAATCATCAGTGCTTGGCAAAATGGCTTCAACAGCTCTTTTTGCAAGTTCTCCGTGACCGATTTCTCTTCTCCCAGTGCCTAATCTGAAAGAAACTTCACCCACACTGAAAGGAGGAAAATTATAGTGAAGCATAAAAGGTCTTTTGTCCTCACCCATTAAAGTATCAACCCTTTGCTGGTCCTCTTTGCTTCCTAAAGTGCAAGCAACCAATGCCTGAGTTTCGCCACGAGTAAATACAGCTGAGCCATGAGCTCTAGGTAATAATTTAATTTCTGATGAAATAGGCCTTATTTGGTCGAAAGCTCTACCATCAATTCTAACTTTGTCATTGAACATCATATCTCTAACAAAACTTTTCTTAAGTGAGTCAAAAATTTCCTTAAATTCTTTCTCGTTAAAATCATCCTGATCTGATAACTCATCAAAAGCTTTTTGATATGCTTCACTAGATTTGGCACTTCTTTCTTGTTTGAGTTTAACTCTTATTGCTTCATTGAGATCAGAGGAAATAGATTGAATAATTTTGTCTTCTAAATCTTTATCTTTTTCTTTAACAGCAAATTCTCTTTTAGTAATTTCATCTGTCACAAGTTGATTTTGCAAATTTATAATTTCTTTAATTTTATCATGGCCGAACATTAGTGCCGCTAAAACTTCGTCTTCTGGAACAATATTAGCACCACCTTCTACCATCATGATAGCATCTGAGCTCCCAGCAATGATGAAATTTAAATCTGCTTTTTCAATTTCCTCATAGGATGGATTACATATTAACTCTTTATCAACTCTAACAACCCTGACTCCAGCTAGGGGCCCTTCAAAAGGNACATCTGANACAGTTAAAGCAGCAGATGCNGCAGTTATTGCTAAAACATCGGGTGGATTTATATCATCNGCAGAATAGACAGTAATAATAATCTGAGTNTTAAAATTATAGCCTTTNGGAAAAAGTGGNCTTAGAGGTCGGTCAATCAATCTTGATATTAAAGTTTCAGATTCAGTAGGTCTNCCCTCTCTTTTAAANTATCCTCCNGGTATTTTTCCAGCNGCAAATGCTTTTTCTTGATAATTAACAGTCAATGGNAGAAAGTTATCATCNACAGGGTCTTTGGCACTTACAACAGTAGCCAAAACTTGCGTCTCTCCAAGNTGGGCGAAAATTGANCCATTAGCTTGTTTTGCGAGTTTTCCTGTTTCTANAGAAAAATTCTTACCATCGATTGTTTCAGTTACTTTTTTATACGAAATCATTTAAATTTACTTTCTTAATCCAAGTTTAGATAAAATTTCTGAATAAACTTCAATATTTTTCTTTTTTATATAACTTAANAGTTTTCGNCTTCTTTCAATCATTAGCAAAAGGCCACGCCTTGACGAAGTATCTTTTTTAAACTTTTGAACGTGCTTTGTTAGTAATTCTATTTTTTTAGTGAGAATAGCGATTTGCACTTTACTGGAGCCTGTATCATTAGGTTTGTCTGAAAATTCACTAATAATTTCTTGTTTGTTAATATTCAAATTTAAAATCCTTAAAATTTATAGCTTAATAATTAATGATTAATAGCAAAAAATCAAGTTTATAATTTAATAATTAAAGTATTTCAACGTGCGAATAGTCATACTTTCCATTAGTTGAAAAAAAACTCGTCATTAATAATCTTTCATCACCCGATTCTGAAAGAATTATATTTAATATTTTTTTTTCATCTCCTGAGGTAAGACTTATGATTTTATTATAAAGACTATCAGAAATTAATCGTATATTAACTTTTTTATAGTTATTTGAACCCAATATATCATTCAATAACTTGTTATTTATAGTTATCGTGTTGAATAATTTGCAAATATCATAATAAAAATTATTTTTAAACTTAACATCGTAAAGACTTACAGATTCATCAATTTGAAACGGACCACTTTTAATCCTCTCTAATTCGCTTAGAGTGGCACAAACACCTAGCTTATTCCCTATAGATTCAACTAAAGATCTTATATAGGTACCCCTTGTACATTCAACTATTAATTCAAATGAACTATTGCTAATATTATTTAGAATTATGCTGCTAATATTTGACTTAATTTTCTTGATATTAAAACTCTCTTTTTTTCTTGCTAAAGAATAATATCTCTCACCTTTGAATTTTTTAGCTGAAAATTTAGGTGGATAATATTCAAATTCTCCTTCAAACGATTTAATTGCTTCTCTGATTTTGTTATCATTTAAACAATTCAATTTATCTCTGGAATCATACGAAATAACATTTCCACAAATATCTAGAGTATCAGTTTTAAATCCCAATAAAGCTTTTAATTTATATACCTTTAGATTATCATCTAGATGCTTAATAACTTTTGTCATGTTCTCTGTAAAAATAGGCAATACTCCTTTTGCTAGAGGATCAAGTGTTCCTGAAAAACCAGCCTTTTTGACATTTAAAATTTTTTTGATTTTCTGTAATTGATTATTGGATGAAGTCCCTTTAGATTTATTTAGTACTAGAATTTTACTTTTCATCAATAATTTTATTATTCAAATCTTTTCTCAAATCCTCAATTTCTCCTGAGTATTTAAACCCTGCAGCATTTTTATGACCTCCACCACCAAACATATTTGCAAGTTTTGATAAATCAATATAACCATTTGATCTAAGGCTAACTTTCCAGGATTTTTTATCAATTTCTCTAACGAAAATACCAATCATTATTTCTTTGTGATGTAGAAAATAATTTGCCATACCCTCCGAATCTTCTTTAGTGGTATTTGTTTTTCTATAATCTTCAAGTGTGCAATAGCTAAAGCCAGTCCTAGAATCATTATCAAATAAAAAATTTGATAAAATTTTCTTCTCGAGATCTATCCTTTTTATTGATCTATCATTATATATTGAAGAATTTATAAGATTTAAGTCTGCACCAAAATCTAACAATTTTGAAGCAATTTCAAGTGATTGAGAATTAGTATTTGAATTTTTAAATGATGAAGTATCCGTAATAATTCCAGTTAATAAATTAGTAGCTATTAGTTTATTTATACTAATTTGCATATGATCAATAATTTTAAATATTAAAATAGCAGTTGCTGAACATGAAGTATCAATTAGTGAATTTGTTGAATTAATTTTTGGATTTTGGTGATGATCTATAACTAAAATATTATTTTTAAAGTTAATCATATATTTTTCCATTTCTGAACCAGCTCTTTCATAATCATTAAGATCAACAAAAATAATCAGATCTAAATCGTTTGGAACATCAGATAAGCAATTAATTAAATTCCGACATTTAATAAAAGATAGATAATCAGGAATTTTATCCCTGTTATATACATAACAATTTTTTTTAATTTTGTTAAGTGCTTCATACAGACCTATGCTCGAACCTAAGGCATCACCATCTGGGTCATAATGTGAGACTATCAAAATATTATGAGAATTTGATATAAGGCTTGATATTTTCTCTAAATTAAAAATAGACATTATATAGTTTGTGCAATTTTATCATGTGTGAATATTTCAAGAATGTCGCCTTGTTTTATATCTAAAGAATCATCGACTCCAATTCCACATTCAAAACCAGAAGCAACCTCTTTAACATCATCCTTGAACCTCTTTAATGAATCTAAAGGTCCCTCACTGATAGCTTCATTATCTCTCATGACTCTAAACTTATAGCCTCTAATTGCTTTACCATCCTGAACATAACAACCAGCAATTTTTCCTTTTTTAGTAAGATTAAAAACTTCTTTAATTTCTGCATGTCCAACAATTCTCTCCTCTAAAATAGGATCTAATAAGCCTTCTAACAATTCCTTTATTCGATCAAGAATCTCATAAATTATTTCGTATGTTTCACATCTTACACCTGATTTCTCTAATAATTTTTTAACATCATTTTCTACAATTGTTGAGAAGCCAAGAATTATTGATCCAGTTGATTCTGCCAACATATGATCAGACTCGTTTATTGATCCTACTGCAGAATGAACTATCTTTGATTTACATTTGTCTGATTCGAAATTATTTAATGCTGATATTAATGCATCGAGTGACCCTTGAGTGTCAGCTTTAACAATAACAGGCAACTCTTTAATTTTCCCTAGCAATACTTCAGAATTAATGAAATCTAAGCCAACTGTATGAGACCTGAATGACTCTTCTTCTTTAATTGCATCCAATCTATTTCTAATGACCTCTTTAGCTACTTTATCATTTTTAACAATATGGAAGGGCAACCCAGCATCAGGAACACCATCTAACCCCAAAATTTCAATTGGCAAGGAGGGTCCTGAATTTTTCACTTGAATGCCTATATCATCTATTACGGCTCTGACCTTACCAGAATTTGTTCCACAAATTATGAAATCCCCTCTTTTGATTTCACCCTCTTTGGGAATTAAGGTGGCTACAACGCCTCTGCCTTTATCAAGATAAGATTCCAAAACAAAACCATTGGCAGGAACTTTATTATTAGCTTTAAGTTCTAATAAGTCTGATTGGATTGATATTAATTCCAATAATTCATCAATTCCAGTTCCATCCAAAGCAGAAACAGGCACACAGGAAGTATTTCCGCCCCAATCATCTGGTGTTAGTTCATTCTCAGAAAGTTGAGATTTAATATTTTCAATATTCGCATCGGGTTTATCAATTTTGTTGATCGCAACAATAATTGGAACATTTGCTGATTTTGCATGATTAATTGCTTCAACCGTTTGAGGCATTATTCCATCGTCAGCTGCAACAACTAAAATTACTATATCTGTTAAGCTAGCACCTCTAGATCTCATTGCTGAAAATGCTGCATGTCCGGGCGTATCGATAAAAACTAATTTTTTATTTTTAAATTCAAAACTATAAGCTCCAATTGATTGTGTTATTCCGCCATGTTCACTGGTAGCAACTTTTGCTTTTCGGATATAATCAAGAAGTGAAGTTTTTCCATGATCAACATGCCCCATAACTGTAATAATGGGCGGTCTGGAACTAATATCATTATTATTAAAGCTTACTCCTTTATTAATAAATTCTTTTTCATTAAAAGTATCAACATCAACGTCATAATCAAACTCTGAAGCTATTATAGTTGCTTCATCAGAATCTATTTCATCTTTGAAAGTTAAGCTTAAACCAAGATCAGAAGCTTTTTTGATTACCTCATTGATTTTGACGTTCATTTTATTCGCAAGTAGTGAAATCAGAATTTTTTCTTGTATCTTAATTTTTTTAGTTTTCTTTTTTTCCTCTTTAGAATCATTGGCCGATATATCATTTACATCTGAATCTTTTGTATTATCTTTTTGTTTAACCTTTTTTGGATAGTTATTGGAGACAAGGAATTCTTTCCTTGCACCGGGTAATTTAGCTTTAACTGCACTTCTTAAAGCATCCAATGCATCTTCATCAATAATTTCTGCATTAGTAGGTTTAACTTTTACCTTCTTTTTTTGTTTATTAATATCCTTATCTTGTGTGGCAGTATCTTTTTTCTTTTTTTGATCATTTTCTAATGGTGTCACATTTAATTCTTTAGGGACAACATTTTTATTTAATATATTCTCTCTATCGTCATTTTTTTCTTTGAACTTATTATTTATTTTTGGTTTTTTAGACGGCTCACTTGTATTGTCCAAAGTTCTAATAACTTTTCTATTTACTGTCTCCACGACTTGAGCTTTAGTTATAACTTTTTCTTTTGAGATTGGATTATCATCTCTATTCTTATCTGGTACATTTCCAGGATCTAAATTTTCAGTTTTAGAATCTTGTAATTGAGTTTCAGATTTTTTGATTTCCTCAGTTTTTTTGGACGGCTCTTTCTTTTTTCTACGAATTGTTACTTTAGATCCTGACCTTTTTATTATATCGTTTTCATCCTTAGGTTTTCTTAAAATTGGTTCCCCTACTAAGGCTATCTTGATTTTTTTAGCATCGTCTAAAGATATTGAACTAGACTGAGTTCTGGCAATAATTGACAATTCCTTACACTTGGAAAGTATGTCTTTTACCTCTAAAGACATTTGATCAGATAATTCTTTAATCTTTATTTTACTCATGAAAGTTTTTCTTCAGAATCCTCCTCGAAATCATCTTCATTATCATCAACTTCAATATTCCTTAACCTGTCTTTTAAGGCATTTCTCGCAGCCAACTGGATTTTGTTAATATCTTCCTCATTTGTTATGCCTGAAGACTTAGAAATCGAATCAATTTCACCAAATGCAATGTCTTCTAGTGTATGATATCCACCTGCAAATAATAAATTGGCATTTACCTCTGAAATATTTGGTAATGTAAGAAGAAGTTTGACTACTGATTGCTGCTCTTCTTTTAATTGTATATCTGTTTTTACTGTTATTTCCCATTGAGTTAATTCAGAAGCTAGTCTAACATTTTGGCCTCTTCTTCCTATACAAAGCGAGTACTGATCTTCATCTACTATAACTTCCATAATTTTTGATGATTCATCTAGTATGACTTTGTTTACTCTAGCTGGTGAAAGTGCATTACATGAAAATCTTGCAGGATCTGGGGACCAAGGGACGATATCAATCTTTTCACCTTTTAATTCTTGTATTATATTTTGAACTCTTGAGCCTCGCATTCCAACACAAGCTCCTACAGCATCAATATCTGAGTCTGCTGAACTTACAGCAATTTTAGTTCTGCCACCAGGATCTCTTGATATCCCCATTATCTCTACTATTCCTTCATTGATTTCAGGGACCTCTGACTTAAAAAGAGAGTCAACAAAATTCTTATGGGCTCTGGACAAAATTAGTTGAGTACCTCTTTTGTCCTCTTCAATTCTAAGCAAAACAGCTCTTAGCCTATCTTTGGGTTGAAAATATTCTCTTGGAACTTGTTCATCATAGGGAATAATTGCCTCAGTTCTTCCAATATCAACTATGATTGCTCCTCGTACAATTCTTCTTACAATTCCATTTACTAATTCACCTTGTCGTGTTTTAAACTCTTCGAAAATGACTTTTGCTTCGGCTTCTTTAATTTTTTGTATAATTTTTTGTCGAGCATTTTGGATAGCTATTCTTGAGTACTTAGGACTAAGTTTTATACCAATCTCTTCATCTATTTGAACATCTGGATCAAATTCTTTTGCTTCTGATAATGATATTTCCATATCTTCATCAAAAACTTCTTGGACAACTTTCTTGAATTCAAATAATTCAATCTCATTAAATTCATTGAATTGACATTCCAAATCTTTGTAAGATGGGTCAGTTTTCATCAATTTATGTGCAGCAGCAACAACTGATTCGTTAACAGCCTCGAGAATGGTTTCTTTTTCTATACCTTTATCTTTTGACACAGAATCTATAACTCTTGCCAGTTCATTAAACTCATTTGCCATAATTTTCCTCTATATGTTTAAATTTGCTTTTTCTATATCTGAAAAATCAATTTTGTATAATTTCCCACTATCATTAATTTTTATAAAATTATTTTCGATATCCTCTATCTCTCCAATAAAAATATTTTTTTTATCCTCATAAAAAGAGGATGAAATTATTTTTATTTTTCTTCCTTTGTACCTATAAAAATCTTCAATTTTTTTTAATGGTCTTTTAGGACCAGGAGATGAAACTTCTAAAGTATATTCATTTGCAAAAAAACTATCGATTTCAGTTTTCTGTTCAATTAGATTATTAACCTTTACACAGTCGTCGATTGTAATTTTTCCTAAATTATCAATATAAATAGTCAATTTATCACCACTCTTAGATTTAGCAATATCAATTTCTACTAATTCATAACCAGCTTCAATACAGACAGACAAAATAATCTTNTCAAGTCTTGCAAAATCCATAAACATTNCTCCTAATAATAAAGAAGCGGGGCATGCCCCGCTTCTCAATAANTAAGATAATAACATTTGTTAATTACTAATCAATCTTAGAAATAAAAGATAATTCTAATTTTTTTAGTTTTTTAATTTGATCTCTTATCATTGCTGCTTGCTCAAACTTAAGATTCTCAGATAAATTTTTCATTTCTGCTCTGAGCTCATTTACCTTATCAGGTATTTCATGAGGTTGGATCTTAAGTTCATCAAGTAAAATGTCAGAATCAGCATCTATTTTATAAATATTATTCATATTTAAATCAACTTTTTTAATAATGGATTTTGGCTTTATCTTATTATCTTTATTAAATTTAAGTTGAATATTCCTTCTCCTATTACTTTCGCTTATCGCACTTTGCATTGACTTGGTAATTTGATCGGCATACATGATAACTCGTCCTTGGACATTTCTTGCAGCACGTCCAAAAATCTGAATTAATGATGATTCAGATCTCAAATATCCTTCTTTGTCTGCGTCTAGTATGGCTACTAGCGATACCTCGGGCAGATCAAGACCCTCTCGGAGAAGATTAATTCCAACTAGTACATCAAACTTATCCGACCTAAAATTTTTTATTATTTCCACTCTCTCAAGTGTTTTAATCTCAGAGTGCATATATTCTACCCTTAAATCTTTTTCTTTATAAAATTCTGTGAGCTCTTCAGCCATTCTCTTGGTTAACGTAGTAACTAAAACTTTATTTCCATCTTTTATGGTTTTATTAATTTCACTAAATAAATGATCTACCTGATTTTTTGAGGGCATTATTTCAATTGTAGGGTCTACCAATCCAGTTGGTCTTATTATCTGTTCAATAATCTCATTGTTGGATTTTTCTAATTCATATTTGGAAGGTGTTGCAGAAACATAAACAATTTGATTAATTTTATCTTCGAATTCATTAATGTTAAGAGGTCGGTTATCAAGGGCTGAAGGTAGCCTAAATCCATGATCAACAAGTGTTTGCTTACGGGATCTATCCCCTTCATACATCCCTCTTATTTGTGGAATTGTTTGATGGCTTTCATCAATTATCATTAAAAAATCTTTAGGGAAATAATCAATTAAAGTATTTGGCGGTTGACCTGGCATCCTTTGATCGAGGTGCATAGAATAATTTTCAATTCCTGGACAAAACCCCATTATTTCCATCAGTTCCATATCTCTGATTGTTCTTTCTTCAAGTCTTTTATATTCGTCTAATTTACCAATTTTTTTTAAATATTTTAATTGTTTTTTTAATTCTTTCTCAATTGATATTATTGCTTGCTCAGTAGTTTTCTTCTCAACAACATAATGAGAACTAGGAAAAATAACAGANGATTTAATTTCATTTATTATATCAGCTGTATAAATATCAATTAAAAAAATTTTTTCTATTTTGTCATCATTAAATTTAATTTTTAACCCAATATCTTCNAGATTTGAAGGGAGNATNTCAACATAATTTCCTATGGCTCTAAAACTTCCTCTTCGAAGCTCTACTCTTGTTCTTTCATATTGAATTTCTATTAATTTTTTAAGAAAAGATTCTCTATCAAGATTATCACCAACATTAATTTTAATTATCATTTCATANTACTCTTTNGGTGAGCCAATTCCATATATACATGAAACACTTGATACTATAATNACNTCTTTTTTATCAAANAATGCGCTGGTTGCCGAATGCCTTANATGATCAATNTGTTCATTGATTTTTGAATCTTTNGCAATNTAAGTTTTAGAGGAAGGTATATAAGCCTCAGGTTGATAATANTCGTAATAACTNACAAAGTAATGTACTTCATTATTTGGNAATATTTCNTTAAATTCCTCATAAAGTTGNGCAGCTAAAGTTTTATTATGAGCCATAATCAAAGTTGGCTTTGAAACTNTTTCAATCATATTTGCAATTGTAAATGTTTTACCACTTCCGGTTACACCCANTAATGTTTGNGCATTTCTTCCTGATATTANATTTTNAGCTANCCTNTCAATNGATTTTGGNTGGTCACCTTGTGGCTTATATTCAACTTTTATTTTAAATTGACTCATATNTATATTGTAACGGAATTGTTGNGAATTGACTTTTAAGAATCTTTTTGGTTTGCTTTGTTACTATGAAACCAACCGTTTATTTAGTNGGTGCTGGACCAGGTGATCCAGGACTTATAACTGTTAANGCAAAAAAACTAATAAAATCNGCTGATGNAATAGTTTATGACTATTTGTCAAATCCAATTTTCATANNTGAGTCNAAACANACGTGTAAATTAATAAATGCNGGGAAAAGNCTTGGNTTTAAAGCTATGACACAAACNCAAATAAATAAAAAACTTGTTTCACTAGCCAAATCTGGNTTCANAACAATTGTTAGATTAAAAGGNGGTGACCCCTTACTCTTTGGTAGGGGNGGNGAAGAGGCTGAATATTTAAAAAAAAATAAAATTAAATTCGAAATAGTTCCTGGTGTNACATCTGCAATAGCAGTTCCTGCATATGCTGGGATTCCTATAACACACAGGGACAATACAAGNTCNTTGANNATTGTAACAGGNCANGANGATCCTTATAAAAATGAATCTTNAATAGATTGGTCNTCNNTATCTAANTCNAAATCNATAATTTTTTTAATGGGGACTAAAAATCTTAGAAAAAATTTAAATAAACTTATTAGTAATGGTATGAGTNCACAAACTCCAATTGCAGCAATACAATGGGGTACTTATTATAAGCAGAAAACAGTTATGGGCAACCTAAAGAATATATGTTCCAAAATTAAAGAAAATAATATTAAATCACCGTCAATCATCATAATAGGAGATGTTTGTAAATATCGAACAAATTTAAAATGGTTTGAAAAAAAACCACTTTTTGGAAAAAAAATAGTTGTTACAAGAGCTAGGAAAAATTCAAGTTCATTGGTTGAGAAGATTTATGAAAATGGTGGTGAAGCAATTGAGATTCCTACTATCGAAATTAAATCAATTAAAAATAAAAAAAATAATACTATATTAGAAAAAAGTGAAGAATATGATTGGCTAGTTTTCACAAGTGTAAATGGAGTTGAAGAATTTTTTGAACAATATTTAGAATTAAAGAAAGATTTAAGATGTCTTGGAAATGCATCTATAGCGGCAATAGGTAGCGAAACGGCAAGAAGTATTTTAAAAAGAGGCCTTAGGGTTGATCTTGTCCCAAAAAAATTTATTGCGGAGTCTTTAATCCAAGAATTTAAGGATAGAAAAATTAAAAATAAAAAAATTTTAGTTCCTAGAGCAAGTAATGCAAGAAAAATTTTAATCGAGGGTTTAAGTAACTTAAACAATGATGTGAGAGAATTATGTATATACAAATCAGTGCTACCTAGTACAAAATTACAAGACCAAATAAAAGAAAAAATTATAGCAAATGATGTATTTGGAGTAACTTTTACTAGCTCCTCAACTGTTGAAAACTTTTTTAAATTCCTAGATCCAAAAGAAGCTAAAAAAGAAAAAAATATTAAATATTATTGTATTGGGCCAATCACCGCTAAAACTCTAAAGACATATGGAATAAAACCTTTTAGAATTGCATCCAAATTCACAATTGATAACTTATTGGAAGAAATAATTAAAACAAGATGAGAAGATTTTACTTTCAAGGACAAATTAAAATTGATACAGTAATAAAAATTGAAAATGAGTTATTTAATCATATTATAAACGTAGTAAAAATCAAAAAAGATGAGAATTTCATTTTTTTTAATTCTGAATCAGGAAATTACTTTTGTGTTTTGAAGAATATTGAGAAAAGATTTGGTGAAGCAAAAGTTCTATATAAAATCCCAGAAAATGAAAAAAAAAGTTCTAAGATATCTGTTTATCAATGTATTCCTAAAGGAAATATATTAAATGAAATAATTGAAAGAAATGTTGAGCTTGGTGTTACAGAATTTACACCTATCATATCCGAAAGAACTATAAAAAGAACCAAAGAACTAAAACAAAAATGGTTAGAAATTGTTAAACACTCAACGGAACAATGTGGTAGAACTGATCTCATGAAAATTAATTCACCAATAATGTTTAATGAAATTTTTAATAATGATATACAAGGAAAAAGATTAATATGTTATGAAAATTCTGAAAATCTGATAGATATTGAAAACTATAAAGGCTTTAACGATTTTCATATTATTCTTGGTCCTGAGGGTGGATTCACCTTAAGTGAGATAGAGAGAGCAAGTGAAAAAGGATTTGAATCTGTTTCTTTGGGTCAGAATATATTAAAATGTTTAACGGCTAATATTTTAGTTGTTGGATTCATTTCAATATTCAAATCTTAAAAATATTTTTCTTATATAAATAAAAAGCTACTATTGAAAATAATATTAAAAAAATAATGAGAATCATTATTCTAGTAGATATATAATTTTCTAATGGTTTGGAGAAAATGAGTTCTAGATTATCATTCACAAGTATATTATCGAACGAATAAGTGACATANGATTCATCTTTAAGTTCTTTTATATTTGATTGAGATTTTGTAAAATCTAAACCTTTAACTTTCATTTTGATTTTATCCTCAGGGATAATAATTGTTAATGATTCAATATTATTAGAAAAATTTTTAGCAAGTTTTGTAGTTAAAAAATCTAATTNTTTAGTATANGTAAACACAATCCTTCTCTTGCCGGGAGGCATCGGTATAGTTTCAACTATGGAATCATTGTTAATTATAAATGTTTCACCACTTCTATGTGGAAATGATAAGTTTTCAATATTTGAAAATTTTGAAAATTTAATAATATTTCTTTTTTGTTCAACAAGACTATTTAAGCCAACATAAATAAATTTACTATTGTTATTAACATTTTGAATCTCAGCAAATAACAGATTATTACTTTCTTCATCATAACTTATGACAATATGTGACGACTTAATTTCAATNGAATCAGGATTCTGNGANGAATCATATATTGTTAAATCAATATCTTTANAATTTTCTTCTGGCATNTAATAAAATTTNTCNGTTGAATATTCAATTCCATCATGAAAAATTTTAACNCTGTAAGCAATATTGCCTTTTAAATTATTAACTTCAAATATACCATTCTTTGTTGTAATTTTTTTTTCATTTAATACTTTTTCTGCCATAACAGATTCGAGCGATACTTCATAATTTTGATTATTTTCGTTTGAGAAGTTTTTAACTTCGCCTCTCAATTTAACATTAGTGCCAGATTTAATTGAAGTATCTAAACTTTTTAAATAACTAATGATTTTTAAAGACTCAGAAGTAGAAACTTTCATATTGGGCATCGGTGGATATCCGGTATTAATAGGTTTTTTATTGTATTTTTCATAAATAGAGTCTGTATTAGATATCCAACTAATCATATCGGCTTTTGAGTATTTATTGTTGACTTTCCATAAATCTGGACCTACAAATACTCCACGACCAACTACATGACAAGTAACACATCGTTTTTCAACAAAAAGACTCCTGCCTTCATCAGTAATGGAATATGAAGAAAGGCTTATGAAGATAAAAAATAAGAATAAAATTATTAAATGGCTACTTTTCATCAGATCCCCAATTATATTTTTTAAAATTATTTTTTTTAATAACTAGGGGTTTTAAGATATACATAAATGATAAAACTAATATTAATATTGGTATAGCTGAATCAATCATTTAACTTTCTCCTAAAAAATAGCATGGATCCACCAATAATTGATATTAAACTTCCAAGCCATAGAAAAGATACTAGGGGGTTAATATAAAGTTTAAGATTTAATTTACCCTCTAAATTCTTATCAACAAGAATTAAATAGTAATCTTTTAAAAAAGTTGAATAAATTGCTACTTCAGTTTCTTTATTTATTTCTCTGTTGCCTTCATATTTATAAAGATTTTGCTCTGGAGTTAAATTATAAAGATTGTTGTTCTTTTTCAAAACAATATTAGCGCCAATTATGCTTTTTGCTGGTGTTTCTTTTTCATATATATCATCAAGCCTTAATCTAAGATCACCAAATAAAACTTCTTCGCCTTCACCCATAGTTATGTCGTATTTTTTTTCAAAATTAGAGGAGAAAGAGACCCCCATTATCATAATAATTACACCAAAATGAACAATAAAAGAGCAATACCTTCGAAATTTTTTATCAATAGAGTTTTTATTTATTCTTAAATCAATAATAAATTCTTTACAAATAGAAAAAAGTGTAGTTAGTGATAATAAAAAAACTACAAAAATATTTAAAGATTCAAATTTAAGAAATGTAAAAGAAGAAAGAGCCAGAGAAAATAAAAAGGGTATTTTTAAATATCTCAATACAGGTTTTATATTACCTTTTTCCCAAGGTAAAAAAGGGGCAAAAGTCATTAGTAAAATTAGCATAAGTACGTTTGGAAAATTAACTAAGTCATAAAAGGAGGGGCCAACCAAAATCCTTTTACCTGTAAAAAACTCAGATATTATAGGAAAAATGGTGCCCACTAAAACCGTAAAGGTAATAACTAAAAATAAGATATTGTTAAATACAAAAAAGTTCTCTTTTGAATAAAGTGATTTTATTTCTTTTTCAGACTCAATATAAATTTTGTTTCTGTAATATAAAAATGCTGAAGATAAAAGAATTAAAATAATAAATACTATAAAGTAATTGCCTATGCTTGATTGAGCGAATGAATGCACAGAAGAAATTAATCCACTTCGTGTTATGAAGGTCCCAAAAATTGATAAAAAGAAAGCTAAAAATATTAGTAATAAATTCCACCTTCTGAGAACTTTTTTCTGTTCCTGCGCGTATGATGAATGAATAAAGGCAGTTAATAATAACCAAGGCATCAAAGCCACATTTTCAACAGGGTCCCAAGCCCAATAACCACCCCAACCCAACTCTAAATAAGCCCATCTTGAACCTAATAAAAGACCAATAGATAAGAAAGTCCATGAAAAATATGTCCATTTTTTTGATTCGCTTATCCAATCATTTGATTTATCTTTTGAAATTATTGCAGCGATACCAAAACAAAACGGAATTGTTATACCAATGTATCCTAAATATAAAGATAGTGGATGAATCGACATATAAATATTTTGCAAAATAGGATTTAAGCCTCTGCCATTATCGTAGATTTTATCTGCCGACTCGAAAGGATTCTCTACAAAACAAATTAAGTATATAAAAAAACCAAGTGTAAAAGTTCCAATTATTCTTGATGCAGGAATCAATTTGCTTAAGCTCTTTTTATTTTCAATAAATAAGTAAATTGCTAAGATCCATGTCCACAACATTAAAGAGCCAGCTTGACCTGCCCATAAAGATGTCATTGAAAAAATAGTGCTTAAGTCATTACTAACATTTTTAGCAACATACAAATTACTATAATCTTTTGTTATCAATTGGAATTCTAGTAAAAAAATAGCAAAGGTAAGAATTATCAAAACAATAGATAGTGAACGCTTGCCTAATTCCGAAAATAAACTGTTTTTTTTATAAAATGAAAAGCTATATGATAAAAAAGATAATAAAATAAAAAGAAAACTTATAAAAATAAGATTATCTCCGATTATATTAATCAACTTTGCTCCTTTTTATATTCTTCGTCTTCATATTTAGTAGGACATTTTGCAAATAATTTATCCGCTCTAAATACAGAGTCTTTAAAGTCTCCTTCAACCACCGCTTCCACGCCATCAGCAAAGATATCAGGGATTATACCTTTGTATTTAACTTTAATTGTTTTACCTGATTCCTCTATCTCAAAAACAATAGAACCATCCAGGTTGTTTATTATTGAGCCCTCTTTAACAATTCCCAAAATCCTTAATTGTTTATACTTTGGAAAGTCTCTGTTTTTTTCTAAAGCTTCATTAACTGTTAAATAATAAACTAGTGATGAATCAACTGCCTTAAAAATTAAGAAAGAAAAAAAAGCTATAATGACAAAAGTCAATATTCTTAGCTTAATTTTTGGTTTCATTATTATTTATTCCTTGATTTATTGATCTTCCTATTAATGTAAAAAATATAAGCGAACAATATAATCCAACATGCAACTTGAGAATAGAAAAGGTATTTTAAAGAATCAATAACAATGATCATGATTATATTTTAACAATCATTTAGGTTTTATCTAGTTTTAATCTCATATCAGCCAATACAATATATAAACTCAGAAAAGCTAATAAAGTTATTAGGAGGGTATCCATCATTTTGTCCGATATTCCTCCCCCATCGCCCCCAAAAACAACTGGCGAGATACCCCTCATAACTCTCACAGAAATATAAACTATTGGTAAGTCAATAAAGCTAATTATTGCAAAAATTGATGCATATTTTGGCACATTTGATTTTAAAGCAAATTTGTAAAAAACAAGATAGCTACCATACAATACCAACAATATAAATGTAGTAGTTAGCTGTGGATCCCAAGTCCACCAAGTACCCCAAACAGGCTTTGCCCAAAACATTCCTGAGACAATTGTTAAAAAAGTGAATAATACTCCTATTTCTGCGTGACAATATGCTTTAAATGAAAAAGTTTTATCAGAATTTATCAAAAAACGTATTGAATATAATAAATTCATAAAAAAAGCTAAAGTAAAAACCAATACATATCCCATATGGAAATAAAAAATTCTTTGAACATCACCCATAATTTTTTCNGTTGGTGCATAAAGATAATTTAGATAAATTGCGAAAGGCATTGATAAAAATAAAACAAGATAAGATATTCTAACAAACATTAAAAATTACCTCCTCAAAGCATAACTGAATAAAATTGGGCAAACAGCAAATAAAAGTATATCGAAAGCAATTAAAAGCTGAAAATTAAATAATTTAATAAATTCATTGAATTGATAATAATATAATTGATTTAATGTATTAAAAGAAAGGAATAAAAAGGGGACAACTAGGGGTAAAATAGTTATGAACATAAACTGTCCTTCGCCTTTAATTCTTTCAAGCATTAAAGAGAAACAAGTAAAGAAAATTGATAGACCTAGAATATATATGATTGTAAAAAAAATAAAATTATAATTAAATTCAATATAATAAGAATTTGAAAATAAATTATATAAAAATATAAGTAATATTGCTTGAATAATAAAAATAAAAAAATTAAATATTATTTTGGCAATGCAAAAGATNGATAAATCAAATGGTAAACTAAACACAATCAATTCNTCATTCTTTCCTAATTCTTGTCTCGATATTCTTTGATTNACCAGCATGCTTGTAATCAATAACGTTATATAAAANGAGAATAAAATATATTTTTCATCTAAGTATGAAGTGAAAACTAAGCTGAATACGGCACTTAATATAATTATATAATAAAAATTACCTTTATCCCTCATTTCAATCAAAACATCTTTAAAAAAAATAATTTTTAGTATTTTAAACATTATCTAAATTAACCATATCTGATATTGTAAACTCATGTGAAACTTGTGAATTATCGGAAAAAAGTATTGTTTTATTATTATTTTTTAAGTTTGTGAAATAATTAGATAGTTCATTTCGACTTTCAACATCAAGAAAATTAAAAGGTTCGTCGAAAATGAATACATTTGGATTTATTGCAATAGCAAATGATAATTGAATTTTTTTTCTTTGCCCGTCCGATAGGTTTTTAATTTTTTTGTCTTTGATTGATTCACAGTNAAACAGATTATTTTTAGTTTTGTTCATATTAATATCATAAAAATTATTTAGAAAATTAAAGTTTTCATCAACCGTAAGATCTTCATAAAATGAAGGAATAGCAGACAGAAAAAATACTTCTTTTAAATATGAGGCTTTGTCGTTGAATAGCTTTGAATCTTTATAAAGGACATTTCCTTCAAAATCTGTATCAAGGCCTGCAATAATTTTAAGAAGAGTGGTCTTGCCGGTTCCATTTTGACCTTTTATTTGAAAAATAGAATTTTTTTCTATATCAAAAGATATATTTTCGAAAACTTTTGTTTTATAAAAATATTTAATAAGTTTTTTACAGCTATATAATGAACTCATATTTATAACTTTACTTCATTCATTCGATAAATTAAAATTTTGATATGAACTACTTGCATACAATGTTGAGAGTTGGTGATTTAGAGAAATCCATTAAATTTTATACAGACATTATTGGGTTAAAATTAGTTAGAAAAACAGAATATCCACATGGTAAATTCACTTTGGCTTTCCTGTCCGTCAAAGAAGATGATAAAGAGCCATTTTTAGAATTAACTTATAATTGGGGTGTTAATTCATATGATATTGGATCAGCATTTGGTCATATTGCAATTGGGGTAAATGATATATACAAAATTTGCGATGAAATAAAATTAAAGGGTGGTATCATAAGTAGAGAACCTGGTCCAATGAAAGGAAGTAATTCAATTTTAGCTTTTGTTCAAGATCCAGATGGATATAAAATAGAATTATTACAAAGATGATATCAGTTACTAGAAAATCACACTTTAATGCTGCTCACAGACTTCATAATAACGAATGGAGTGATGAGAAAAATAATAATTTTTATGGATTATGTAATAATAAAAATTATCATGGGCATAATTATGATCTTGAGGTAACGGTTAAAGGAGAAATTGATCCAGAATCTGGATATTTAGTAGATATGAAAGTTCTTAGTAACATAATTGAAGAGAATATTTGTAAAAAATTTGATCATAAGAATTTAAATCTTGATACTACTGAATTTAAGAATTTAATACCTACTGCTGAGAACATTGCGGTTGTTATATGGAATATTTTGAGAGAAAAGATTGATAAAAAATTAAAACTAAGCATTAAACTTTTTGAAACACCCAGGAATTTTGTAGAGTATTCTGGCTAATCATTTAATTTTTAAAAAAAATTTTTTATTTATAATAAGTTCATGAAGCTTTTCTTGGTATTTGGTAATCATTTGTTTCCAGAATTAGAGTTTAAAAAGTATAAAAATGATCATTTTTTTTTCATGTGTGAGAGCATGCAGATGTGTTCAAAGTTTAATTATCATAAAAAAAAATTATTATTTTTGCTCTCCTCCATGAGATCTTTTAAAGAAAATTTAATTAATAAAAAATATAATATTAATTATTATAAGCTCGATGATAATAAATCAGAAAATTTCTTTTCCAGACTTGAGAGTTTAATAGAAAAGTTAAAGATCAATGAAATATCTTCTTTTGATATTGAAAATAAGTATCTTGAAAAAAAAATTAATAAATTTTTAAAGTAT